>JAFGPA010000034.1 GCA_016926175.1 Microcaldota archaeon
ATTTTCCTTCAGATGGTTTTTTTGCTTCAGGCATTGGTTTTTTAGTTTCTGAATCTGTTTTTTTGTCATTTTCTGAGAACGAGGTTTTAAGGCGTTCAACGATACTGTTTTTGGATTTTTTGTTGCTGGACCCTGCATGGGAAAGCTTTTTTTCAATAACATCGTCAAGAGACTTTTCCTGTTTTGGCTCTGAAACTTCCTGCTCTTTTTGTTGTTTTGAGTTTTTTGCCATTTTGGCTTTTTGGCATTTTGATGCATCTGGTTTTTGTGATGCTTCGCTTTCAGCAACCTGGTCTGTTTTTATTTCAATATAATCCCTTGCCCTGGCATCAAACTTCCGGATATAAAGGTATGGAACCTTCACCGCAGATCCATCCATTGGTATGATCATAGGGCCAAGGTCTGTAGGTAGAATAAAGCCGGTATTTGCAATTGCAGGCGTGAATATTTGCTGAAGTTTGATCTCTGGCGGAAGAGGTATTACTATTTCGTTTGTTTTTTGTTCGTTTGCACATTTTAGTTCGCCAGTATCTCTTTCCATGATAAGAACACTGGTGTCTGCGAGCATCAGTTTTTCACTTCTGAAGCCGCCGTGCGATTTCTCAAATTCTTCTCTGCCCAGCTTCATCATTTTTCTTGCTGCCGGACTGATTTTTGTGCCGCCCTTATACATGCGGTCAAGATCAGAGATTTTTTCCGGATCGGCATTGTATGGCACGGATCTGAGGGAAAGGTCAGTTATGTGTTTTCCAACCCTAAGCTCTTC
Organism: Microcaldota archaeon; assembly: GCA_016926175.1. Taxonomy (GTDB): domain Archaea; phylum Micrarchaeota; class Micrarchaeia; order Anstonellales; family Bilamarchaeaceae; genus Bilamarchaeum. The sequence continues at coordinate 767 of JAFGPA010000034.1, forward strand.
GGCATTGGGAAAAAGAAGATTCTGGGACTTGTCAACTGCCATTGGAATTCCCTGTGATCCGACAAAAAAATGGATTCCGCCGTCAGAATTTCTGGAAGCTGCAATGGCGGCGCTCCTTACAAATCCGGAATTTTCAAAATTTGAAAAATCAGCCTCTGCAACTCTTTTTGGATCCCCTTTGACCAGGAGCTGATCGCCGATTTTAACTGCAACTATTTCATGACTGTTGAATTCCGGGTAATATACCTTTGCAACCCCTCCCCGGTTTTCCTTTGCTATTTTCAATATAAGCTCATCGGCAGTTGCCCCTTCATTGATGTGGGTGGAAAACTTCCTGCCATTCAGTGTTACAGTGGCCTTGACAAGAAGCGGCTTGTAGAATTTTGGCTGCACAATAGGCTGCAGTTGTAGTCGTAATCCTCCCATAGGGCAACGATTACTGTGTTTAATTTTATAAAGCTAGATGATAATTTCTGCGGAAATAAATATTGCATTTTTTTATTTATAAAGAAAAGGCCGGACAAAATTTTTCATCTAAGTACCGGCAATTTACTCATCCGCATATTCAGGGAAAGCTTTTCGAATGGTTTTCCTTCATTTTCTTTTTCTATGATTTCAATGAGCTCGCTTTCAGTCATTTGTTTTTTTCCGCCGCTGCTACGAATCGTAACTGTGAGGCTGCCGGATTCTATTTCCTTATCGCCAATAACAGCTATATAGGGTATCCATTCTTTCTCAGCATCACGTATTTTCTTGCCCAGCGTCTCATCCCGGTCATCGCAGTCAACACGAAATCTGTGCTCAGCCAGCTTTTCTGCAAGTTTTAAGGCATGCTCTTTCTGTTTTTCAGAAACAGGAATAATCCTGAGTTGATTTGGAGAAAGCCATACCGGGAACATGCCTTTTTCACCTTTTTTCATTTTGAGTGCTTCTTTCTCCAGCAAAGCATAGATTACGCGTTCCAAGGAACCACTAAGCGAAGCATGCAGTATAAGAGGTCTTTTCTTTTCTCCGTTCTTGTCTATAAAGCTGATATCAAAAGTATCAGAGTTTTCAACATCTATCTGCACAGTAGATAACGCGCTTGCTTTTCCCATGACATCAACAAAATTAAATTCGAATTTCGTAATGAAATAGGCATAGCGCTCTTTAAATATCTCGACAAGAATTGGCTTGCCGAATTTTTTTACCATGTTGACATACCATGGCTTGTTTTCATTGAAAAAGTCTTCCTGAACCCTGAAGCCAACCTCATAATCAAGATCCATCATTCGCATCCATTCCAGGCTGATGCCATATTGGTTTTCAAATTCAGCCTTGGCGCTTTCAGTATCTACGGTTAATGTATGCATATCCGGCATGGTAAATGCTCTTAATCTCTTGAGCCCTGCAAGTTCTCCGCTTTGTTCTCTGCGGAATGAGTATTTTGTTAGCTCGAAAATCTTGAGAGGCATAATTTTGTATGGAATTGTAGCATCATGCAACATGATGAATGAGCCGAAACATGCAGCGAATCTCAAAAACAGGGTTTTGTCTTCACTTAGAACAACATATTGCCTTGCAGGGAACCGGTTGAGGTATTTTTTAAGTGCCGGGTGTTCATAATCATACATTATGGGGGTTTCCACTTCCATGGCGCCATAATTAACGCACCATTCCGTAATTGCCTTTTCCAGCAACGATTTCATTAGCCGTCCCTTTGGATAGAACCTGAAATTACCAGAATCGCTTCCGGGCTCATAATCAATAAGCTGATGATCTTTCATAAGCTGGATGTGCGGGGGTTCTTTATCATAGGCTCTTGTTTTTTTCGTTTCATATGTCATGAATTTTTTCAGATCAGGATATTTGCCATAATCAAATTCCCCGGTCTCATGAAGCTTTCCTTCCAGATCAAGGATGTAGAACTGGCTTTTGAGAGTATTTTCTGCTCTTAGGCTTGTTGAAACCGGTTCAACCTGGCTCGGCTTGACATCTACGCTTCCAGGACCATGAAACTCCCTTGACAGCTCTGACAGCGGATGGCCCTTGCATTTCATTGTATATCCCTTATACCATCCAAACGGAGAATGTGACGTGGTATATCCTTTGCCATTCAGAAGTTCTTCTGCTTTGAAAATTACCTCTTTTGCTATTTTTGGGGCAGATGGCTTTGAAGTAAGGTGAACCAGTGGATAAAGAAGGACATTCTTTATTTTGACCTGTTCTGCAACTTTGATTACTTCTTCAGCCAGTCTTGCGGAGGATGAAACGGCATCCTCATCGCCCTGTTCAACAGATGTGAATACGACCAACACTTCATCAAATCGTTTTTTTTCCTTTGATTTGATTTCTTCGGCATCCTTGACTGCTTTTTTCATGGGCTCTACTTCTATATAGTCAGAATGAATTGCAAGAATTCTCATTTGTCTCAGCTCTTGATGTAATCAAACACTTTATGATCCTTATATATCTTCACATAGTTTTTTATGAATGTAAGAAATATTGCAGGCCTCTCTATAATCAGCTTCGGACCGCGTTTTCTTGCGCCAAAGCCGAGCCTGAGCAGCATTATTTCATCTTCAGGAGTGAATTTCTTCAGGAAAACTATCCCTTTTTCATCAATCTGCCCTGTTGCATCGAACATGCCTGCAAGATAACTGGCAGCATATTCATTGAGGTACCTGAAGCGTTCAAGTTGTTCCTTTTCTATCTGCTGAAAAAATTTCCGGTATGCAGAATGGTAAAAATAGACCTTATTATCATCCGAAAGCATTCTGTCTGAAGAAGAAAGCTGTTTGTCCAGAATTTCCCTGGTGAAAACAGAAACGACCGGCTCATCGCCCCTAACGCCAACGCCCTCAGACGTGCGGTTCTTTCGCCAAAGTCCGATGATGTAGGAAAGTTCCGGAGTAAGTTTTATTTTCATCGAAACCCCTCAATAAAGAGTTTATGCTTTCAGTTTTTTCTTGTCGTTTTGAAACGATACTGATTTTTTCTTTGGAATGGGGATCTCCACTCTCCTTGTGCCCTCAACGAATTCTTTTATTTCTCCTGCAAGCAATTCATCCAGCTGTACTGTGAACCAGCGCTGTGCCTTGTCTGAAACATATGCCCGTTTGAATATAAGCGCTATTTCTTCCTGCTCTTTGACTGTAAATGGATTCTGGTCTTCTTCAATCCTTTTTTCTGCTTTTTTAAGGAGTTCTCCAAATTTCTGAATGTCGCTTTCTGGTGCGCCGCCTGCGCTGAGAGCACTGAGAATGCCTTTTGCAAGGACTGCGTTTCTTTTGCCGGTGCGCTGAAGGAGATTGTCGAGTTTTTTCAGATCTACAGCTGCAAGGCCCCCTTTTTTTGCAGCTTCTAACACTCTTCGTGCAAATTGGAAAAACCCTCCAATGAATTTCATAGAGAAGAAACGCGCATAAAATTAATAAACTGTTTGAAAAGGCAAGCAATAAAAAAGCAAAAGCCCATTTCAATACTGATGAAATACCAGGTTAATGTGGGAGAGGTCAGAAAAATACAGGATACTATATGGAATCAGATCCGGTCCACTTTTGAATACAGAAAAGGATATGGAGAAGCACTGCCGGTTTTCGGCCACTATGGAGGGATATTCAGATGCGGAAACGACAAACTTGTCATTCATACAGATGGCGTTGGAACAAAATTGCTTGTGGCAGAACAGCTTGGAAAATATGATACAGTAGGCATTGATGCGATTGCCATGTCAGTTAATGACATACTTTGTGTTGGCGCACAGCCTTTGGTATGTGTGGATTATATTGCACTTGCAAAAGAAGACAACGAGATGATTTCAGAGCTTATGAAGGGGCTCGTGAAGGGCGCAAAAGAATCAAGCATGGCAATCATAGGCGGAGAAACTGCCATTGTTCCTGATCTTCTGAAGAAAGGGGCATTTGACCTTACAGTAACCGCAGTAGGAAAAATACAGAAACTTGTACTTGGAAATGAAATTGTAAATGGGGATGTTATCGTAGGGCTGGAAAGTTCCGGAATACATTCCAACGGCTACACCCTTGCAAGGAAACTCCTGAATATACGAAAATGGGGAGAGGAAATGCTTAAACCAACAAGAATTTATGCAAATCCGGTTCTTGAAATGATAGATGCCTGCGATGTCCATGGAATTGCGCATATAACAGGGGGCGCATTTTCCAAATTAACAAGGCTCAATAAGGAAGTCGGATATTCGCTTGATGACCTTCCTGAGCCTCCGCCCATATTCCTGGAAATGGGAAAGAAGGTGAATGAATTTGACATGTACAGGACATTCAATATGGGTGTCGGAATGGCAGTCATACTTCCTGAAGATCGTGCTGATACTATCATCAACATTGCCAACAAACACGAAGTTGAGGCAAATGTTATTGGGAAAATTACGGACAAGAAAGGCGTCTGGATAAAAGGCAGGAATATTGCCTACGAGGGATAAAATGAAATTTTTAGCTTGTATATTATTGATAGGTTTGGTTTTGGCCGGGTGTACTTCAGAAGCGCCTGCTGAAAATGATGAGGGAGTAGTTCCTGAAGAAGAAATTACCGATGAACCTGTAGTGGCTGAAGAACCTGAAGAGATCCTGAAAGAGGAGGTCCAGGAACCTGAACTGCCCCAAGCTGAAGAATCGCCTGCAACCCAGAATGAGTGTTCAACTCTTGCTCCGGACTGTTATTCCTGTGTAGCAAAGAAAGGATGCGGCTGGTGCAAGACAAGCAATTCATGCTTCAGCGGAACTTCTGCAGGACCAGCAGTAAGTTCCTGCGAACCGGCAGACTGGGCATATGATGAAATTGCATGCCAGGGCCCAAAGGGCGGCAAAACATGTGAGGCACAGTACAATTGCGCTGACTGCCTTACAGGTGCAGGATGCAAATGGTGCATTCAGGGATCTCTGTGCGCTTCCGCCGATTCAGAAATGGAATGTTTCGGAGGCTGGCTTACAGAGTCATTCAGATGCAACTACGCATCAAGATGATTTTTCCTTTATTTCTATTTCTTTTATTTTGGCTATGCCCCTGACCCCGTCAAATGATTTGTCCCAGGATTTTATAACGATTCTTTTTTTGAAGAAAGGAGCATATGTCACAAATGTCTCACCCTCTCCTCCTTCAAGAAGCAGGTGGATGCCTGACAGTCTGGCATCGACAATCTTCTGAAAAGGCTGTCCGAGAAATTTTTCATCCAGGCCTTCTGCAGACACTGCAGTAACATAGACTTCGAAATCCCGGATTTCTTCCAGAATTTCCTTTTCCCTGTGCCAAAGAGGGGCGTAGGCAGGAATTCCGAGTTCTGCAGCGACAGAATCGATTCTTTTTTTCTGGTATTGGCTTGCAATTGCTCCGGTAACAATGCCTTTTACCTGAAGCTGCCTTAATTTTTCAATCAATTTGCCCCTCCAGTTTTCTTCAGTAGTTTCTACAAATTCCTGCGGCAGTTCCATTGCCTGTGCCTGGTATTTGGTAAATTCAATATTGGGATGATGAAACATCATGGAATATTCCGGGGGCTTGACAGTAACCAGAATAGGATCGAATCCTTGCTTCAGAGTCCATGAAGTGGCAAGAACACTGTCTTTGCCTCCTGAAAAAAGAACTGCTACGCGCATAATCTAAAATAAGTGAGCTAGGATATTAAAGCCATGAAGACGGTTATTTTCGACCTGGATGGTACCATATTTCTTGGCAAAACGGCCATTCCGGGAGCCAGAGAAAAAATTGAAGAGCTCAGGTCAAATGGAGTCAGAACTTTGTTTTTGACAAATGCGGGAACGCGCACCAGAAAGGGAGTTAAGGAAAAACTTGCAAAGATGGGATTTGAGATTAATGAGCCGGAAATATACACAGGGGCCTATTCCCTTGCAAGGTATCTTGCCGGCAATCACCCTGGCAAAAAGGCATATGTTGTAGGCGAAACAGGACTGGTTGAAGAACTTGAAAATGCAGGCATCAAAATTGCCAGGGAGGATTCAGATATCGTAGCTGCAAGCCTTGACAGGAGGTTTACATACAAAAAACTCGCTATGGCACAACGGCTTTTGCTGCATGGTGCAGTTCTAGTGGCAACCAATTATGACTACACCTTTCCTGTTGAAGGCGGCGTACGGCCAGGCGCGGGTTCAATAGTAGCGGCAATTGAAGCTGCTTCAGGAAAAAAAGCCATCTCCATTGGAAAGCCCGGCACATATGGCTTTGAGCTGATGCAAAGGGAAAGAGGAATCAAAAGGGAAGAGACAATGTTTGTCGGTGACAGGATTGATACGGATATTGCATTTGCAAGGAACTGCGGGATAAGGTGCGCACTGGTACTTACAGGAGTATCAAAAAATAAGGACATAAAAAAAATAAAACCGGATTATGTGTTTGATTCAATAGCAGATTTCACTCTTCCATGATGTCCTGAAGGGTGTTTCTTGGCGTCTCGCTTGGAGTCCCAAAAATGCTGTCATCAAAGCTGTAGTTCGATGACGGAGGTTCCGCCTGACGCATTTCCTTTGCAGCTTCTTTCTCTATTACGTTGAAGTTTATCTGCAGGGAGTTTCCGCAGGAACATTTGCCTGACAGGAGGAAATCCCTAAGGTCAAACTGGCTTTGTATATACACTGTGGATTCATTCCCACAACCTGAACATTTGATGCTTCTCCGGAGGTCTGTCATCTGATCACCACTGTTTATTACTGCTTCTACTTTATTATTCTTTGTTCTGTGATGATCTCGTTCATCGGAACATCGTCTTCATGGGTTGGAAGCTGATTGAATATCTGGAATTCATAGCAGATTCCGATACGATAGACTTTTGTTTTCTTCAGATATTTGTCATAGTAGCCCTTGCCATAGCCAACCCTGTGCATGCATCTTCCGAAAGCAATGCCCGGAACAATGACCAGGCCAGGTTCCAGTGGTACCTTTTCCCTTGGCTCTGGAATGCCGTATTTTCCTTCAATCAAATCATCTGAAAATTCGCAGAATTCAATATTTTCATTTGTAACTGGCACGGCAACTTTTTTCCCTAGTTTTATTGCTTCATGGATCATTTCCAATGTTGGAACTTCGCTGCCTTTGGAGAGGTAGAAGCCCACCACCTGCGCCTGTTTGAATTTTTCTGTTGAAAACAGGTTTTGCATGATTTTCCTGCTATGGGAAAGAGACTCTTCCTTTGAAAGCTTGTTTCTTTTTTCGAGCATGCCCTTCCTCATAATATGCTTCATGATTTCCTATTATTTAGAAGAATTAAAAATAGCTCCATGGAAAGAAGAATCATGGAATCTGTTACTAAGTATATTTACGAAGCCGGGATGCTGAAAAGAGTTGCAAGGTCAGGATGGTGGGCTGAAAAAGTGAAACAGCCTGAATCAGTAGCAGACCATTGCTTCAGGGCAGCGATAATTGGATTTTTGCTTGCAAGGATGGAGGGAAAGTCGGAGGATATTGCCAGGAAAATCTGCACTGCGCTGGTTTTCCATGACATGCATGAAACAAGGATACAGGATCTGAACAAGATTGCAGCAGGATATGTTGATGTGAAAGGCGTTGGGAAGAAAATCGAGGAAGACCAGGCTGCTCCAATGCCTGAAGAAATAAGAAAATCTGTCTTAGGTGTTTTGGAATTGACAGAAGATGAGGAAACGATAAAGCATGATGCTGATGCCCTTGAATGCGCTTTCCAGGCAAAGGAGTATGCAGAGATCGGCCACGCAGGGGCGCAGAGCTGGATTGAAAATATAGGGCCGAGACTGAAGACGAAAAGCGGAAAGGAGATTTATGAAAAACTGAAAACGACCAGCTCCAACTCATGGTGGGAAGGCCTGAAGAAGATAGATTAGTGGAAACCAAAAGTTGCCGATCGTAAACTATTTAAAGTTTACAATCGTAAACTAATCATGAGAATTTCAAATGAACCAATAGCAAAGCAGGTTTTTGGTTCTGTTTTGAAAAGAAGGATATTGCATTTCTTATTTCAGGACCAGGAACCGATAAGTGAAAGAGAACTAAGCAGGGTTCTTGGAGTCAGCCATACTGCAGTAAACAAGGCAATGAAGCAGTTGCTGGATCTCAACATAGTAAAAGGAAAAACTGTTGGCACTGCAATGGTATGGGAACTGAACAAAAAATCTTTTGCATATCCACATGTCAAGGCATTTTTGACTGCATCAGAAATCAGTCCATTGGACTGGCTAAAAGAAATGATAAAAAGCAATATTTCATTTTACAACATTCTTACCAAGTTGGCTAGGGAAAAAGGTCAAATAACAAAAGAGGACCCTGCTATTATAGTCGATGCCTACCTGATAGGCTCAGTAGCAGAAGGAACTGCAAGACCAGATAGTGATGTTGATGTTTTACTTATTGTTGAAGAGGGGCAAAACAAGGATATTGTAAGAAATTTGGCTCGCAGTCAAGGTCTAAAACTCCTCGAAAGCTGCGGAAATGAACTGTCTGTGCATGTATATACCCAAAATGACGTTGATAAGAATAAACCGTCATGGTTGAGAGAATCAATCAAAAAGGGCATAAGGTGCTATAGTGACTAGGGTAAAACATGTTTCACGGTATAAATATAATGGGTTTGTGGAAAAGGCAGAACAATACTATAATGGAATGAAAAGCGAATTTGAAGGAGAAAGACCGAACAATTCAGTAACAATGGCAGTCCATTGTGCAATATCATGGACAGATGCTTTTACAGTTTACAAGCTTGGCAGGAAATCATCGGCCCAGAGCCATGGCGAAGCAGTAGGTCTTTTGAAAGAAGCAAAATCTTCTGATGAAAAGAAAAAATCCCAGATAATGGATAGCTTACTGGAATTAATTGATATGAAAACGCCTGCAGAGTATGAAGATGGGATTCTCGGCAATAAGGATGCAAAAAGAGCGATTAACCTATGTGAAAAAATACGGGCATTTTTCATTAATGAATTTGAAAAAACTAAAGTTTCTTGATTACATTATCTTTCCCTCTCTTGAATTTTCTGATTTGCAGTTTCTTTGGTTTTGCCAAGGAAATGCCAACTAACCCAAAGTAAAACCAGGCAAATAGCATAATGTACAATGTTGTACATAAAAGTATTAAATATGTCATTGGACAAAAACAATTTTGGTGATTAAATGAAACAAAATCAAGGAAGGGATTTGGTTTGGCAAGAAGTTAAGGATTTGTAGTGAGGTATTGGCTGAAAAGCACTGTTGTGAAGGACTGTCAGATGAAAGGCACTATTGTGACGATTTCGCAAAATTAAGGCATTTGCTGGAAAAATCAAACGAAACAACAGAAGAGCAGGCAGGTAAAACAGAGTACAAGTATGCAACAGACAGAGCAGATTTTGCATATAATGATGCTTTGGACTTGGCAAAAAAAATGCTTGAAGCCAATAAAGATGATGCGAAAACGCTTTTCAGGTTAAGAGACCTGCTCAGAACAAAAGGCCCGCATGCAACTGATCTGATATGTCAGGGGGGTAATACGGAAGGATGCACTGAGAGTATCAAATGATGTTGATGGGGTTCTGGTCGAAATGTACAGAAAATTGTTCTGACACCTGTTTTTTTTATTTTTATTATGCCGGGTTTCATTCAATTGAGATTTTTCTGATGGGCAAGTTCCTTAGTTTTGCCAATGCAGTGCCTGGCAGCCTTTTCTCCAAAACAATTGTCAGTTTTGGATTCGGATAGATATCGGGATCGTCTGAAATTATCTGCCTGATGGAAATTCTGGAATCTGCAATTATTTTTGTAACTGAAGCGACAATACCAAAGGCATGGGGCTCTGCCTCTATTTCCAGAACTTCAAAGCCAAGATGATTTGCAACGCCTTTGATTGAAGAGGTTGGCTCAAGAGCCTCGAATATTTTGAATAATTCTGGAACACTTCGTATAAGATCTGCAGTTTCAATAACAACTCTTCTGTCAACATCAAGAGCACGGGCTATTTTCACTGGCGAAATCTCAATTTCTCCGCAAAAAATTCTTCCTGTTTTTTCTATTCGTAAGCCACGCCGTAGAAAAAGATCGGCCACTTTTTTGCGCATTGGATAACGGACAAAGGCACTTTCCAGTATAGCATACATAATGTATAATTTTGTACATAAAAGCTATAAATATATCATTATAGCAAAAGAGATAATGGTGGAACCAATGAGGCAGATGCATTCAGGAAAATACGATAACAAGAAAATTCCAAACAAAGAACCTTTGGCAGAGCCAATAATCGAAGCTGCAACGTTTTCAAAGATAATGATTCTGCTTGGCACAGCAGGCAGAAGAAGGGATGAAGAGCAGTCAGCAGGAGGGTGGAGCAGCGAAACGAAAACCAGGAAAGTGCCTACAGATGAAGCGTGCCAAAGCTATGCTGAAGCAGTTGGACTAATAAAAGCTGCCATGAAAAGCGGTGAACCAAAGCTTAAGATTGACATTTACAGGCTTCTTCTGGAAGGAGACCCAATGAAGGATGCAGGGGTAATGGATTGCACTGAACTGAAGGACGAACTTGGGAAAATGATTGCAGATGAATATGAAGATGAACTTCAGAAAAACAGCAAAAGCAAAATAGGATTCGGCAACTTCTGAATTTTTATTCCTTTCACTGGCTAATAGTGATTAATGGGAATCCAGGAAAGAATAAAAGAGATAGAGGAGGAAATGGCCCGTACTCAGGTCAACAAGGCCACCGAGTACCATCTTGGGGTTCTCAAGGCAAAGCTTGCAAAGCTGAGAAGGGATCTTGTAACACCTTCAGGAACAAGGGGCGCCGGCGGATTTGATGTAAAGAAAAGCGGGGATGCGTCAGTAGTTCTCATCGGATTGCCCAGCGTCGGAAAAAGTACCCTGCTCAACAAACTGACAGGCGCCAAATCAGAGATAGCTGCATATGCATTTACAACACTGACTTGCATTCCCGGAACAATGAGATACAAGGATGCAAAGATACAGATACTGGATCTTCCGGGAATTATAGAAGGTGCCAAAGACGGTAAGGGAAGGGGGCACGAAATCATTGGAGTAGCAAGGACAGCTGACCTGATTCTGATATTAGTCGAGGCAAACGCCCCCAAGGCACGAAAAATAATTGAAACTGAACTCTATGGATTCGGAATCAGGATAAATGCAAAAAAACCAAGAATTTCCATTTCCAAAAATGCAAAGGGCGGACTTGAAATAAACCATACAGTTCCATTGAAAAAGATAAGCAAGAACGAGATCAAGGCAGCCATGAGTGAATACAGAATGTTCAATGCAAACATTGTAATCCATGATGATGTGACTGTGGATGAATTCATTGATTTTCTCGAAGGAAACAGGGTATATACCCCAGCAGTTTATGTTATGACAAAATGCGACCTGGCAAAAGGCAAGCTGCCGCCAGGTTATGTAAAGATTTCCGCAGATGATGACAGGAGCATTGCAGAGCTGAGAGAAAAGATTTATGCTACCCTTAACCTCATAAATATTTTCACAAAAAGAAGAGGCGAAAAAGCGGATCTTGAAGAGGCCCTGGTTGTAAGGAACGGGATTACGGTTGCAGGTATTTGTGAGAAACTGCACAGGGACCTGAAAAAAAACTTCAGATATGCACTGATATGGGGAAAAAGCGTGAAGCATCCGGGGCAACGGGTCGGCCTGGGGCACAGGGTTGCTGACGGTGACATAATTCAGATAATAAAAAGATGATTATTTTGCTCCATACTTTTTCAGGCAATCGGCAACAGCAGTGCGCCTGGAACCAGATGCAAAAGCAAGTGCAGTTCTGCCCAGATTGTCCTCTGCATTTATATCTGCGCCTTTTTCAATGAGAAGCTCTGCAACTTCAGCATCTGAAACGCGCATAAGTGCAGTTTTGCCGCTCTTATCAGCTGAATTGACATCCGCACCATTTGCAATAAGAAGCTTTACAATTTCCTTATGGCCATACTCCGAAGCCCACATCAAAGCAGTCTCGCCATAAGTGGTTTTTGCATTTACATTTGCGCCTTTGGCTATCAGAAGTTCGGCAAGGGATTTGTGATTGGATTTAGAAGCGGCACCAAGAGGAGTCGCGCCATATTTATTTTCAGCATCGATAACTGCGCCGTTTGCAATCAGAACTTCTGCAACATCGATTTTACCAAGCAATGAAACCAAAAACAGTGGGGTTTCGCCATCTTTGTCTTTTTCATTTGCATCGGCTCCCTTTGCAAGCAGAAACCCGATAACATCTGTTTTGCCTTTTTTTGAAGCGTGGGATAAAGGAGTCTCACCGAAATCTGACCTGCTTGAAATATCAGCGCCTTTGGCAACAAGGAACTCGGCAATATGGCTGTCTGATGCATGCATCAGCGCGGTACGGCCGTCAATGTCTCTTGCATCGACCTGTGCACCGCTGGCAATCAGAAGTTGAACAACTGGCAGATGTCCGTTTTTTGAAGCCTGGATAAGAGGGCTTTGCTCTTCATATCCTTTCGTATTGACATCAGCGCCTTTTGCAACAAGGATCCGGACTTGATTAACGTCTCCTTTTTCTGCCGCATCAATAAGTTCAGCGCCTAAATTCTCACTTTTCTTGCTATCGTTTTGTGTATGCCTGCCGGATTTTGGATTTTCAGCTGGAGGGACATTGGTTACTGCAACACAACAGCACACAGTAGAGGTCAAAACAAGAGCATTGATGAATGTGAATGCTGTTTTTTGCTTTCTGGAACCAGGCCTTTGTTTTTCAGAATTGAAATTCTTCATAACAATATGATGATTAGAAAACTTAATAAACCACGACATAACACAAAAACAGGAAAGCCTTTCGCAAAAATTAAGAAAGCTTCAGGGGATTACCCAATAGGAGATAATATGGCTTATGAAATAAAAAATTTCGATGGATTGGTTGGAACTGAAGGATTCAGTGACACTCTGCTAAAAAATCATTTTGCACTTTATTCAGGATATGTGACAAATACAAACAAGGTGAATGATGCTCTCACGGTGATGGCAAAGGAGGGAAAGGCCCTGACTCCGGGATATGCAGAACTGAAAAGAAGGTTCGGCTGGGAATTCAACGGCATGCGGCTTCATGAACTGTATTTTGGCAACCTGAAAAAAGGCGGAGCAGAACTTTATGGCTCGTCGCCGCTCTCAAAAAAAATAGCACAGGAATTCGGCTCTGTTGAAAACTGGGAAACTGATTTCAGGGCAACTGGTGCAATGCGCGGAATAGGCTGGGTTGTTCTGTATCTTGATCCCTGCGAAAAAAGACTGTTCAACTTCTGGATAAACGAACATGATGCAGGCCATCCTGCATGCGGAGTGCCATTGCTGGTCATGGATGTTTTCGAACACGCATTTTTCACAGATTATGGATTGAAGAAAGCGGACTATATTGATGCATTTTTCAAAAATATTGACTGGAGCAGGGTGGAAGAAAGATTCGGCTTCTGTTCTGAAAAAGACTGTGAATGCTGTAAAAACTGAGGCTTTTTTCAGGGAAAAAATTACGTGCCAGGCATATTGACCGTGCATGTAATAAAATTTTGATGTATGGAATATAAGGGATTTAAATGGTCACAAAAGATGAAATTGACAGGGTAATCGGATGGTGCGAAAACGTCAAAAAGGAAAGAAACAGGATATACGTCATTGAAAGGAACCCTTTCAGGGACGAAGTTGAATGGATGAGAAGATTTCCACTGATCGAGATCGACAGGCCGAAGGAAGTAGCATCAAAAAACAATCTTGTCTATGATTCCACAACTAGGCAGCTTTGGCAGTACATGAATATGGACTGGAGAAGAATTGAGCCTGACGTCAGGATAGAAAAATAACTGTTTTGACCTGTTTTTTGAGAATTCTGGCATTGGGCTTTCATTATTTTGCATAAGTGGCCAATAGTGGGGGTATAAGAATGCAGACTGTGTAATATATATGGTGATAATTTTGACGCTTAAATGCGCAAAGTGCGGTAAAAACAAGGTAGTAGGCGAAGTAAGCATGCAAAGGGCAAGAACACATATTAAATTGTATTTCTGCAGCAACAAATGCGCCCGTGAATTGACAAAAGCTTTGCCTACAGTAGTAAAAAAATAATTTTTTTTCTTATTTGCCAAAGAGGCTTGTACGCCAGATGGAAGCAGGTTGCACCAGGGAATAACCACTTTTAGCATTTTGCAGCAGATGAATTGAGTCTGGCTTCAAGGTGGAATAACTATTTAAAGAACTTCATAGATGAGATAGCATGCAAAAAACCATGGCGCAGCAGAAAGTCGCTTCAATGGTAGCCAGTGCACAAAAAAGCGACAGCCTTCATGCAGCATTGCTGGTATTCCTGGGGGCATTGTTCCTTATTTCCAGTTTTCCGTTCTATCCTGTTTATGTAACAGTAGCAATTTCAGCCCTTTGCGGGGCCATTGCCTACAGAAAGCCGCCTATTGGCGTTCTGGCAGGAGCCATTATTGCATTTTTTGCAGTGATATACCAGACCCCGGTATTTGGCTGGATATACGTCCTGGTTTTGGCATTGATAATGTTCGAAGTATTTGACCACTGGAAAATAATAGCGTTTCTGGAAATACTGATACTTGCACCATTTGCATTCAGTACATTGCCTTATGTCGGCTGGGCAACAATAGCAGTAATGGCAATTGGAGCGCTGCATTTTGGATCAAGGAAAAGCGTACTTATATCAGTGCCGTCAGTTTTCATGATTCTGCTCCTGTCATCCATATGGTTAACGCAAAACAGTGCATACATGCCCCTGAACCTCAGCCTTTACAAGCCAGGCTTTGAACAGCTGCAGGTAACAAAGGCGCCCGTAGCTGTAATGAGCATTATACCGGAAACAGCGAAAAGCATTGGAACTTTCGTAAGCCCGGCAAACCTGAATTTCATCTGGCAGTCGTTATCCTGGATTTTTAATAATTCAGTGATTCTGATACTTCAGGATTCAATGATAATACAGCTCATTGGCTGGGCTGCTGCCCTTTATCTCATTGGCTATCTCCCAAGCAGGATCAAAAAAATGCCGCAGACCTTGGCTTCATTCTCGCTGCTGATTGTCGTGGGAGCTTATTTCCTGAATTCAGCACTTTACAAAAGTCCTGTTTATTTTGAATTTATAGGGGCTATAGCATTTGCAATTGCCCTTCTGGCGGCTTTTGAGCATATAGGATGGAATATCAGCAGGGAATCTGAAATCCAGAGATCGGACAGGATGAAATCTTATGGAAAATTCGGAATGAGCGATATTTCACTTGGAGGGAAGGAAAAATCAATGGATGATGTTGGCGGATATGATGATGTCAAACAGGAATTGCGTGATGCGATTATGCTTCCTCTGGAAAAAAAGGAAATTGCATACACATATGGAATAAAACCTCCTGCAGGAATTTTATTGTTCGGACCTCCGGGTACAGGAAAAACAATGCTTATGAGGGCGCTTGCAAAAGAACTGAAGTATAATTTCATTGAAGTTAAATGCTCCCAGGTTTTGTCACAATGGTATGGAGAATCAGAAAAAAACATCGCTGAGGTATTTGATAATGCAAGGGGCAATGCGCCAACTGTTTTGTTCTTTGATGAAATTGAAGCGATTGCAAAGAGAAGGGACAAGGATTCTCTTGATGAAGTCGGGCCAAGAGTTCTTAGTGAAATGCTCCAGCAGATAGACGGGGCAAACAAGGCAAAGGGAACTGTCATGGTGGTTGGTGCAACCAACCTGCCGAATGAGCTTGATTCTGCATTGCTGAGGCCTGGCAGGCTGGACAAGATAATCTATATGCACCTGCCTGACAAAAAAGCAAGAAAGGCAATATTTGAAGTGCATCTGAAAGGACTCCCGTTAAAGGACATTGACATGGACCTGCTCGTGAAAAAAACAGAACGGTTTTCGGGTGCTGATGTCAAGAATATTGTTGTTGAGGCAAAAGGGCTTGCAGCAAAGGAGGCAAGCGAAAGCGGAAAGATAATTCCCATTTCAATGGAGCATATGCTGAGGATACTTGACAATGTCAAGCCCAGCACAGGAATCGCCCAGCTGGAAATGTATGATAAGTTCAGGCTTGACTATGAGAGAAGAGTTGGTGAAAAGAAGCCAGAAGCCAAGAAGAAAGAGGTAAGATGGGAGGACGTTGCCGGCCTTGACCAGGTTAAAGAGGCATTGCTGGAAGCAATACATTTGCCTCTGCTGCATGAAAAGGAGATGGAGGAATTTGAAGTCAAGCCAAGCAAGGGAATCCTGCTGTTCGGGCCTCCAGGTACCGGAAAGACACTGATTGTAAAGGCAGCAGCTTCCGAGCTGAAGGCATCATTCCAGAGCCTGTCGGCTGCAGATGTAATGAAAAAAGGCTATGGCAGTGCAGTAACAGTAATCAAGGAAACATTCAACCGCGCAAGGGAGAATACCCCTTCAATAATATTCGTTGATGAAATTGAAACTTTTGCTCCTGCAAGAGGGGTTTCAGCTTCATCTGAAATAATAGGGCAGTTTTTGACTGAGATGGACGGGATAAAAGGCATGCAGGGCGTTGTTGTGATCGCGGCAACCAACAGACCAAGGCTCATGGATCCCGCAATAATGAGGCCCGGCAGGTTTGACAAAATATTCTACATACCGCCTCCTGACAAGGAGGGAAGAAAGGCAATATTTGCAATTCACCTGGGCAAATTTGCGCTCAATATCGACCTTGATCTGCTTGCTGCAATGACTTCGAATTTCAGCGGGGCGGATATTGCTTCAATATGCCAGTCTGCAAAGATGAAATCCCTGAGAAAGAAGATACTTGGAAAGGAAAGCCCCATTACCACTGATGTCCTCGAGAAGATAACGATGGAAAGAAAGCCTTCTATCACAAAGCAGCTCATTTCAGAGTATGAGAAATTCCTTGAAGAGTATGGGGAAAGAAGATGATCTTTTCATAATGAAATTTCCTTCTTCATATTTCAAAATTTCAAAATCCGGAAATTCTTTTTCCATTTGTTGTTTCGGCAATTTGGTACTTAAAAGGAAATATCCCCCGGGCCTGAGAACTCTTTTGATTTCATTCCTGTAGTTCTCTTTTCTTTGATCTTCCTGCTCATCATAGCAGTTTACATCCATTGCAAGATCAAAGAAGCTGTCTTCGAATAAAAGAAAATCAGTAACGTCATGGCAATGGGTTTGGATGCCATTGGATGCAATGGGGGCAAGAATGGAATCTTTTTTGTCAACTGCATGGACTTCAAAGTTGTTTTTTGCAAATAAAACAGAATTTCTTCCATTGCCGCAGCCAAGATCGATAATTTTACCTCTCCGGATGTTTTCGGATTTCAGGAATTCAAGGAAAAAAACCGCTGCACGTGCCGGGGGTTCCCTGATTTCCTGCGGTACTGCAATATCTTCAGGATCCCATGGCGTATCTGGCGATTGTGGCATAACTATAATACGGTTCAAAATGTTTTTAAGAGAATAATAACATATTAAATAAAAAGAAAAAATCAGATAATTCCCAACGATTGGGAGATTATCAGGCCTGCAAAGACAAGTGAAACAGTATTAACCACTTTTATCAAAGCATTCAATGCTGGCCCTGCCGTATCCTTCAATGGATCGCCAACAGTGTCGCCAACAATTGCAGCCTTGTGGGTCTCTGAACCCTTTCCGCCAAGGTTGCCTTCCTCGATAAACTTCTTTGCATTATCCCATGCAGCTCCTGCAGTCGTCATTGTCAGGGCAAGCATAAGGCCTCCCGCAATTACACCTGCAAGCAATCCTGCCAGTGCTGCTGCGCCAAAGGCAAAACCAACAATCAGTGGAACTGTCACTGCAATTGTGCCCGGGAGAGCAAGCTCCCGCAGAGCAGTGGCCGTTGATATGTCAACGCACTTGGCATAATCTGCCCTTGCTTTTCCCTGCATAAGGCCCTTGATTTCGCGGAACTGCCTTCTTACTTCTTCGACAATCTCAAATGCTGCCTTGCCAACCGCAAGCATGAGCAATGCCGAGAAGATGAATGGGAGAAGGCCTCCGATGAAAAGGCCCACCACTACAGGAGTATCCAAAAGGTTCACGGTTTCAAGATGCGCAGCCTCTGCAAATGCAACGAATAGTGCAAGTGCACCAAGGGCCGCGCCTCCAATTGCAAATCCTTTTGTTGTCGCCTTTGTAGTATTGCCAACTGCATCAAGTGCATCAGTAACTTTTCTTACTTTTGCAGGAAGCTTTGACATTTCTGCAATTCCGCCTGCATTGTCCGTAATGGGACCGTATGCATCCACTGCAATGATGATTCCGCTAAGGGAAAGCATTGCCGCTGCTGCCAGACCAACGCCATAAAGCCCTGCCACCTTGAAAGAGATGACAATTGCGAATATGATGACCAGTACCGGAAGGACTGTTGCTTCCATGCCAATCGCAAGACCCTGGATTATGTTTGTTGCTGCGCCTGTCTTGGATGCATTTGCAACCATCTGGACAGGCTTGTTGTCTGTTGCCGTATAGTATTCTGTTATCATGAAAAGAAGCATTGTCACTACAACACCCATGATAACTGCGACAAACAATGAAGTTGCCGGAATTGGCAGGTCTGCCGTATTGGTTAGGTAATAGTACGAACCCGCAAGCATCACTATTGCCGCTGCAAGGATTCCTGTGTAGAAATAGGACATGATCTTCTTTTGTTTACCGATCCCTACGAACATGGACCCGAATATGCTTGCAATAACGCCTATTGCCGCAATTGCAAGCGGAATCTGGATCATGACATCTGTCGCTGCAAATGTCAGACCTATGAGCATTGACGCTATGACAGTAACAACAAATGATTCAAAGACGTCCGCGGCCATGCCTGCACAGTCTCCGACGTTGTCGCCGACGTTGTCTGCAATTACTGCCGGATTCCTTGGATCATCTTCAGGAATCCCTGCTTCGATCTTTCCAACAAGATCTGCCCCGACATCAGCTGCCTTGGTGTAAATGCCACCTCCGACACGGGCAAACAGGGAGATCAAAGATGCTCCGAACCCATAGCCTATAAGAGGTACAAGATCGCCAAAGTACATGTACAATCCGGCAACACCAAGAAGCCCGAGGCCTGCAAGTGCCATGCCAGTTACTGCACCGCCGTTGAATGCAATGCCAAGGGCCGGCTTAAGGCCTTGCTTGGCTGCTTCTGCAACCCGGACATTTGCACGTACAGACACCTGCATTCCTATATAACCGGCCAAAGCAGAGGAGAACACACCTACAATGAATGCAAGTGATGTCGGAATATCAACCCCATAGCCGATTAAAATTCCCAATATTATCACGATTGGAAGCAGGGTCTTGTACTGCCTCATAAGGAATGCGTTTGCTCCTTCCTGGATTGCCTTTGAAATCTCAATCATTTCAGCTGTACCGGAGGGAGAACGTATTACCCTGAAGGCAAGAAACAACGCATATACCAGCGTCAGAACACCTGCAACCAAAGCTAATATAACTGCATCTATCATCATTTCACCTAAAATTAAGCAGCAGGATAAACAATGTAAATATTTAAAAAGCTGGCTGGAATCAGACTCTGATTCTAGTAAATGTATTTAAAGACTAACTGCTTTAGGTTTTGAGAGAATATTAATGGTGATTTAATGGGATTGTTTGATAAGATCTTTGGAAAAAATGAAGAATCAGCAGACGTATCAGATCTTGAAGATTTAATGCAATCAGAAGGAGATGTCGTAAGCCCCCCTGCAGATTTTTACGTTAAAAGAGTAGACCTGAGAAATGAAGGCGATGGCGACCTTGCAATAAAGGAGCTTGAAGACAAGAACATCATAATAATAAACGTAAAGCCCTTGTCCAAGCAGCCAAACAGGCTGAAAAACATCATTTCAAAATTAAAGGTTTATACTGGAAAGACAAACGGGGATATTGCCCTTCTTACGACTGAAACAATAATTTTGACTCCTCAGAATGTCAAAATTGTAAAGTCAAAGCCAAAACCAAAGAGAGAAGGAACAGTTATCTCCTGATTTTTTTTCTATTTTTTATTTATATGAATAAAAATATCGCCGAACATCTTATCCTGCTTTATATTTATCGAATCATTTTGAACAAGGTATAACAGACAAAGAAGGGTGTAAACAACAGCCCTTACCTCATATCCCCGCGTTATTGCCGAAAACAGCGACCAGCCAGTTTCATCAGTATTCTGCCTGATCTTGTCCATTACATCCAGCATGTCCTTTTCCACATCATGCTCAGAAAGCTCAAGGTCAATAGTATCAACTATGGAGCCTCTTGGGATTCTTACATGATCCACATTTTCATATT
This sequence comes from Microcaldota archaeon, assembly GCA_016926175.1. GTDB lineage: Archaea > Micrarchaeota > Micrarchaeia > Anstonellales > Bilamarchaeaceae > Bilamarchaeum. Next base: position 21,009 of record JAFGPA010000034.1, read on the forward strand.
TGATTATTTTTTCCATTTCCTGAATAAGCTCTTCGGCAGTTATCTGCCTCCTCGGAGGAATCCTGGCCGATAATGTGAGCTGAGGGATCTCTTCGATAGGTTCAATGGCTTCTTCAATGGGAAAGTCATTGAGTTCAGACTGATAGCTGAGGAATTTCAGGTAATCGCTCTTGTATTTCAGAAGTATGGAGGCTGCAAGTATGACATTTGCCTGCATTGTGAAATCCAGGTTTTCCATTTCCCTGACCTTTGAAATGAACGCATCTGAAAGGTCAATCAAATCAATATTCCACGGATCGACTCGGTTTGAGGATACCAGCTCCAGAAGTATGTCCTTCCAGGTAGGTTTCGACACCATACTTTCAAAGTGTGCGAATGAGGTGAGCTGATGCGCCATACCGTTTATATAACTATTCTGCTTTATATCATTTTCGAAAGCGTGATTTGTATGGAAATAAAACAGGCAATAATTATGGACTGCTCTGAGCCTCTCTCAAAGGCACTGGTAAAACTCGACGAAACCCCTGCAATAGTAATTACCCGTGGAGGGAAATACTATGGGATAATTGATCACAGCAGTGTGAGTTCAGGCATAAGAAACCCCAAAAAGACAAAATGTGAAAATGCAATTGTAAAGCCTCCAACAATGGTTGAAAGCACCGGGGTAATTGAAAGGATCAGCGCATTTTTGCTCGGCCATTTCAAGGCATTGCCTGTTTTGGACGACAATGGAATTCCAATAGGAATAACAACGCGGGTTGAACTTCTGCAGGATATGAAAAAAGAGAATCTTATGCCCAACGGACCGGTTACGGAATTAATGAACAGCCCGGTATATACAATACCGGAAGATGAGAACATTGCAAACCTCAAAAACGTGTTCCGGGAAAAGAATGCAAGAAGAATGGTTGTCACAGGAGAAGGGAACCCGATAGGGCTTGTTTCAACGTTTGATATCGGAATGTGGAGTTCAAGGCCAAACTTTTCAGGAGGAAGAATGGATCCACATTCAGAGAAAAGAGATATTGATGGCATGCCAATAAAGAGTTTCGTCAGGCCAGACATAACAACAATGAATGGCCAGAAAACAATATCAGACGCCGCAACAGTAATGATCAAAAAACAGGTTTCATCGGTGATTATTACAGACGGCAAAAAAGCTGTAGGAGTATTATCTGCTTTTGACATATTCAAAAAAGTGCAGGATATGATTCAGGAAAAAACAGTGATCACCATATCAGGGCTTTCAGAAGATCAGAAGCCAATGTATAATGACATAAAAGACACAATAGGAAAGGTGATTGAAAAATTCAACAGTTCCTTTGACATAAAAAACGTTAGTATCCATACAAAAGAAGGGAAATCCAATGTGATGGTCAATATTTATTTTGATACCAACGAGGGATATATTACACTGAAAGGCGAGCGGACTACCTTAAAAGAAACAGTGGACGAGCTTGCTGAGGAGCTTGATAAGGTCCTTAGGAACAGGAAGGATCTGCGGTTGAAGCGCGGATAGGGCTTTTTAAGCTTTATTATATCATATTTAACCACAGATGATTATTATGAAAGGACAAGTAAGTACTGAACTTCTTATTATTGTAGGAATTGTGCTGCTGATTTTTATCCCTCTGATCACTCTTGTTTACTTAAAGGCAAATGAGGCAAATGCACAAATTGCAGCATATCAGGCAGAGCTTTCGGTATCAAGGATTGCATCACTCGCTAATTCTGTAGGCTCACTGGGAACAGATACTTCAGTAACAACGGATGTTTTCATTCCGCCAAACACAATTGAGATGAAAACAGAAAATACTGGCACTGGAGCTGAGCTATACCTGACAATTGAGGGCCCTCAGGGACCTACAACTCCAATTGTCCAGATAATCAGATACCCTGTCAAGAACCCCGGGGTGATTGCTGATTCAACAAATGCCGGAGGCTGGACAAGAATCAGGATAACATCCGACTTCGAGAACAATGTTGCCCAGATAAGGATCGAAAGGGTCTAATTTTTCCATTTTATTTTGTGTTTAAAGGAGACCAAAAGTGTTTTAAACTAATTGTTCCACTAATATTAGATATGAGAGGGAGAATCAGGAATGCTGCGAAAGCAGCCGGTATTGGTTTAGCACTTGCATTGCCATTGACAAGCTGCCATTCTGAAAAGAGGGCAGAACATCCTGCGTATAATGAGAGTCAAAAAACACAGGCCAGCTACTACTGGTATGATAATTATTACAAACCAGCATACGGCAGACAAACGATAGATGTCGGGACCAGTAATGAGGCAGCTGCACTATATCAGATCGCAACTCTTAATGACAAAGAATCAGGAGCATTCTATGGTTATATCAGGATAGCTGCAGGATATGATTTGGAGACTCCAAAGGCCAGGAAAACAATTGCAGAAACAGCAGTCAGGCTTACGGTTCTTAATCGCAATTTGGTTGAAGGATATTTTGAAGCTCTCGGAAGGCTTGTGGATGAATGCGAGGATGATAAGAAAGGGTTCGAGGCAAAGGTCGGGGACTTGCTGAAGAAAGTAGACACCGAAGTCAAAAGAGATATGAAAGAGCCGCCTTCCGATGAAATGAGTTTTAGGGCAGCAATAACAAGAATGGAAAATCTGATTTCTGAAGCTGCAGAAAGCTGCTAGACAAAGTGATATTCGTCGTAAATTATTTTTCCGTTTTTTATTACTGTCTTTGCTTTTCCCCTGAACTTGAATCCTTCGAATGGCGACCATCTGCATTTTGTTTCAAAATCAGCCCCTCTCACTTCCCATTCTTTTTTTGGATCGATAATTGTAATGTCTGCCAGATAGCCCGGCTTTAAACGGCCCCTGTCTTTCAGATTAAATGCATCTGCAACGTTTTCGGTCATTCTCTGCATAAGCCATATCTTGTCGCATATGCCACGATTGCAAAGATCAAGCATGGCACCAAGGGATGTTTCAAGACCTGGAAAGCCGGCTGCGCCTGCATCCTTGTCTTCTATGGTATGGGGAGCATGGTCACTGCCGATACAGTCAACCTTTTCAAGTGCACTGAGAAGCATGATCTGTTTTTGGGGGGATTTCAAAGTCGGCAAGACATTTCTCATTCTTGCAAGCCTTGGATAGTCTTTTGTAGAAAGAAGGAGATGGTGCGGTGCGGCTTCTGTTGTAACATTGGAATGCTGCTTTGCCATGGAAATCTCCTTTTTTGATGAAACATGAGCCAGGTGAAGCCTCCTGCCCCGGGCAATTCTATAAACCTTCTGCTGGAGATCGTATGTTTCTTTTAGATTTTCTTCTTCATCCTCCTTGTCTGAACATGCATGAAGCACTATCGGACGCTCTTTGGGAAAGCTGTCAAAATGCTTTTTTGCAGTTTCTAGGTCAACAATGAGGCTTCCTGTGGTTTTTGCAAGATAAAGTTTCAGTGATGGAGGGTTTGCCTTTTTCACTTCGCTGACATTATCTGCCGTTGCACCAAAATGAAGGATAACATCACAGATGGCTTTTTTTGCAAGCTTCTTTTTTTTCTCATAATTTTCTGCAGTGATCGTGGGAACAGAATTGTTCGGCATATCCATTACAGTTGTGAATCCTCCTGCAATTGCAGCTCTTGAACCGGTGAGGAAATCTTCTTTGTAACTGTCCCCCGGCTCTCTCAGGTGTACGTGGGGGTCTATTAGTCCCGGAACAACAAGCATGCCTTTTGCATCTATAATCTTGCCTGCTGAAAATGCCCCTATCCCCCTGATTTTTCCGCCCTCAATCAGAATATCTTTTTCAAGAAAAGCGCCGTCAATAAAGGCCTTGCCACCTTTAATGATCATACGATTCTTCCACCTTCTGTAATGAAAACTATAACACGAAGGATAAAGACTATGACTATCTTGAATATCTTGAGGAATATCTTTGTCCAGGGGGTACTCTTGCTGTTGATTGTTCCAAGCAGATCCTTGAATGCTTCCTTTTCACCAGGCCCCATCTTTGAATCAGTAACTTTCTTGTGTTCCTTGCCGTCAATGACTGTGAGTTCTTCCTGCTTTCCGATCTGCTTCTTTGCCTGCTCATACCAGGGAGGGAGAGAAGATCTTTTTTTTGCAATGGCCTTTACGAAATCACCAAGAGTAAGTGGCCTCTGGTTCACCTGTTTTTTTGCAAGTTCAACTGCCTGCTCCCTTTCCATATTGTGGGATTTCATCATCTGGTCTGCTTTTTCCTCAATGCCCTTGAATGCTTCCCTCCAGGGGATGGTTGCCGCATCGTCAACAATGGCCTTATGGTCTGCAGAAGCATAGCTCATGGTTGCAATGCCAAGAACCCAGAATGGTATGAATCCTCCGAGAGGCCTTTTCCTTGAATGCATTTTAAGTATTGCAACGCGAGATGAATAATCAGGTTCCGGGATATAGATGGTTTTGCTGAAACGGCCTGATCTCCTGAGGGCAGGATCAACATCCCATGGAGCGTTTGTTGCTGCAATGATAAGAACGTTCTGGTTGTTTGCCTCAACACCATCCATCTCGTAAAGCATCTGGTTGACAGCCATCTTCATGTACTGCTGGCCCTCACCCTGATCTCTCCTTCCGCCTATAGCATCAACTTCATCGAAGAACAGGATGCAGGGGGGATTCTTTCTTGCCAGTTCGAAAACCTTGTGAATGTTCTTTTCTGTGTTACCAACATACATATCGAGAAGGTCTGAAAGCTTTGCATTTATGAAACCTGCACCACACTCGCCGGCCGCAGCTTTTACGATATATGTTTTGCCGCAGCCCGGAGGGCCGTACATCAGAATGCCTCCGCCGCCGAGCTTGCCGTATTTTCTTGCAAGGTCAGGGTTCCTCATTGGATAAACGACTGCTTCCCGGATTTCTTCCTTCATCTTTTTCATGCCGGCAACATCTTCGAAGGTCATGTTTGGCTTTGAAAGCATTTTGATGTCTGCCGTTCCGCCTTCGCCGCCGCCTTTGCCTTCCTGGTCTTTTTTTGCCCTCGCACCCTCAAGATGGGTTTTGGCTTCTGTAAGGTCAGGATTGAGCTCCAGTGCTTTTTCATAATCTCCTACTGCACTGGAAATAGAACCTGCATATTCGTGTGCAAGGCCACGAAGATGGTATGCCTCTGCAAAATCGGGCTTCAGTTTTACGACTTTGGAGAAATCTTCAACTGCTTTTTCATATTCTTCCATTGAAGCATAGGAAAGGCCCCGATTGTAAAATGCCTTGAGATAATTCGGATTTAGGGTAATTGCCTTGTCATAATCCTTGACTGCAGACTGGAAATCCTGCTTCCGGTAGAATGCATCGCCCCTGTTATTGTAGATGATAGGATTCTGGGGGTCAAGCTCCATTGATTTTGTGTAATCTGCAATTGACTTGTCGAAATTTTTCAGCTGGTAATATGACAATGCCCTGTTGAAGTAGGCTTCTGAAAATACCGGATTGAGAAGGATAGCCATATTGTAATTCTCTATGGCCCGGTCATAGTCGCCCTTCTCGTAGTAATCATTGCCCATCTGGTAGTATGTTTTTGCATCTGTAGGATTGGGTTTTCTCTCTGCCATTGTATATCACTTATTAGAGGCATATTTTTAATGTTACTCCATCTGCATTCTTTCTTCAATTCTGAGCAGCTGATTGTATTTGCTGATCCTTTCTCCTCTTGCCGGAGCTCCTGTTTTTATCTGGCCTGCATTGATGCCGACAGAGAAATCGGCAATGAATGAATCCTCTGTTTCTCCGGATCGGTGGCTCACCACGATGCTCATCTGATTCTGCCTGCAGAGCTGGATGGCATCCATCGCCTCAGAAACAGTGCCTATCTGGTTTATCTTCATGAGCAGAGCATTCATGGATTCGCTGTCAATGGCCTGTTTTATCCTCTCTACATTGGTGACCACAAGATCATCGCCTACGATCTGGACATCCGGAAGCTCCTTGTTAAGCGCTGCAAATGCCTGAAATGATTCCTCATGGAAAGGATCCTCGATGCTCACAATCGGATAGGTTCCGACAAGATCAGCATAATAGTCAATAAGTTCATGCTCTGAAAGCGTTTTGCCGTCAACATGATACTTGTTGTTTTTGTAGAACGACGATGCTGCACTGTCAAGCGCAAATCCGCATGAATTATGATAGCCTGCTTCCTCCACTGCAGCCGCAATTGAATCAAGGGCTTCGTATGCGGTTGAAATGCCAGGAGCAAAGCCCCCTTCATCTCCGACATTTATTGCGCATTTGCCGTATTTTTTCACAAGTTTTTGTTTGAGCGTATGGTAGATTTCACAGCCCATCCTGAGCCTTTCAGTGAATGTTTCTGCTTCGGGGATTATCATGAATTCCTGTATTGCCAGAGAGCTTCCGGCATGCTGGCCTCCGTTGATGATATTGAACATTGCATGTGGCAGAGTACTCCCCCCCATATGCTGATAAAGCATCTTATTCTGGGATGCTGCCCCGGCCCTCAGGCATGCCATGGAAGTTGCAACTATAGCATTGGCCCCAAGGCGGCTTTTGTCTTTTGTACCGTCAAGACTGATCAGCGTTTTGTCAATATCCCTCTGGTCATTAACATCCTTTCCCATGATAGCAGGAGCTATAGTCCGGTTTACATTTTCAACTGCACGAAGAACCCCTTTCCCAGAATACCTTGTCCCGCCGTCACGAAGTTCAACTGCTTCGTGCTTGCCGGTTGATGCGCCGCTTGGAGCAGCGGCACTTCCAAAAAAAGTGTCTCCAAAGACATCTACTTCAACGGTTGGATTGCCTCTTGAATCCAGAATCTCTCTCGCCCAGACAGATTTGATCTCCATAAAATAACAACGTAGGGAGATTTTATTATCTTTATGGATCACAATTATGATAGTGGAACTTATTTTTGACAATGAACGGCAACAGATGGAATTCGATGGCACACTGGCAGAACTGCTGAAAAAAATGAAAGTGAGCAGGGAAGAGGTCGTTGTAAAAGTCAATGGTAAGCTGGTTCCTGAGACCAGGGAAGTAAAGGCTGACGACAAAATAGAGATAATAAAGGTAGTTTTCGGTGGATAGCTGTTCGGTATGTAAAAAAGAGGCAGTAGTATTTATCCCCTACTCGAAAAAACATCTTTGCGAAATTCATTTCATTGAGATGTTTGACAGAAGATTCAGGAAAACATTGAGGGAATTTTCATTGCTGAAAAAAGGGGAGAGGATAGCTGTAGGTTTATCAGGCGGAAAGGACAGCTGCGCTCTTTTGCATTCTTTGGTCCAGTTGAATCTTCCTTTGGATCTTGTAGCAGTCACAATCAATGAAGGCATTGCGAATTACAGGGAAAAGACCCTTGAAACCGCAAAAAGGGAATGCAAAAAGCTCGGAATAGAGCATATTGTTCTTGATTTCAAGAACGAAGCCGGAATGATGCTGGATGAGATAGTAAAAAATGACAGCGAAAACATACCGTGCAGCCATTGCGGGGTGATAAGGAGATACCTTCTGAATAAGGGGGCAAGGGAAGCCGGCGCTGACAAACTGGCCCTTGGACATAACCTTGATGATGTTGCCCAGACAGTAATGATGAATATAATGCGCAACGAGCCTTCAAGGCTTGCAAGGTTCAATACGCCTTTTGTGAATGACAGGAAATTCGTACAAAGAATACGGCCGTTTTTGAAGACTCCTGAAAGGGAAATTGCCATTTACTGCATTCTGAAAGAGATTGAAATTGAAAGCATTGAATGCCCTTATACGAGATTTGCATTCAGGGCTCATGTAAGGTCAATACTGAATAATATGGAGGAAAGATTTCCCGGGACAAAATTCAGGGTCGTGAATTCATTTCTTGAAATTGAGGATGCCCTTCAGGCAAAATATACAAAAACAGGACTTGGGTTCTGCAGACAGTGCGGCGAGCCCTCTGCAAATGAAATATGCATGTTTTGCAAAAACATAAAAATGTACAAAGGATGTTGATTTTATGGAAGTTGTTTTTCTTGGATCAGGAGGCGGAAGGATCAATCTGATCAGGCAGGTCAGGGCCACCGGCGGATTCAGAATCAACTCTTCAAGCGCAAACATCCATGTCGACCCGGGCCCTGGAGCACTTGTTCATTCTGTTAAAATGAAACAAAGCCCATTGAGCCTTGATTGTGTGATTGTAACTCACAATCATACTGACCATGTCAGTGATGCGCAGGTAATGGTTGAAGGAATGACGCATTACTCCCTCAAGAAAGCAGGGATCTTCATTGCAAGCAGAAATGTCATTGATGAGAATGGCATCAGCCCATGGCACCAGAGCAAGATAGAACATCTTTATATTGCAAAATGGGGGGAAAAGAAAAAATTTGAAACCAAAAAAGGCTCTTTTGAGATTGAGATAATTGAACTGAAGCATGAGGAGCCGACGGTTTTTGGATTCAGGCTTTATTTAGACAACAGGATTATCGGCTATGTTTCAGATACCGAATACTTTGAAGGGATTGGGGAGAGCTTTACGGGCTGTGACCTGCTTATTGTCAATTGCATCAAGCCTGAAAGCGATGCCTATGAAGGCCACCTGACAATAAAGGGGGTTATGAAAATTCTTGAGAAGGCGCAGCCCAAGGAAGCTGTCATTACACACATGGGAATGAAGATGCTCAGGCTTGGACCGGCCACTGTTGCAAAGGAACTCCAGGACAAAACAGGGGTCAGGACAATTGCGGCAAAAGACGGTCTGAAGCTGGAGCTATGATTTTTTCATGGATTTCAAAACACTTAAATATTGAACTAAACTACTTATTTTTATGAAAACTACAACAAAAAGGCTTGTTTTTGCCGGGAGTGCAGTTTTGATTGCAACAGCTTGCGCAAAAAAACAATCACCCTGGTTCCAGCCCCCATCCGTGCCTTCATGGGTTCAGCAACAGGCACCGCTTCAGGAAACCCCTGTGGGAAAAACAGATTATTCTTCCAAAGACGGACTGTTCACTGCAAAAAAAAGGCAATTTGGGGAATATGAAATCAACATCATAAGCAATGTGCCCGAACCGGCTGATGCAAAGAAATTATTCACTGAAAATGGAACGCTGTACTATGCCGAATTCCAGGGTGCAGTGAATAATGTGACTGTTGACTATGTAAAAAGCAAGAAAAGCACCACTTCCTGGAAGGTTGTGATATCCGGAATGCTCAGGAATGAAGGATTGAAAGCTTTAGTATTCGGCATGGAGAATGAAGGAACCATTGATTTTTCTGGATTTGAAAGGCTTGTTGAGGCTCTGTCGGGAAAGAAACCGACAAGTTTTATGGTAAGCAAAAGCAATTACAGTAAAAAATCTTATGAGGGATTAAGCATTGATTCAAATGTCATGGCAGCGTATTTCTTCCCCCAAGATGAGAAAGGACCAATTGGGAATGGGGAGTGGGGGCGGATTGCAATGGGAATCACAGTCGATGCTGTCAGCCAGAAAATAGAATGTGGAATTGTCTTGGTTCCGGAAAACATTGAAGCATTAGAAGCAAGGCTGGGCAGGTCGCTAAAGATTTCAAAAAGCAAGGTTCCTCTAGAAAAACTTGTTGCGAATTCCCCCTATCAGCAGGTAAACAGCAGCAGGCAGAGCAGCATTGACATTCCAGGGTTGGGGAGATTCATATATGACGGCAAGCAGGTCACGGTATTGAGGCAGGGGAACTATGATGTCATAGATGCGGGCAGTTTCAGACATTCAATAGTCAGAATGGCAGTGGAGAAAACAGATGGTGGAGTGGCAGTGATAATAGTGCCTGGAGATAAAGATCCTGGCAATGAAGGGCAGGCCGTCTTCATTGCAGGAATCAAGAAGGGAAAGATATTTGGCAGTGAATATTTCCTGAAAACAGAGGAAAGGCAAACTCCTTTGGGTGGGGGGTTAGGATGGTTAGAGCGTGCATTCATAAAGTATGACAGGGACCTTGAATCTATGAGGGTAATAGGTGAAGACCTTAATGAACAACAACGAAAAGAAATGCTTGAGGCGTCTGAAAAAGCAGGTATGAGCAAAGATGCAATTGAGGCTGTCAAAAAAGAGTGGGGAATCGAATAGCTAAGATTTATAAGTTTTTTGAAAATAATGTAAAAACTATATAGCATCGAGACAGGAAAACGTAAAAAATCACAGGAATGTGTTGAAAAACAGTATAATTTAGTAGAGTGATGATTTATAGAAAAAAGTGAATTTTAGTTTTATTTTTAAACATTTCTGTACTCTAATATATAAGGGGAGGGGATGTATATGAGGAAAAACCATATTGAAAAGCCGGAAACGCCGGAAATAAGCAGGAGAAGTTTTGTCAAGGCTGCAGGAACAGGCCTGGTAGCTGGTCTGGCACTTTGCGCTGCATCAAATTTCATCGCACCAAGAATTGCAAACAGCCAGGATTCCGAGACCAGAGAAGTTGCAGGACAAAAAGTAAAGGTCACAACTTTAGGAGATTCATACAAGAAAGTTGATGAGGAGTCTGAGAAATACAGGTATGGGGAGCGTTTTCCAGATAAAATAAATCCTACATACACAAATGTAGCATTACTTCAAGGTAAAGTAACATTCATAGTAGCATTCGATACAAAAACTGACGAAAAGGAACTTGGAGTTATTGTAAAGGGACAATCTTCTGTAGGAACAGACTTAGGTTTATTTGCAGCATTGGTTACTGATGCCACAAATAAAGACCTTAAAAGAGTGAGAATTCTTATAGAGACAGGTACATTCGGAGAAGGCTCAAACAAAAAAGAGTTCGTGAATGCATATATTGTACCAGTAAATGACAGTGGCAATCCAACAACGCATTTGGGAAATGGAGAATACCTGATCTATGGTGTAACGCAGGTTGAAAGCAGGGTGTTTGGAAACCCGTATGTTATGAAGGATCCTGGATACCAGATGGTTGTTGCCCAGAAATAACCTATTTTTAACTTTTTCTTAACAATTCAATTCATATGACAGCTCAGCCTATGATGCCTACGGAACAAGAAGGAGCCGAATTTTCAAAAAAAGATAGTAGTTCATTGACAGAACGGGGAATAACATATGCAACGAACGATAGACTTGCAAGAGATTTACTACAACTTCCACCCATAGATACACTTCCTCCACTTGAAAGAAAAATGCAGGATACCCAAATTAGCGTATTGATACGGTATGCAGAACAGGGGGATAAGGACAAATTCGTAGAAGCAGCACAAGAATTGTCCCCTGGAATAGATGTGGACGAAGTATTTGCAAAATACCAAAAATTAGTACAATTTCATATAGATTTATTAAAGCAGAAAAGGGAATATGATCCAAATGCAAATGAAGAGCAAAAAAAGGAACATCTTCATAAGATAGAATTAAGCACAAGAAATATTGAAGAACTCGATGGACCAATAGACACTCCAGAACGCCAAAAAAAACTTGATGAAAGACAAATGCAAAATTTGGAAGACATAAGCAAAATACACAATCTTAATGACACACAAAGAAGAGACATGCTTGCTGCTGCTGCATTGTCAGGATTCAGCGCTTCGGTCATATTGAGCCTTGAAAGAGAATGGAAACTAGATACCCCGGAAGAGGAAACATCTACAATGAGACTCCCTGGTACTGCTGTAACTGGGGCAGGGGAAAGAGTAGCCCAATCACTGTTCCATGAGCAGATAAAGGAAAACAACAGGAACCAGGCCCGCGAACTTGACGACATACTGGACAGGACCAAAAAACCTGAAGACAGAATTGAAGAAGCACAGAAAACAGAACAGTATGCCGAACTTGCAGGCAGAATAGGAACTGCCGGGGCAAACAGGTTCGTAACAAGCAATCTAGGCACCTTTGACCAAAGGCTGGACGATGCAGTGCATCAGATATATGTCCTTGAAAGGATGAGGGGTCCTCCACCGGACATGGCTGCCGTACCGCAAAAAGGACCGATAAACGCAGAATAATTTTTTACTTTTTTAGCAATTCATAGAATATAGGTCATTAGGACGGATCTTTGCCAAGGCAGTATCTGCAAAAGCCAGCAAAGTGAATGATTGTGAACTACCCTAACCTGCCTGATGGCAAGGTTATGGCTTCCTGCTTCCCAGACGTTGCTATTGCATCATCTCCACAGGCGTTAC
>JAFGPA010000035.1 GCA_016926175.1 Microcaldota archaeon
CAGCATCAGATAAAAATCCGGAAAATTTCCTTTTAAGCACATCTAGCAGGATAAGGATTTTTGAAAAAATTTCAAAATCTCACTTCTCAATGTCCGTAGCTGTTGAATGCACTGCTCTTGCGCAATGGGAAAAAACTACTCCGCAGCAGCGAAAGAAGCTGGAACTTATTATTAAAAGAAATCTGGAGGTTCTCCCTCCAACTTTCTATGAAAGAGGCATTGCAAAAGGCATGCTGGAGTTTATACAGTCAGGCGAAACCCTCCCCCTGCCAGAAATATGTGAATACCGGAAAAAAATGCTCCAGCCACTATAATATTGTTTGATTTCCACGCCCTCTTTTTGCCGCTGCTTTGGACAGGGAATCAGCTTCATCGTTTTTCTCCCGGGGGATGTGCTCAAATGTTACTTTCAGGTGCTTGCACAATTCATCTATCTGCCTTTTCAGATGTCTCAGGTTCACATCCTTTACCCTGTATTCTCCATTCATCTGCTTTACCAGGAGTTCGCTGTCGCTCCTGATATGCACTTCCCGCTCACCCATTCTGTGTGCAGTTTCCAGGGCCCTTACCACCGCGGTGTACTCTGCAATGTTGTTTGTCCCGTCTCCAAGAAATTCGCTGAGCTCTTCAATCCTGACATTTCCCCTGTAAATTACAATTCCTATTCCCATCGGCCCCGGGTTTCCCAGAGATGCGCCGTCAGTATAAATCAGAAGCATGAATAGACCTTGCTCTGGTCTTTTTATAATCTTTGGCATAGTTTCATGACATGTTCCTTGAATTGACAGACAGATCACTGATACTCAAGCTGAGGAGCCTTGGTGCCGGAGTGGAAGAGGCTGACAAAACCAAGATAACCTTGCTTGAAGCAGCGTATTTTGCAGACCGCGGGGTTCTTCCGATGAATAAGGACGAACTTGTTGAAAAAGCTGCAAAGGATGATCCGCTTGCAAGGGAAAAATATTTCGTGATCAAATATCTCCGCGACCGGGGCTATATAGTAAGGCCAAGCCTGGATACAACAAAATACCTTCGTCTTCACAGAAAAGGCTACCGCCCGGGTGAAGACAAGACCTACTATCTTATTGAAGCGGTTCCAAAGGACTGGAAAGCATCGACAGAATCCCTTTTGCCGTCGCTGGAGCTGGCAGGGCGGCTGAGAAAAGAGCTGACAATTGCAGTTGTTGATTTTGAAAGAGAAAAACCATTTTTCATAAAATTCGGCAGAATGAATTTTGACTGATACATTTCTTTATAAATTCTAACATATATCCCTTTATGGGGGTTGTCAGGGTTAATCTAATGCAAAAAGCATACGTTCTGTCTGGTGAATTTGAAGGAAAAGAAATCCATGGCATATTCTTTAATTCAGCCTCCCCAAATCTGGCCCTCCTCAATTGCCTTGGGATAAAAGACATATCATTTTCTGAAGGCAATCCCCTGTCACAGCAGCCTGTTGAGCCTGCCCTTTATCTTTTCCGTAAAAATTCAAATGAAGTTGATATAATCGGATTCAACTGGTCTCTTGAGCAGATAAACAGGCAAAAGGTGTGTGGATTTCCGCATCTCCTCATTCCGCCTGTTGGCGGAAAAGCAGCGGAAGAAACCCTTTATGCCCCAATTGCATACCTTATCAAAGGTACGGTTGGGCGCGGAACGCCAGTGCTTGGCATCCTTATAATAAAGCCTGAGGCAGGAGAGCAGTCTCTTGATCCAACCTCAAAAATGCTGAAAAAAATCGGCATGCACCAAATAAGCACATTCGAAAAGATAACGTGCGGGGAAAAAAACGTTGTTGCAAACCAGCTTTATCTTGTTGAAAGGTCGCCATCTGCAGATGAGGTGACTGTCAAAACACTATCAAACAATGGAGATATTATTGCAGAAAAAACACTGAAAGGCGATCCGGAACAGCTTCTTCCGTGTGTGAAGGGCCATGAAATAGAAAAACTTTTCAGGAACGGGCTTACGCCCACAGTTCCTCCTGCAAAATCCACGTTTCCGCCTCATTCAGGCAGGCCGCCTTCTTCCAAAAGGAAAAGGCGCTGTTAAGGAGCCTGCGGCATGTTTTTTAACAAAACCTCCGAATTATGGTTATGGGCCTTGGAACAATCATTGCAACTGAAGGGTCGCCTTCAACCTCAGAATTTTCATTCGTTCTCCATTCTGATGTGAAGAAAGGACAGTATGTACAGGCGGAGCACAGGCAGGGGATGCTTTTTGGCTATGTTTCGGAAATCTGCAAATCCAACCGTTATTTTGAACGGGCGGAAAGTGTTGCAGAATTCGAGAAAAATTCCGGAATGAAAAATTTTCCTTCGGATTCATGGGAATATGTAGTCGGCCTTGTAAAGATTTTGGGGGTTTACAATTCCGGACGATTCGAAAGGGCATTCAGCCCTCCATCGCCCGGCCTGAAAGTTGCAAATGCAGATTCTGAAATACTCAGGACATTCCTCGGCTTCACAGATGACGGCCTGGATATTGGAACAATAGAGCATCATGATGTTCCTGCAAAGATTTCAATGACAAGGCTTTTGCAGAAGCATTTTGCGATACTGGCCATGAGCGGGGCAGGGAAATCCCATCTTTCAGGCGTTATCCTTGAAGAATTGCTCGACCGGAAAAAAGAGGATGGCAGGGTGGCCGTGGTCGTGATAGATATTCACGGCGAATATTCCGGCTTTGCCCATGATCCGAAATACGGCCCGCTGACAAAAGTCATAGCCGGAAAAGAGATATGCATTCCGCTGAAAAAAATTTCCCCGGAGCTGTTTTGCGAGTGGATTCCAAATCTTTCAGTGCCTCAAAGGGATGTCCTCCGGCATGCAGTTTCAGCATTAAGGAAGGATAATTTCAACTTTCACCAGCTTCTCGCTGCAATAGACGAAGCAGGAGTTTCATCCGACAGCGTTACAAGAGCCCTGAAGAGAAGCTTAATGGAACTGAGGAGATACAGGTTTCTTTCGAAAACCAGGGAAAATCCCCGGCTGCTGTCTGATGTAAAGCCGGGAAACCTTCTGGTACTTGATTTCAGTGAAATTGATTCATTGCGAAAAAAGCAGATTCTTGTTTCGCTGGTTGCCAGAAGGCTGTTCAGGCTGAGAAAGCAGTCAAAAATTCCGCCGTTTCTGTTACTGATCGAAGAGGCCCATAATTTTGCCAGGGAAAAAGCAGAAGAGCGGGAAGCGGTTTCACGGTCAATAATAGAGACGATTGCACGGGAAGGAAGAAAATTCGGGGCTTCAATTTGTCTTGTTTCCCAAAGGCCTGTAAATCTCAGCACTACCGCTCTTTCCCAGTGCAACAGCCATGTCATTCTCAGGGTGACCAACCCCAACGATCTTGACCATATACAGATGTCTTCTGAAGGAATAGACTCCAGGGTGGTCAAAAGCATTACGGGCCTGAAAGTCGGGGAAGCTATTTTTGTAGGGGAGGCAGTCAACTATCCTGTTTTCATTTCTGTCCGCGACAGAAAATCCGAAAAACGCGAGAAGGGAGCGCCGCTGCACAGGCAGGCAATAGACTTCGAACAGGCAAAAGAAAAAAAAGAAAAGGGCGCAGAGGCATTCCTCTAGTTTTATAATCCTTATTTCTGATATAGCGTCATGTTCAGCCGCATAATATTTTCAGCCCTGGTTCTGTTTTCCCTGTCATTTGCCATACAGCTTACTGCTCCATTCTCTGCTGAAGTGGAAGAGGGGGATATAATCGATCTTGGAACCATTGGCCCTGGCCAGACAGTTTCCATAGAAGTCAATCCTATAGTGACTGAAGGCGGCATCCATGGTATTGGAGGGCAGTATGATATGGCGGCTGCAGAAGATCTTCCAAGGGGATGGAAATCCAAAAAAAGCAAACTCTATGGCAACCCTCTTCAGGTTACGATAACTGCCGATCCTGATGCTCCTGAAGGAGAATACAGTGCAAAAGTATTGGTGATGGATGAATTTGATGGAGAAGAACTGGGCAATATAACTTTTACGGCAAAGATCCGCATAACCTGGGATGTGATGGATTTTGACGTCAAACCAACTTCAATAACCGTGGCTCCTGCCCAGCCGGCCAGATTCGACATAACCATAACAAACAAAGGATCCACCGGGGATGTTTTCGAAGTCAGCGCTCCGGGGCCGCAGCGCTGGGAATACAGGAAGCATGTTTTCGTGCCGGCAAAAACATCAAGAACAGTAAGCTATGAAATTTCCGGATATGAAGAAGAAAGCTATTTCACCACCATTTCAGTTGTCTCGCTTGCAAGCGGGAATATCTATGCCGAGGAGAATGTAGCGCTTACAATAAAACCAGGACTTATCGGCGATTACAGGGCAACCAACAACGGCCTGCTGCTGTTTCCAATATTCGAGGCGTCAATATACTCCCTGGCCGGTCTGATATCAAACCTCTTTCCAAATTGATAAAAACCAAACCATCCATTTATCCATGCAATGGATGCAGTCGAATTTATCATTTCCAGAATTCTTGCCGGAGAGCGCAATCTGGATGCAATCAAAAGACAGGCTTCAGGAAAATACGGGAAAATGGTAAAAAATCCCGCAATTCTTGAAAGATTCCCCAAGGATATGCTTACTTCTGAAATCAAAGCCCTTTTATTGAAAAAACCTGCAAAAACGCTTTCAGGAGTCACTCCTGTTGCCGTGATGATCAAACCTGAAAATTCCTGCAGATGGAACTGCATTTACTGCCCGTTTACCGGCCTTGCTGCAAAAAGCTATACAGGCTTCGAGCCTGCTGCAATGAGGGCCAAACAGTTCAATTTTGATCCATACCTGCAGTCATCCGGAAGGGTAAAGCAATTCGAAGGAGGGGGCCATGCAACAGACAAATGCGAAGTAATCATAATGGGAGGAACATTCCTGGAGATGGATGAAAACTACAAAAGGTCATTCATACAGGGAGTCTATGAAGGGCTCAACGGGGAAAGATCGCCATGCCTTGAAGAGGCAATTGCAAAGAATGAAACATCGAGGCACCGTGCAATAGGCCTGACAATCGAAACAAGGCCCAACATATGCAATGTTGACGAGATGCTCTCCTATGGTGCGACAAGATGCGAGCTTGGAGTGCAGCATGCAGATGATGAAATCTACCGGCTGATTAACCGCGGGCACACAGTTCAGGATGTCATAGACTCTACAGAAAACCTTAAGGATTCCGGCTTTAAGGTGCTTTATCATATCATGCCCGGCCTTCCAGGCTCCTCTCCTGAAAAAGACATTTCCTTTGTGAAAAAACTTTTCCAGGAACCTTCATTCAGGCCCGACATGCTCAAGATATATCCGACTCTTGTGATGGAAGGGACTATTCTCCACAGCTGGATGAAAGATGGAAAATACCGGCCCTATTCAACAGAAGAATCCGCAGAAATAATATCAGAATTCTACAGGTACATCCCAAAATATGTCAGGGTAATGAGGATACAAAGGGATATTCCTGCAGGGAAAATAAATTCGGGTGTGAAAAAAAGCAACCTTCGCGAGCTGGTGGAATCCAGAATACGCGAAAAAGGCATCATGCCCATGGAAATACGCTATCGCGAGGCGGGGCTCAACAAAAAAGTGCCGGAAGAATTTTTCCTTCACAGGTTTGATTATGATGCATGCAAGGGCAGGGAGGTTTTCCTTTCCTATGAGAACAATCTCATTGCAGGATTTCTCCGCATGAGATTCCCGGGCGAAAGCCCGAGAAAGGAAATAGACAACAGCACAGCAATAATCCGGGAACTGCATATATACGGATCATCAGTTCCGATAAGCGAAGCAGGCGAAATACAGCATAAGGGCATGGGCCTCAGCCTTCTGATGGAATCAGAGAAAATTGCAAAAGAGCAGGGCTATGAAAAAATGGTTATAATAAGCGGAGTCGGTGTCCGCCAGTACTATGCAAGGCATGGCTATTCAAGGCTGGGTCCCTACATGGCCAAAAAGCTTTAATCGACTTTCCCGAGTATTTCATCCTTTATTTTCAGAAGCTCGATATACTCTTTCTGCATTGCATTATATTCCTCTTCCTGCTTTTCATTGAAACTGACAACATGTTTTTTTGCGTAATTTACCTGGAGCTGGCATCCAAGCTGTTCAATTCTTCCGATTGTTTCCCGGATTTTTTCTGCATCCTCAGTGTTAAGCCATATTCTTTGCCTGCCTATTGTCAGCCCCACTTCTTTTTCCTCAGGTTCTTCCCCTATAATCTCCTCGCCGTTCAGTGAGCATGCTATTCCGCACCTGTTCATATACCTGGCAAGCTTTTTCCTTTCGTTTTCTATCAGCGATGCAATTCTTACCGGGCTTTCAATGGCGCCTGACTTTACCGCATCCTCAAGGCATTCTTTTTCCCCGCCATCGAGTTTCTGAAGTATTATGTTGAGCCTTGCAATTTCCCTGCGGTTATGAAAATTTGCCTTCAGGATTCTGCCTCTGCTTCCTATTATATCGTAAATCTCCCCATCTTTTTTCCTTAGCGCATCCTTTATCTGGTCTGCTGAAAACTGCCCAATCATTGACGATAATTCAAGTATTCTTCCATAATTCGGGTATATCACTGATATGCCGGGCTCTTCCACTTCCTCAGCTTCAAGTCCTATTGACCTTTTGAACTCTTCCTCTAGTTTCTTTTTTTGGATTTCTATAGCCGCTGTTATTTTTTCTACCTGCATGCACTCGCCTGAATACATAGATTAGCAGAAGAATAAATAAAAACATTGATACCGCAGCAGCAATCATTGCATAGTTATCGAAATCCTGTTCTTTCGGAACTGCATGCACTTTCATTTCCAGTGCAGATCTCTCGAGCCCTTCAGCATACCTGAGGGTTTTGTATGCGGCTGTACTCTCGTTGATCCGGGCAAGGTAGGCCCCGTGCGACTGGTAGATCCCGCCCCAGAGGGTCTGCATTTTATAATCAAGCATTCTCCTGTTCTCGCTGTCAACATCTGCACTGGGCAGTTCAGTTTCTGCATCATTGCTTTCAATAACAAAAACAGAATCAAATATTGCAGCGCCATAGAGGCCGTTTTCAAATGAATCCTGTGCGATCAGAAGCCTTTCCAGAAGGGTTCCGGTAACATTCCTGTCAGTTGCTTCAATTATTTTCTGCCCTGCCAGCTCCTTCCAGGAGCTTTCATCTATGTATGTTCCTTCAGAAGGCGCAGCACTTACAAGTCCTTTTGCGACATTGCACCAGGCTTCGCCATAAACAAGATCGTTGTAGAGGTAAAAAATCTCTTCCTGAAGCACATTTTCACCTGGTTCCGCTTTCAGTTTGTCCTTTGCCCACTGCTTTCTCAAATCTGATCCTACTATCCACTCAAAATTTTCCATTGTCATTGCCGGCCGGCCTATATCGCCCAGGCAAGCCGAAATGTTCAGTTTCTTCCTTTCCAGGCTGGTATCATTGTTGAGTATTGCTATTATAGTTTTCATCTCAATAAAGTTAAGGAATGCCTCATTTGCGCCGCTGAAAAGATATCCCTGTTCAATCAGCTTTTCCTGCCTCTGCACTTCGTTTTCGAAGAATTCGCGTATCTCATGATTGTTAATCTGCCCGGCAAGGCTTTCCTCAAGAACGATCATGCTGGCTGCAACTTCCCTGAAATTTTCAATTCCCGGATTGTGGTACTTTTCAAGCTGGAGTATATCCCGCTTTCTTGCCGAAATGTTTTTCTGTTCGATGGACTTGTTTTCAGTCATGAAGGCAATAACTTCCTCAACACTGTCTGCTTCAAGCACAATCAGGCCATGGCGTTCC
The DNA here is from genome assembly GCA_016926175.1 of Microcaldota archaeon. Lineage (GTDB taxonomy): Archaea > Micrarchaeota > Micrarchaeia > Anstonellales > Bilamarchaeaceae > Bilamarchaeum. The sequence continues at coordinate 7,771 of JAFGPA010000035.1, forward strand.
TTCAGGCCTTCAAGCAGGAGTATTTCATAGAAGCTTTCCTTTGGAGTGATGAAATATCTGGCTCCCATTGCAGCAGATTCCCTTGCCTTTTCATAAAGCCCTCCAACAGGCCCGATATTTCCGAAAACATCAACAGATCCAGTCATTACTGTATCCTGGCGAAGGGTTTTGTTTGTCAGGGCTGCATAGGTCATTACAGTGAGTGCGGTTCCGGCGCTCGGGCCGTCAATAAAAGGTGCAATGTCCTTAAATTCAACATAAACGTTGCAGTTTTTGCTGGCCAGGTGGTTTGCATAAAAAACAGCCTTTTCAATGGAATCCTGCGTGCTCAGGCCTATCCTTGGCCTTACGGAAACGAATGCATTCCCATTTCCTTCGGCCACCTCAATTGTGACATTTACAAGCCCGCCGCCGCTTCCGATTACTGCAGGTACATACTGGGATACTGTATTGTTGCATGAAAATGCCAGTGAGGCCAGCACAAGCAGAAGCAGGAATTTTCTCATTATCCAGTTCTTTTAAACTAGCTTAATAAAACTATCCCCGAAAAGTTTAATTATGGATAAATCCCTGAGGAAAAAACTTGAAACACTGCGTACGGGCATAAGAACACTGGACAGTGCAGTGGTGGCATTTTCCGGAGGTTCTGACAGTACCTTCCTTTTGAGGATCTGCCGCGAAGAGCTTGGGGAGAATGCTGTTGCAGTTACATCCATTCCAAAGAACTATCCCAAGGCCGATCTTGTATTTGCAAAGCGCATTGCAAAAGTGCTCGGCGCCAAGCATGTAGTATGTGATGATGAGAATCCAGCGCCAAAAAAATTCAACCATTATTCAAATCTCAAGAGCTATGCAATGAGGGCAAAACTTCAGCATGTTATTGATGCTTCGCACAGGGATGACCTGGAGGAGCAGCGCATTGCGGCGCAGAAAGCAGGAGTCCGGAGCCCTCTCTTTGAAACCGGCCTTACAAAGGCTGAAATACAGCTGCTGTCACAGGAACTCGGGCTTCCTGATATTGACAGGGCCATGATAACAAATTCCGACAAAATCATGGTCTATCTTTCCAGAATCGGAATAAAAAATGTCCAGGTTACAACAAAAGGCAAATATGTTTATCTCAGCGCATCAAAACAAGAGCTTGTCAGGCTTTCGAGATCCATAGAAAAAATAACCCGCAAGATCAATTCAATGGGATTTGCAGAAGTTCTTCTCAGATCTTCTTGAATGCAAGAATCCCCCTTTCAGTCCTGAAGAAATCATAACCTTCTGACAGGTAGAGCTTTTCAAGCTGGCTTCCGCCCTCTCGTATATAATCCGTAATGTTTCCTTTTGGTATATCCTCGTAGAGGTATCCTATTGAATAGCCGTATCCCGACCGCTGGGTTTCGCATTCCCTTTCCTTGAGCAGAATCCTTCTTATCCCCCTTCCTTCATAGGCAAGGAGAACTGCAGGATCTTCCTGGTAGAGCGCATTAGGAGTTCCGCTTGTTATGAGCTTGCTTTTAATATCCAGCTTTGCAGGCCATGCAAGCCCGACCCCGATTATCATCCTGTTCACAGTGGCTCCAAAGCTTTTTTCATATCTTATTATGTTGCCTACTTCTGCTTCTGTCACATCAAATGCGCATTTTCTCATTACCTTTACGCATTCCTCAATATCATCAAGAGTGAGCCTTTTTATCTCTACTTCATCTTCGTCAAGAAGATGCATGAATTTCGGCTTTTCCGCTTCTTTCTGCTCTTTTTTCTCTGCCTGCTTGAAAGATTCCATTTTCCTCACACAAACCGGGTATTGCATGCCGGGCATCTGGTCATAAATGTCGTCATTTTATACTTGCATATTGGGCATAAAAAATAAGTTTTTTTCGGTCCGCCTGATTCTGGCTCAAAGTCATAGCCGCACTTTTTGCATTTGCTGATATCCAGCTCATTCAGTGTCTGGCACTTCGGGCATTTTCTTCTGAACATGCTTTTTATCCTTACCCCGCACTTAGGGCAGCGGATCATGTCAAGCGTTACCTGTTCCCCGCAATTCGGGCATTTTGCTTTCTGGCCCTTGGCAGCAGAACGGCCGCCGGCAGCTCCCTTAAGTATGTCCAAAATGCCCATATCATCTCTCACATTCTATGTCATAGTCTGTTATCGGTACGTTGTTTATGTTGCAGAAGTTTGAAAGTTTGCTGAGATCAGAAGAGTCCCCCATTCCGCAGTCAACATTGGGATCTCCAAGCTTCGGGAAAACAACAGGCTTGTTGATGGCGCCCTGAAGGGATTCTTTGTAATAGCTGTATTTTATTCCCAAAGAATCCTCAAGACAGCATCTGTAAGGTGCTTCCATTCCGCCGATTACATCCATCCATATGTCAGAATCTATCTGGCTCATAGCTCCGCTTATAGAGTTCTGGCTTCCATTCGCATACCTTATTATACAATTATAATTTCCCGGAAGTTCTGTGCAAAGCGGGCAGTTCATGCTTACTGTGTTGTCCTGGCATTTGTAATGGCTGTCAGTTGCCCCATCAGGCATGGTGCACTGGCTTCCGTCATCGCAGGTGCGGTCGCATTCCCCAAGCGTTATCTCAAGGCTTGAACAGCGCTGGCAGGTTATATCCTCCTGCGCGACTATCTTTGTGAAAACTGCCGTGGGAGGGCTTTGGGACATTCTCTGCAATGCACTCTGCATTGCACAGAATTTTTCATCCTTCTTTACTCCAACCCCACCTTCAATGCCAACAAGCGATTCCTGGCCTGTTTGCCTTACCGGGGAATAAATTATGCCAGTAACCCCCGCCCTTATCATATTGTCCTGGCTTGTTACTATGGTGCTGAAAAGATGGCTGTAGCTCCATCTGCTATCATCATCCCTTATATTAAACCCTACAATCATGGTCGGTTTTCCCCTTCCCGGGCTCGGCGTTGTGAGCGCCGTCCGCCCATACTCTTCAATATCCTCTACGATTCCTTCAGCCGTTGTTATTTCTGTATGTGCAGATACTTCATAATTGAACGTTATCAGGTCTATGTTGAGCTGTCCTGAAGGATGCTCCAGCAAAGGCAGTATCATTTCCCGGAACTCGTCAGCACTTAATGCGTCGTTGACCTGCACTGCAGCCATGCATCCAAAGCACTTTTCCCTTACTATCGCAGTCCTTTCAAGAATATCCAGGGTTCTGCTGGCGTCAGGTGGTTCATCTATTGTATCAACTATTATTATTGCCGCACCCATACTGCCAACGAGCCTTTCAAAATCATATTCAAGATATTCGTTTTCTGATCCGAAATCTACATTGAACCACCAGAGGCTGAATCCTCCTGTTGCATCAGGATTTTCAATGTTCCAGTTCGTTTCATTTGTGAGGTCAAGCACCGGAAGAACCCCTGATTTCATATAGCTGCCCATTCTTTCCTTGAGGATGCTTGCTTCAGGTATGGTTCTTGGGGATCCTATCCCGCCTATAGATTCCTTATAGTCGTTTATGTCTGTTATGTGTGCGTTGAAGCAGGAAACATTGTCAGTCACGGCTACCCCTCCTCCACTGTAGCCATAATCATATTTCAGTTCGCAGATTGTCTGGAGCTCATCGTATTCATCATCTTCAACGTTTGCCGTGTATGCAGGCATGTAAACCCTGTCCTCTGCACTGATGCCCTGGTATGCAAGTGTCGATTCTGTGCAAGGTTCGCACCATCCATAAGTATTGACGACCGGCATGTAGGTGGTATCATCTATTGCGCATCTTCCTATCCTTTCAGATCCGGGCTGATATTTTATCAGATAGATATTCTTCGAATATGCAATATCATGATACTGGTAGACACTATCTCCAAACGCCAGAGTTAACGGGTGCAAAGTACTGCTTCTCAGCTCACAACTGCTTGTGCCGCTGCTGTTGGCTGTGCTTCTTCCAAAAAGGTTTCTTTCCCTTATTGCCTGGGCACTTGTGGAACTCAGGTATACGTCATTCATCAATATGCTGCCATCGAGATTTATGTATTTTTTGTAATTTACAATCCATGGTATTGATGATATTATGGCATCGTCCTTTGAAAGCCATTCGCCGCATCCGTCTCCAAAGTTTGACGCCATAATCCCGTTTTTCACCCTGTCCTCGAAGTATGGCCTGAATATCCTCATCATAGTCTGCCAGACATCGTCTCCCGGCTCTTCGAAATCGATCCTGTAGAATGAATCGGTTATTTTTGCATTCAGAGGGTCCTCCCCCGGGATATTGCACGTTGGCATGGTGACGGCCATTTCTGCACATTCTTCAGGAGTGAAGCATAATACTACGTCTCCCGGCCGGCCAAACATTCCATCCTGGCAGAAGTCTTCGCATAGCTCCTGGTTCACGTTTTCACAGAAATCCAGGCATTGGTCTGTGCATTCAGCAACAAACTCATCAAATTCATCATAATAGTTCTCGCATACCGGATTCGCATCCCTCATTTCCATACGCGTCTGGAAGCAACTATAATCTATTATGCCAATTCCTTCCCCGCATTCCTGTCTGGCTTCTGCAGTTGAATAGGCATATCCGTCAAGGCATCTTTGAATCCAGTCCACACGATGGGCGTCATTGCATTCAGATTCACTGCCATAATAGTAATCTCCTGTATTGTAGTTTCCGATGCATCCGGTTGAATAAGTAAGCCTTTGATTGCAGTAAGACTGGCATGCGTTTGTTTCAAGATCAAACATGAATCTGTTGTTCTCATAGGGGTTCGAGCTATTGAAGCTTATATCGCAGTTTTCCACGAAATACATGCTATGGAAATCCTCCGGGCGAACAAGTGAATATCCTATGATTACCGATCCGTCAGGCATTGTAATGGCATTGCCACCTACTTTTCCAAAGAATGTTATGCCGCCTATTGGAGGATGCCTGTAATCCTGGCTGATGTTGGAACAAAGCACTGTGCCGCTTCCGCCGCTTTCATAATCCTCGCATTCGCTTCTTTCTTCACTGTAAAATGTCACGGTATCAAGCGACCATCTTACTGTCCTGTCCCTTCCAATTGCAACTGCTTCCTGCCTGGAAAATTCATTCCAGTCTTCCAGCAGAGATTCCATGTTGCTTGCAAGGCTTGAATATGTGTATAATCCGCTATACCCGGGGTCTGTTTGCATGCGGGCAGGGGCAATTTCCACCTGTCCGTAATTGACCGTTGGCGCCCAGCCTTCATGAATTACAACTCCTTTTGTTGGTGCGCAGACAACTCTTGTCTGCCCGTTTTCATCTTCCATCCTGTTGCAGTCTGTCTGAATCTCAACAGGCACCGGGCTGTCTGATTTTTCTATCATCATTCCGCGGTTCCACACTTCAGTGCCGCATGTTCCAGAGTAGCAGTCATAGCTTGTGAATGAGCACTCGAAAGGAGCCCTGGTTGCGCCTTCCTGGGCAAGTATCGTGCCCTGGTGAGCTATCGCAAGCTCTTTTCTGTAGAAATAGGCATCTATTTTCTTGTAAACCCCTCCTATGAAAGGATCTCCATATGAATAGTATCCGTTGTTTGAGCTATGGTAATCGGACCACAGGTCAACTATTGCATAATGTGCAAATTTGTAGTTGCTTTCATCCGGCAATACAGTATCATATTCAAAATTGCCAACCCTGACATGTGTTGAATCCCTTGTTTCGTTCTCTTCACTGAAGCTGAATGGTCCGGATATGTTATCATCATCTATGCAGTTTGATGTTATCTGCGAAGGATCAAACTCATTGGCATTTCCTGATTGCCAGCTCAGATAATTCATGTACCTGTCAACCGTGCCTTCAGGGTTTATGCTGCAGAACATGTCTGACATGGGGAAGAAATACCTGTACTGGTCAAACTCATCAAACGACCCTCCAACTCCCATTCTGAAGACATTGATCTGCGATTTTGAATTCTTCATTATCTGCCTCAGGCTTGCATCCATCGGCAGGAATCTGCACTGGGCATGGTAGAAATTCTGCGCTGCAGAATCTTCTTCACCTGGGGGAACATCCCCGGCCGAGTCTTCTATTGATGTGAAACTTGGTGCAATTCTTGGCCTGTACTGGAAATCCCCGCATACCATTGCAGTGCAGTTTGAATTAATGCATTCAACAAACTGGTCATCTGTGCAGAACGGGATCAGATATGCCCTGCCATCTATTGTTACATTGCAGTGGCCCAGCGTTCCTGATGCATTGTCATTGCATGGGCCGTTGGTCTGGGCTGTGTAATCCTGCGTTTCGAATGTTGTTGTATTATACAATATGCACCCGTCTTCTGCATTTTCAGCTATGCAGCATCCCAGCTTCTGGACCGGGCTAATGCACCCCGCAACTAAAACGACCAATACAATTAACCAAATTCTCATCTATATCACTTTTGAAATCATCTTTGTCAGTTCGTAAGTATCCCCGCCAAGAACGCTCATCATGTACCTTATAAAAATCATTGTCAGGAAAAATGCAACGAGGGGATGAAGTATCAGGCTTATATATGATTTTGAAAGATCATCCCTCATACCGGCAGTTGTAAGGCTTGCTGTGCTTCCGACTCCTGCATTCTCAATTGCCGCGAGCACTGAAATGCTGTTTGTCATGGTAGCATAACAATATGGCTGCTGAATGGGTATCTGCAATACCTGATATGTTCCTGAAGACGGAACGAATCCCGGATCAAGCAGTATGAAGAATATGGGAAATATGAAGTACATTCCGACTCCAAGTGCAATGAACAAAGCACCTGCACTCCGCGTGAAGTAAAAGCTTCTCAGCAGTATCCCTACCGGTATGAAAACAGTAAGCATGTTGAGCCTCAGGTATTCCATGAGCATTGACTGTGCGTTCAGCCCTATAAGAAGCACGGTTGCAAGATTGTTTGTTATTCTTGTTGTTTCGGTTCTTCTGTAAAGCTCTCCGACCCAGTCCCCCTTGAATGTGGTGATGCCGAATATGCTGACTGCCATATTCAGGGTGTTGAATTCAGCCCAGGTTCCTGCCCCGGTTGTCATTGCATCCTGGATGCCTGCAACTTCAATTGCCCTTTGCTGGAGTCTGCAGCGGATGCCAAGATATGCCTGGTCCATTGCAGACTGGGGGACATTGAACTGGTATGTCGTTCCCCTGCATTCCATGGTTCCGTTTTGAAGCAGTCCCGTGGAAACTTCCATTGCGCTTCCTACCATGGAAACCAGGAAAATTGCCATCAGTGCAGTTGCTCCGGCCTGCAGCATTTCTGATTTTGCAAATGCTTCCAGTTCCCTTATGCTGAATGCGCGGCCGAACATCATAAGTGTAATATTGAAAGTTATGGCTACCATGACTGCCATCAATGCCATTGGCAGCCATGCATATTCCCATTCTCCGAAGAAATTGTATGCTGCGGGCAATACCATTTTTACACCGTTTTATACGAGCTGGGTTATTTTTGACAGGTCTATCGCCTCACCGTAAAGTCTTGAAAGATACGCTATCGAAGCTATTGTTGTCAGCAGTGCAACCGTCGGTAAAAATACCGCAGCAACAAATGCATTTGCTGCAAATATTATCGCACCTGCCGCATTCTCACCCTGGGGGAAATATGTGTTCTCCACGTAATCCGGTCCCGAAAGTGCGGAGCCAAAGCTCTGCGCCATGGCTTTGCTTTCCTCATTGGGGTAGATCCATTCATTATAGAACTGCGAAAGCCCTGGTCCTGAAACAATCGGGGTAAGATTGTTGTTCCCGTCAATCAGTATGTCGCTCATTATCCAAAGAACACCGAGCATGAGAGGATAGACGGTGAGGAAAGACATGGCAACTGCGATCAGCAGCGACCCGAATCCGCGCATGTAAGGCATTGCCCTGAGGAATACCCCAAGCGGAAGGAAAATGAAAACAAACCCTTTCTGGACAAATAATAATATGAAGAGGAAATTCATTGCAGTGAAAAACGCTATTATTGTAGAGTTGAAGAAAATATTCAGCGCAGCAATTGTTGCTCCGTATCCGCCGAAAGGCTGCTGGTTGGCTCCTGAATAGCCGAACAGGCATCCCCATCCGATTCCGCCTGTATTGAAATCGCAGCGGAATGCATTGAGGAACGAAAGTATTGTGTAGCCCTGCAGGTGATATCTTACAACCGACATTGCATTGTGCGAATACTGCGCAGCATCCTTCAGGTATGTTTCTGCAGCGCAGTACACGCTTACAGATCCTCCGGATGCACATGATGGTGCATCAGGAATTTCCTGTGAGAATATCCCTGCAATTTCTGCCATGTTCAGGACGCAGAATGCGTTGATTGTCATGATAAGTATGAATATGGAGGCAACTGAAATTACGAGCTGCAGTATTTCTGTTTTTGCCCATACTGTTACTTTTGGATTTGAGGTTGCCCTTCCGAACATGAATGCAAGGGCTATTATTACAGAAGTGCCTACTGATGCAAATGCTACGAGCGGAAGAATGGTTCCGCTGAAAAAACTTTCAAATCCTGCTTCGCATATCATCATACAAACCTCGATATCGCACTCACATCCACTTCTGCCCCTGCTATCGATGTCAGCGCCTTTATTCCTCCGGCTACCATCATCAGTGAAATCACCGGACCCAGCGTTGCCAGGACCAGTATTGAATAAAGATACTTCCTTATGTTCTCTCTCATGGTAGTATAGCCGTTTATTGCATTTATTTCATTATTTGTCATAAGCTGTCCTGAAAACAGGTCCGGATCAAACGTTGCAATGCTTAATGGCATTATCAGATTTCCTGCCCATCCCTCAGGTCTTGTGTCTCCCGGATTGCAGTCAAAATCTACCGTGCCATAATTCTGCGGAAGGTACTCCTGCGCCCTTTCATCAGCAATGAATGTCTGGCCGAGCATATCCGTGAATATTATTCCTGCAGGGAGAAGTATGTGCAGCGAAATGCCCAGTGCTATCAGCAGTCCGCCAGCTCCCCTTGTAAATTTCAGGGTGCGCAATACTATCCCAAAAGGCAAAAGAAAGGCAAGAGCATATGTTTCTGAAACAAGTATGAGCCTTTCAATTGCACTGAGTTCCCCGATTGCAAATCCTACTATGCCCCCTGCCATGGACAATGGAGTTGCCAACATGCTGTAACCGCCGCATCCGCTTACAGAATACCCCATTCCTGCTATGTTGCACTGCGAACCCTTTGACCCTTCCCTGGAGGATGCAATGTCAAGGTTGCGTATATCTGTGAAAAGGCCGGTTATCTCTCCCCTCCATCTTACTGCAATGTCTTTTGCAGTTGACTGCATTGTTGCGCCTGTATCCCCCGGGGTTTCTATAAATGCATCGCTTGTTGATATTGCATTAAGAATTCCGTCTGTTCCTGTCAATGCAACTATGAGAACTGCAACTGCAATTATCTGGAACATCTCTTCCTTTGCCATCATCTGGAGCTCATTCACCCCAAATCCGAATCCGACCATGTAGATTAGCGCAAGAATGATAACTGATGTTGTCATGGCTGCCACTGCAAGTCCCTGCCATGCAAAAGCAAGCGGCATCAGCAATAAAATCAGCAACGCCAGTTTCATCAAAACACCTTTGAAATCCCCGGAATATCAATATCTCCGCCAAGTATGCCCGATAATCCCTTAATGAATATCAGGGTTGCAACTATGTTGAACAAAGGCAGCAGGTAAGCAGGTATCATGAGCTTTGCGACTCCTGCTATCTCAGGCCTTCCAACCAATCCATCTGCACCAATGTTCATATATGACCCGGGTTCTTTTACCGGTGTTGCGTCTGTTGGTGCACACAGGTCAGAGCACCTGAGGTTTATCGGGGGATTGTATGCGTATGATTCTTCAGTAAACAAACAAGTTTCGCATGCGTTTCTTGGAATTGCCACCCTGTGATAAATGTCAAGCGGGCATTCGTCCTGGCTGCATGTTCCATTTGTATATGAATTTGGAAGTGTTGATGCAAGAATTCTCTTCTCATCAGGGCATGCAGTGCAAAGTTCTCCCGGAAGGTTTTGTATGCTTGTGATGTTCACCTTGCAGCTGTCCGGGCAGACATTTGTGCATGCATCAAGAAGCTCTCCGTTTTCCTTGCAGCTGTCTGGAAGATTTGCAATATCTGCACCATCCATCCTGCACCATGCAGGACAGCCGCTGCATAGGTCATTGCAGTTTCCTGTTTCAGGCAGGACATAGACGCATGATTCTGTTGCGTCCAGGCTTGCCGGACAATCTGCAGCCATGTTGCAGGATGCTCTTTTTGCTGCATCCGGCGTATTTTTGGCAGGTCTCCAGCTCAGGTCTTCATATGTGGTTTGTCGGCAGTCAAAGCTTGAATCAAGGCAGTTATCGACATCGCAGTTGTTTCTCAGCGGAGGAACAACCTTGCAGGATGACGGGCATTTGCCCGCCTCCAGATCGTTCTGGACAGTGACGTATCTTATCACCTTGCATTCCACCGGCACCTGCGCGCATGCCTGCTGCACTCCTGTGGATGCATTGGTGCACATTGCAATTGTACTCGGGTATGGAAGCTCCCTGCATATCTGCGGGCAGTTCTGATAATCCCCATGGAAGCATGACACCACATTCTCTCCATCTGCAGTTCCACCGGATCCTGTTGCACTCTGAATATTTCCCGAAACTATGCTGGATGCAATGTCTGCATCTTCGGAACTGAACGCAGCATAGACTTTCTGAAGGCTATCAAGTTTTTCCCCGGTTCCCTCAACATAGGCAAGCGGGAAGCCCATCCTGCATTCATCAGGGCAAAGCGATTCCTGTGCCGCCAGGCCCCTGTCTCCTGCAAGTGCAGTATCAAGTGTAATCCAGTCGAACAGGTACATTCCCGGAAGAAAGAACATTATGCCTATTGCGACTGCAACCAGCAATCCGCCAAGTTTTCTTGTAAAGAAGAAAGATCTGCCTACAATGCCTATGGCAAGCAGAACGGGGCCGAGGTTAAAGGATATTTCATTTATGAAGAAAAGCTGCGCTTCCATAGAAGCAAGCAGATTTGTGTAGTACTCGAAAATTATCGCATACATGTCCATGTCAAGTATATAGTGTCCTGCTATTGTCGTTGTGGTTCCCATCTGCAGGCAATAAATTGTAAGGCAGTACATTCCAATTCTTCTGTTGGCCATTGCAGCTGCATTTACATTGTTCATCAGAGTGCTTCTTGCCCCTTCCCGGGCAGCATCCACATAGCTCCTGAGATATTCTGTTGTCACGCCCTGAAGGCAGCTTTGTGTAACGTCCCCGCATTCAGGGATGTTCAGGCCGCTGGAAAGCACTATGCCGTTTGCAAGAACATCTATGAAAACAATAACCCCTATCAGCGATGCTATTATTATGGCATTCGCAATGATCTGGCTCAACTCATTATTCGCCCAAGCTTTTATTTCAGGCATTTCCATTCCTATTCCAATCATGTATGCTATCGCAACAAGTATTACTGACACTATGAGCGCCATTACTGACAGAAGTTTCCAGTCCCGTGCAATTTCAAGTCCTGAAGCTTCTGTCTGGGTTTCGAACTGGCTCCGGGTAACAGTGCTGTCCTGCTGTGCACATCCGAAAAGGAAGAACAGCATCAACGATAATAAAAGTAATTTTTTCATCCAATCGTCCTCAGTGCCTTGTTTGCCGCAGTCAAAAATGCAACTACAAGTGCTATGGTCAGGTTCGGCAGAAAGAATGCCTGCGGAACCAGCCTTGCCACACGCCAGAATCCTTCGGGATTGTTGCAGCTGTTGTCGCATGAATAACTGTCCACTACATTGTCGCAGACAGCGTCCTGGTACCTGTGGCAGTCATCAAAGACCGCGTCATACATTGCGAAGTTGAAAACATACATAAAAGGAACGACAACATACAATGCAACTACAACTGCAATGAGAATGTTTCCAATTGATCTTGTAGGTATGAAAATTCTAAGGAAGAATGCTGTAGGGAGTATCCATCTGACAAGATTTTCATTTATGAAATCCAGCGCAAGTTTCTGCATGCTTATGCTCATCAGGGCGGGCACCAGAAACGAATTCAATACAATGTCATACTGGCTTGATATGATTCTTTTGTATGCGCCTGCTGTTGCAGTATATGAGTCTACCAGCGGAAGCTGGATGGAATATGAGAATGTAGAATCCATCATATAATTAAGATAATTCTTTATGTACGATTCTGAAAGGCTCTTTGCATCTGATTCTGCCACCCTTATATAGCAGGAAGAAACGCTGTTGATTCCGCTTCCCTGCATATAGCATCCTGACGGCAGTTCACCCAGATTTTCAAACAGTGAAATGTAAAAGAAGTCCATTATGTAGCATGAAGTTACAAGCACTCCGCCTATTGTCACCAGCAGTATTACTGAAAATCCGAGATGGTATGCCTCATCCTTTGCAAATACCGTGTAACCGGGATTGCCAATGAACTGGCCTGCCATGAAAGTTATTGCAATTATGATGACAGTTATAATCATTACAAGAATTATGTTTGTCCCCTGCTCTTCGAGAACAACTGATGTCGCATCCTCGAAATCCAGGCAGGACTGCGCCATTGATGCAGAAACCAGAATCAAAATAAACAGCAGTTTTCTCATATCAATCTCTGCACTCCGGCCATGTACCACTCTCCTCCAAGTGCTGCCGACAGGCTTCTTGCGCCCGCAATTGTAACTATCGCTATCAGTATGAAATCCAGGTATCCTACAAGGACAAGATTGCTCACGTCTACAAAGAACGGGTGCAGGACCCCGAAAACATCATTGACATAGTCAGCTCCTCCACCGCCGGTGAAATATCCTTCCCATGCGGTCATCATTGCAGTTCCTGCAAGCTGGAAAACAACATTGATCAAAGGATAGACAATCTCTTTTGTAACGTTATAGCATACCGGATATGCCCCGGGTATCCAGATGACAGGCAGGCAGACGAGCAATGCAAACACAACATCTGTCAATGAGAGGAGCGTCCTTATGGCCTGTGATTCGCACAATGGCTCAAACATAACCATCGCCCAGGGATTTGCGTCAAGCAAATTAAGATTGGGCCTTGGATGAGGGACATTTATCAGGTCATTAAGGTTGTCTGCCAGAATAATGGAAAAAGGAAGAAATACCATCCCTGCAATGCAGATTGCTATCATTGTATTCCCCAGCTTTCTTGTAAAAGGAATCAGCCTCATGACAAATGCGGCCGGAAGCAGTATGCGAGGCGCTGCGATTTCCATGAAAACAACAAGAAGCCTGATTCCTTCAGAGATGAATATTGCATTTGTCAGCGCCTGTGCCGTCAGGTTCATTGTTCCCAGAAGAATTCCCACTCCCCCAAGCGGGTTGGTTGAATATGAAATTGAGACATACCACAAAGGTATGTTCATATAAGGCGAATAGGTTGCTGCAGCCCTGAGCTTTGTCGCTGCCCTTATTATATGTATAAATGCAGTGTCGTATTCTGCTATCCAGCTGTCAAGCACGGTCTTTGAAACATTAAGATAATCCCCCTCTCCGGTCAGTGCAATGCTTATGCTATTGGAACTGATAAAGAATCCTGTTATCAGTGCAATTATTATCACTCCTGCTATCAGCTCCCGCAGTTCTGTTTTTGTCCATGCTTCCAGCCTTGGATCTGAAATTGCTGTTGCAAGCATGGCAACTGAGGCAAGGACTATTGCGACGATAATGGCGACTGCAGGAACTGCAAAAGTAAGGTCCATGGGCTCTACTGCAAATGCCAGATTAGCCATCAAAAATAGTACTAAAGCCACTCGCAACTGCATGGAGTCATTTCTTCCCTATTAATTTAAACCTTATCTGTTCCAACCAGATGCTTTAAAAATTTATTAACTTCATTCTGTACATGAGATTTTCACTCATTTTCCTTTTGGCACTGGGGATTGTTTTTGCGGCAGAACCATGCATATCCTGCGGAGAGCTGAGCGATGCACCCCAGGCGCGGCTTTTTACTGTTGTAAATCAGAACAGCCTGGAGATCACTGCATTCTATGAAAATTTATCGGCAGATCCCTCAAGGCTGCCAATAGCAGATTACATCCTTCTTCTTGAAGTTGCAGACAATGAAGGCAACCAGCTTGAATTCTACAGGATATACCTCGATTCACAAGGTCATGCAGAATATGACTTCTCTTCATTGTCAGACCAGTGCCTTGCGTTCAAGGTATTGTACTGTCCTTTTTGTGATCCTGAGTCCCCTGCATGCGGCTTTGAAGCATGCCTGAATTATTCGGGCATTGAAACAGGGGCAACATCTGTTAATGATGTGCCAGTAGTTCCGGGCCAGTCCGTTCCGGGAACATTAAATGACCGGAGATTTTTGCCTGCTCTTTCCCAGCGGTCCTATTGCCCGCCACCACCGCCCCTTGGCGCTACGCCCTCTATGTGTTTCCCGCTATTGCTGATATTCTCCCTGCTGGCAGGATCAATGTATCTTACGGGAAACAATCCGTTTGCAGGTTTGAATGTCGGAGGAGCGAGAATGGGGAGGCACATAAAATACCAGGCAAGGGGAAGAGGATATGCATTTTCCACAATGGCTGCAGTATCTGCAGGAATTTCGGTCGGCACTGCTGTAAAAACCCTTGCTGAAAGCGGGGGTGCAGGGCTTGCAAACCTGGAAAAAAGATCTGCACATGCAAGATTCCTGGGCGGGGGCCTAATGCAGGTAGGCAGGGGTGTCGGGGCACTATCTGCAGCAAAAAGAGCCGCAGCAGGCAAAAAAGGCAAAGAAAGGTCCGAAACCATGACAAGAACAATGGAAGCAGGAACAAGCATGTGGACCCAGGAAAAAGGGATGTCTGCCAAAGAAAAATCTATGACTGCACAGCAGACCGGAGCCGGAACAATGACCCACCTTCCGGGAGGCGGAGCAGTGAGAAGCGGGGATACAGTTTATTCCGGGGGAGGGTTTTGGGGCAACATCTTTGGAACAATGGGCCAGATGGTGCTTGTTATCATGACCCAGACCACTATAGGCCGCATTGTTGATGGCTATCTTTATCTTGGAAACAGAAAAGGCATGATGGAAAGGCTTGGCATTACCAAGCATGAAAAAAGAATGGCTGAGGATCTGAAGGCAGCAGCTGATATGATGGGCGAAGGCCAGGAAGGCATTATTGTAAATGTCGGAGGCACTGCTCATGTTGTAAAGAAAGCAATCGTTGATGCTGAAGGCAATACTGTTTATGTTATTGAATCCCCTTCATATGAAGGGGGAAAAACGACCAGGCAGATTACTGTGGACGACAAAGGCAAGGTCGTTGGAATGTCCTATCCCATGCAGGTTACTGCTGATATGGCAAGAAACCACAAA
>JAFGPA010000036.1 GCA_016926175.1 Microcaldota archaeon
AAGAATAAGAGGATAAGGATCATGTCAAGAACAATAATGTCGCAATTATTCGGTAAAGGAAGCCTTGATCTTGAATCTGTAGAAGCAAATGGAGAAATTTTTTTAATAAAATAAAAAATTATTCAAAGAGAATGTCATCGTATGGATGCCTGTACAACGGTGCTTTTAGTCTTTTCTGGTCAAGGACATGACCAATCATTCCGATTGATCTTGCCAGAACAAACAAACCATTCAAACATCCGATACTCAGGATTTCCTCCGTATCTTCCTTGCTGAACTTGCAGCTTGACATCAGATCAACAAACAGAATGCCAATGCAGCCGTCAACGTTAAGGATCAGGTTGTTGGCCTTCTTCAAAGTCTCCTGCTCAACCTGCAGGGCAAAGTCCAGATATTTTGTTTCCGGGAAATTGTCCTTTGCATATTTCTTCAACAGCTCGACACGTTTGTCCGGATTTTTGGCGCTTTTGACCCTGTGTCCGATTCCAGGAATCCGTATGTTCTTTGCCTTCATCTCCTCAACGAATTCATCCGCTGTCAAGCCGCGGTCATGGGCTCCCTTGAAGTATCTTGCGGCATCATCTATTGCTCCTCCAAACCTTGGTCCAATGGTAAGCATGCCCGATGCAACAGAAGAAACAAGGTCCTTGCCTGCTTTTGAAGCAACTATTGCATTGTGCGCTCCTGACACGCATGGTCCATGGTCTGCTGCAATTATCAGAACCTTTTCAATGAACTTTGATGCGTATGCAGGCAGCCTCTTCTTGAACCAGAGCATGGAAATCACATCGCCCAGGGAATAATCTTTTTCGATTATTTCAGAAATCTGCGTTCCCGCATATGTGAGTTCTTCTCCGCTGTCATTGGAGATTGTGCATGTGATTGAAGTGGGTTTTCTGATCATTTTGGATTTCAGCGCAACAGCATAGTCAACTGGAATCTTTGGCGGATCGGAATCCTTTGCAGGTATTAACACCCCTTTTTTCACAAGTGAATTGTAGGTTTCTGCAATTTTGTCGTCAAAATCCTCAAACGAATCAGGAACGATTATTCCTGCTTCTTTCATTGCAGCGTTCTTTGCCTGCGCAGTTTCCATTTCCGCATTGCTTTTTGCACCCGCATGGCCAAACTGGACTTCCGTAGGAAAAATGCCGGAGCAGGTTCCTGTCACCCAGGCAACGAGAGGCTTTGTAATCTTTCCTTTTTTCTTTGCCTCAATGACATCATACTCATCGATCCCGCCAAGCTCACCAAGCATGACCATCATTTTCACTTCAGGCATTTTTTCAAATCTTAGAAGGTTTTCCAGCAGGGTGCTTCCCGGATAGGAATCCCCGCCGACTGCAATTCCTTCAAACAGGCCGTCGGTAGTACGTGCCAGAACATTGTACATCTCATTGGAAAGCCCGCCGGATTTTGAAACAAATCCAACAGAACCTGGCCTGTGAAGCTTGCAGGTGATTATATTTTCGATTGTTCCTGCAGTGTTTGCGATCTTGAATGCACCGGCCTGAATTCCGCCGACAGTTGCCGGACCAATAATGAATTTTCCCTTTTCTTTGGACATCCTGGCAAGATCCCTTGCCTGATTTTCAGGAATTCCTTCTGCTATGATGACAACTGTGTTTATTGTCTTTTCATTCAGAGCGAGCTTTGAAGAATCGTATGCACTCCGGAAAGATGCAAAATTAATCATAACATCTGCGTTTGGATGCATTGCTGCTGCATCATGTATTGACGGATAAATAGGGAGCGTAATCTCCTTTGATCCAAAAAACGCCTTGTGCAGCCCTTTGCTTCCTGCAGTTACAAGTGCAGCAACTGAGGGGGTTTTTCTCTGGCAGAGATAATCAAAATCAAGCATTCTCTGTACTGCATTCGGTTTAAAATTGTAGATTATTGCCTGCGTATTTTTTGAAAACATATTATGCACCTTTAACATAATCGATTGCCATCGGAACTATTTTTGTCATGTGGGCATCAGGTCCGTAGACATCTATGGGGATTTTCAGTTCCTCTCCAAGCTCTTTCATCATTTTCAGTCCGGCCTCATAGTTTGGACCCCCACGCCTTACGAAAATCCGCATTTTGGATGTTTTTATCTTGTCCTTGTATTCCCTCAATGCCTGGATTATGCCTTTGAAGGTATTTGCAACATCAGTAAAATTGGCAACGCCTCCGCCGATAATAAGCACTCTTCTTTTTCCGTCGTTGTCTCTTGTTGCAAGATCAAGGATCGTTTTTGCATACTGGTAGGTTTCTTCTGTATTGGGGTCTCCGCTGTATTCTCCGTAGTTGGCAATTTCCTGTGCCATGCCAAGGTCGACAATTGTGTCAGTATAAATTACTGATGCTCCTCCTCCTGCAACCATCGTCCAGATTTTACCATGCGGATTCAGTATTGTAAGCTTCAGTGATGATCCGCTCTTATGATCCATATCTTCAATGAACTGTTCTTCGGGCGAAAGCTTCTTTCCGAACGGCTTTGGGAATTCCAGTGCCCCCCATTCCCTGTAGTTCTTGAATTCTGCGGTGTCATCCAGCTCACCCCTGCAGTCCAGAGGAAACGGATTGCCATCGCTGTCAAATGTGAATGGATTGAATTCTATAAGAGAAAAATCCAGATCATGGAATGTCTGGTAAGTTGAGCTAATGAATTCTGCAGTCCGGTCATCCACACCAAGAATTGTTTTCAGCTCTTCTCTGTGCGGCCGGGTACCGACAGGAATACGGAATTCTTTCATTTTGTCCCAGTTTTCTTCCACTGACATTCCGCCGGCTGTTGAAAACCGTATCAGGTCATGAGCCCTGGCAGTAACAATTGAAAGATAGTATTCCTTCTCATGCGGCATGAACGGCTCTACAATAAAATGCGTCAGAACCCCATGCACATTGTTGATTTCAATTTCAGAACCCATTCTTTCCATTATGAATCTCTTTGCATCATCAAAGGAAGCATCAAGTAAAACAAGATTGTTTTTTCCTCTTTTGCCGAAGAGCATATCTGGTTTGACAACCAGTTTGGCTTCCCTGAGCCATGGATTTTTCTTTGCCAGATCATCAAGATCTGTTTCCGGGGTCACCTGAACGCATTTCGAATTCCGGTTCAGGAGTTTTTTTGCTGAATATTCACGGATCCTTCTCCTTGCCATTTGAATCACATGTTTTGGATTATTTCATCTCCGAATTCAGAGCATTTCAATTCGGTCGCGCCATCCATGAGCCTTGCAAGATCATATGTGACCCTTTTGGATGAGATGGTCTTGCTAAGCGAGTTCTGGATGAGGCTTGAAGCCTTGTGCCATCCCAGATATTCAAGCATCATGCAGCCTGAAAGCAGTAAAGAACCCGGATTGACCTTGTCCTGGCCTGCATGCTTTGGCGCTGTACCATGCGTTGCCTCAAACAATGCAAATCCTTTCAGGTAGTTTATGTTTGCACCTGGAGCCATGCCAAGTCCGCCAACCTGCGCTGCAGCAGCATCTGAGATGTAATCTCCGTTAAGGTTCATTGTTGCAATCACATCATATTCGTCCGGCCTGAGCAGTATCTGCTGGAACATTGCATCTGCAATTCTGTCATTTACGATTATTTTTCCTGCAGGATCCCTGCCTTCTGCTATTTCTGCTTCTGTAATTATTTTATCTGCAAATTGTTCCTTTGCAACCTGGTAGCCCCATTCCTTGAATCCCCCTTCTGTAAATTTCATGATGTTTCCCTTGTGCACAAGCGTCACGGATTTTCTTTTGTTGTCAATTGCATACTGGATTGCCGCGGCAACAAGGCGCTTTGATCCTGAAATAGAAATGGGTTTTACTCCGATTGAAGAATCCTTCTTCACAGTTTTGCCCATTGTTTCAAGGAAATCAATGACTTTTCTGCATTCCTCGGTCCCTTCCTTCCATTCAATGCCTGCATAAACATCTTCAGTATTTTCCCGGAATATCACAACATCAAGCTTTTCAGGCTCTGACACCGGGGCCGGAGTACCGCTGTAATATCTGACAGGCCTTACACAGCAGTAAAGATCCATAACCTGCCTCATGGTCACATTAAGGCTTCTTATCCCTCCCCCAACAGGCGTTGTCAGTGGTCCTTTGATTGCAACTATATGATCAAGAATTTCCTTTATGGTATCATCTGGAAGATAGGTTCCGAATTTTTGGTTTGCCTCTTCTCCGGCGTATATTTTCTTCCAGTGGATTTTTTTCTTTCCGCCGTATGCTTTTTCTACTGCAGCATCCACGATCTTTTTCATTACCGGGGTAATGTCAATGCCGGTTCCATCCCCTTCTATATAAGGAATTATAGGCTCGTCCGGAACAATCAGCTTTCCATTTTCCATTTTTATTTTTTCCATGGTTTCACCTTTTTGTATAGTTTATTTCTCCGCCTTCAAGAACAACATCAACTGCACGGCCTGAGAGATCCGCCTTTGTAGTGAAGGAAGTTCCTTTTGTAACGTTTTTGACAGCCACCTGGCCTTTTCTTATTGCAGAACGGAAATCTGAAATTTCAAGCACATCTCCCTGTTCAATTGAATCATAATCTGCAGGATTCTCAAATGTCAAAGGAACTATGCCGAAATTGACAAGATTGCTCTTGTGTATCCTTGCCCAGCTTTTTGCAATAACTGCCTTCACCCCGAGATACAGTGGCGCTATGGCAGCATGCTCCCTTGAAGATCCCTGTCCATAGTTGTCTCCGCCAACAATGAAGCCACCGCCCTTTTCCTTCGCTCTTTTTGGAAATTCAGGATCAATCTGTGAAAATACAAATGCAGATATTGCAGGTATGTTGCTCCTCAGCGGAAGAATCTGGGCTCCTGCAGGCATGATGTGGTCTGTAGTGATGTTATCTCCCGTCTTTATGAGTACCTCTTTTTTGAGTTCCTCTTCAAGAGACTTCATTTCAGGCAATGGCTTGATATTCGGCCCTCTTATGATCTCAACTGAAGAGCCATCCTTGGGAGGCTTCATGATCATTGAATCATCGATAAAAGGCTTTTCATTTTCAATCTCAGGATAAGCACCAAGCTTTGCAGGGTGTATGAATTCTCCTTTCAGAGCAATTGCAACTGCAACTTCCGGGCTTACAAGATATGCTTCTGCGTCCTTTGTGCCGCACCTCCCCTGGAAGTTTCTGTTGAATGTCCTTACAGTGATTCCGCCGCTTCTTGGCGCCTGGCCCATTCCTATACATGGGCCGCAGGCAGATTCAAGAATCCTGGCCCCTGAGGATATTATGTCGGCCAACGCACCGTTCCCTGCAATCATGGAATAAACCTGCCTTGATCCAGGAACAAGAGAAAATGAGATATCCGGATGGATTTTCTTTCCTTTAAGCATTTTCGCCGCAATCATGAGATCGCGGAATGATGAGTTGGTGCACGACCCCAGGATCACCTGGTTCACTTTCTTTCCTTCGAGTTCTGTTATAGGAGCAACATTGCCGGGGCTGTGCGGCTTTGCAACCATAGGCTCTACCGCTGAAAGGTCCATTTCTATGATTTCATCATAGTTTTCTGAATCAGCTTTTAGTTCAGCCCATTGCCCGCCCCTTTGCTGGTCATCAAGATATTTTTTTGTCACTTCATCCGAAGGGAATACTGAAGTCGTTGCTCCAAGTTCAGCTCCCATGTTTGTTATTGTTGCCCGCTCAGGTACAGACAGGGTTGCAACCCCTTCTCCGAAATATTCAAATACTTTTCCAACTCCGCCTTTTACATCAAGGCGCCTGAGCAGTTCTAGGATCACATCCTTTGCCGATGACCATGGCTTTAGTTTTCCTTTGAGCCTTACACCGACGATTTTTGGCATTGTCAGATAGAAAGTTCCTCCGCCCATTGCAACTGCAACATCAAGGCCTCCTGCACCAATTGCCAGAGAGCCCACTCCGCCCGCAGTAGGGGTGTGGGAATCAGAACCAAGCAGGGTTTTCCCAGGCCTTGCAAATCTTTCCAGATGAACCTGATGGCAGATGCCGTTTCCTGCCCGTGAAAAAAGTATGCCGTATTTTGCAGCAACTGATTTCAGGTAGTCATGATCATCGGCATTTTTGAAATCAGTCTGGAGCATGTTGTGATCTACATATGACACTGAAAGCTCAGTATCAACCTTTGGCTTGCCCATGGCTTCAAATTCAAGATATGCCATGGTGCCCGTGGCATCCTGGGTAAGAGTCTGATCGATTTTTATTCCGATCTCAGAACCTGCCTCCATTTTACCTTCCTTTAGATGTTCTTTAAGAATTTTTTCAGTAACTGTAGCCATAACAATCACAATTAGAATTAAGCATCAGCAGTAGGATTAAAAAAGGCTACTTTTTAACGGACAGAACTTCGGCATTTGTCGCTATTTTTCCTTAAGTTCTGGATTTGCAGGCTATGAAATTGACGGAAAAATATTAAATCAAAGTTGTCGACGTCGGAAAGCAGTAAGCTTTTTTAAGGCGTCCTGAGATTAGGATGTGAATGGTTTATATTTCCCGACTTAAACTCCGTAATTTCAAATCTTTTAAGGCAGCAGACGTACAGCTATCCCCATCTTTTGTATGCTTTGCAGGGCCAAACGGATCTGGAAAAAGTAATCTTTGCGACGCAATAAGGTTTGCTATGGGCGAGACAAGCCTGAAATCCCTCAGAGCAAAGAAAGTGCGGGAACTGCTCCATGCAGGTTCCAAGAGCGCCGAGGTCACATTAGTATTTGAAAGCAACAATGGAAGCGGGGAAGATTATGAGATAAAAAGAGCCATAAGGGAAGACGGAAAAATACTTTACAGGCTCAATGGAAAGAAAACAACAAGAAGCACCATACTCGAGACTTTGAAAAGGCAGAATCTTGACGAATCAGGAAGAAACACCATAGCCCAGGGAGAAGTTGCGCGGATCATCCATATGAATGGAAAGGAAAGAAGGGCAATAATAGACAGTGTTGCAGGTATTGCTGATTTTGAAGAAAAGAAAAAAGAGGCAATGAGAGAGCTGGAACTTGTCGAGACAAGGATAAGAGAGGCAAAACTGGTGCTTGGCGAAAGAAAGGCGTATCTTGATGAACTTGGGAAGGAGCGGGAATCTGCAGTAAAATACCTTGAAGCAAAAAAAACCCTTGCGAACGCAAAGGGAACGCTGCTGAAAGGCGAAATAGACAGATATGTAAAAGATCTTGAAGCGGCCATCAGGGCCGAGCATGAGCACAACACAGAAAAGAAAAAGTTCGACGAAGAAATGGAAAAAATCGGAAATGAGCTTGATGCTGTTGAAAAGAAAAGGCATGAAACCAGTGAAGAGCTGCAGTCGCAGCAGAAAACAAATGCCCTGATAAGGAAGCTTGAGGAACTGAAGGCAGCATGCGGATCCAACCAGCAGCTGATAGAAGACAGAAAGGCGGAAATAGAAAAGATAAATTCTGAAGGAGAAAAACTGGGCGGGGAACTTGTTTCGCTGGAAAAAGAGATATCCATATTGGATAAAGATGCCGGAATCCTGGAAAAAGAGCTTAAAGCCGCTGAAAAGGAGTATTCATCAGAAGCAGGGTTTGTCGAAGATGAGAATATAGTAAAAATAAAGGCCGCGATAGAAGCAAAAGAACAGGAGCTTTCATCTGAAAAGGAAATGCTGATTTCCGTTACTTCCATGATACAATCGAAAAAAGACATTCTTGCGGCCAAGCAGGAGCAGGAACAGGCCATAAAAACAGGGATTGGAGAATTTGAAGAGGAGAAGACCGGATCGCTTACTGAAGAAGTGAAAGCCATTGCAAAAAAAATAGAGGATTCATTCCGGAAAACAAAGGAAATAAACGCGGAAATGGCTGAACTTGAGAAGAAAATGCTTGAAATCAAGGAAAGGGCATCGATATACAAGGTAAGGGCATCTCCAGGACTTGCCAATCCTGCACTTGGATTCATCAGCGAACTGAAAGACAATGGGATATACGGAACAGTTGCAGAACTCATTACCTTTGATCAGAAATATACCAGTGCAGTTGAAGCTGCAGGCGGTTCGCGGCTATTGTACGTGGTTGTTGATTCTGTTGATACTGCAACAAGGACGATTGAAAAGCTGAAAAAAGCAAAGGCCGGAAGAGCGACATTCATACCGATGGACAGCGTAAAGGCCCCTGCAGGGATAAAGATGAACGGGTTCTCCAGCGTTCTTGACGTTGTTGAATTCCCCCAGAAAATAGCGAGAGCCGCCCACTACCTTTTTGCAGACACCCTTCTGGTTGACGATGCCGCTGATGCCAAAAAATTAGGAATAGGAAGCGCAAGGATGGTGACTGTTGACGGCGAGATATTTGAAAGGTCAGGAATAGTGAGCGGCGGAAGGGCGCAAAGCAGCATTCTGAGCGCCAACCAGCTGAGGAAGATAGAAAATGAACTCACAGAAGTCAGATCAACAAGGGAATCGCTGCTTTCGGAACTTTATTCATTGCGTGAAGAAGAATCAAAGTTACGTGCAGAAAAATCGTCAGTGGAAATAAAAATCAAAACCATTGAAATGAGATCCCAGCTTGCAAAGGAAAAGCTGGAAGAGCAGAAAGAGCTCATTGCAAGAAAACAAAGGCTTGCAAAGGAAGCTGCCGATCTGGAAACGCTCATATCCGGCAAGATTGCCGAAAAAGAGAAGCTGGAAGAGGACGTCAAAAAGAGGATTGGGGAAGTTGCAAAGCTCAAGGAAGATCTGGCAAAAGCAGAAAGGGAATTCAGCGAGCAGTCCAAAGAAAGCAGCGAGCAGAGGGCAGCGCTCAGCGGAAGGGTTTCTTCGCTTCGTGCAACTATAGACGGCAAGAAAAAAGAAATGGCACTGAGAAAAAACGAACTGGGCGAAAAACAGGAAAGAATAAAGAGGATAGAAAGGGAGAAAAAAGAATCTGCGGAGAAAATCGGGAACGTAACAAAACAACTTGCAAAAGACAGAAAAGAGCTCCAGGAAACGGAAGCAAAGATAAGCTCCACAAGCAGGAAAATAGAGGCACTGTTCGAAAAAATGAGGGGATGCGAAAATGAAATCACCGCAATAGGAGAAAAACGCGGAAAGATACGGATTGCCCTCGACAAAATAGGCAGGGAAATGAACCAGATTGAGATAAAAAAGGCAACTACAACCACCAGGCTTGAGGACATCAGGGCAGAATTCTCGGCATTTACTGAATTTGAGGAGCTTGAAGCTTCAAGGGATGAGCTGACAAAACTGATCGGAAGCTCTGAAACTGCCTTGAACACCCTTGGAAATGTAAATATGGCAGCAATTGAAATGTATGACAGGAAAAGAGGGGAGATAGATGGCGTGGAGGAGAGGATATCAAAGCTGGATGGTGAAAGAGAAGCGATACTTTCAATGATCAGCGAAATAGAAGAGCACAAAAAAGAGGCATTCTTTGAAACGTTTGAAGCCGTAGGAGACAACTTCAAGAAAATGTTCCAGCATGTGAACGTCGGAGAGGGGCATCTTTACATGAATAACCCCTCTTCACCATTTGAAAGCGGATTATTTATTAAACTTAGGCGAAATAATCAGGATCACTCTTTGGATTCGTTATCCGGAGGGGAGAAGACTCTTGTTGCTTTAATGTTCATATTTGCATTACAGCTGTTCAAGCCATCGCCATTCTACATACTTGATGAGGTTGACGCGGCGCTGGACAAGCCAAACAGCAAGAATCTGTCGGATCTTGTCACGAAAATGGGCAAGAACAGCCAATTCATCATTGTATCGCATAATGACATTGTAATGGCAAATTCAGATACTGTTATCGGGGTTACCAAGATAGGCGATACATCCAAATTGGTCGGGATAAAATTAAAACAGGTGAACGCATGAAAAGAGCACTTTTTATCGGAAGATTTCAGCCATTTCACACGGGGCACTACAATGCCATTAAGAAGCTTTTGAAGAAGTATGGGGAAGTAGTTGTTGTGATAGGAAGTTCTGAGGATTCCTATACAAAAAACAACCCATTCACGTGTGGGGAAAGGATAGAGATGATAAGAATGTCATTCTCAAAATCAGATCTCGTAAAGCTTGTGATTATTCCTGTGCCGGATGTCAATGATAACAGAATATGGGTGGACCACCTTCTGATGCATATTCCGGAAATTCATGAGGTCTATTCAAACAACTCGCTTGTAAAGATGCTTTTCTCACAGCACGGCATATTGGTAAAATCAATACAGTTCTACGAAAAAGAAAAGCATGGCGGAGAGGTCATCAGGAATCTCATGGGCGAAAACGACAGTTCATGGAAAGATATGGTATCAAAGAAGGTGTGCCAGTTCCTTGAACACATAGAAGCAGACAAAAGAATAAGAAAAATAGTCAGGATGGGCGGATAGAGATTATAGTGTCTCCTGAAATCAGCGCATTTGCATTATAGACAAAACTGTCCCCGTACTCTTCGGTTGTTTCTATTTCCAGCTCCTTTTGTTTTATATTGTATTCATCGGATTCAAGAGTAAGCGAATATAAGTATAGCTTAGAGGAATTATAGTCAAGGTCCGGCTCGCTTGTTGTGAGTGTGGATGAAGGGAAATGAACTGAAACATCTGCAAAGTTTTCTTCGATCTGGCCCCTGTCATCAAAATCAGCGTAAACCTGCGCACTGTGGGCATCTATATATTCTATGTAGTCGAACTGCTTCTTGGTCATTATCTGGCCAGGATCGAGGGGGGGTTCGAAAAGCAGCGAATCTGTTTTTTTATAATCCCCGGAAACATTGACCGAGTTCCTGTCTTCCCACGGAACAGAGTATATGTACTTTACTGAGCGTTTGTCGATTGTTGCATTAAGCTGAACTTGTTTCTCCAAAAAGATGAAACCTGCAGAATCATATTCAATGATAAAGCCTTTTTCTGCAATTGCAATCATGGAAACTGTTGCCTTTTCATCCGAATCAAGAACCGGCTCGGATACGAGCCTTACCGACCCGAGGCCGAATGTGACATTCAGAATTTCCATGCCGGTATTAAGCTGCATCTGGTTTGGAGCAACAACATTCGCTATTGCAAGTGAATTTACGCTTTTTGATCTGAGGTATTCGGCAACATTATAGACATCGTCCCGGGTATCGGTCTTGATTACATAGTATTGGCCTTCCAGAACAACCGAGCTTACCCCATCCATGTCCAGCAGATCCTGAAGCACCTCATTGCTGGTATTTGAAGGGACATAAATATATGGGTCATATGTTCTTATGACTCCGTCAAAAACAACCTGTCCGGTGATTTTTTCTTCTTTTGCCTCTTCCTGGAAAAAGTTAAAGCTTCCTCCAATGAATAAAGATGAAGATATGAACAATAAAGCCACTGCCAGTACTATAATTTGTTTTGAGTTCATTTTTAAGGTGTATAATATAAATAATTAAAAGTTGATTGGCATGGCAGATTTTGAAGAAAAGGCAAAAACCATACCGGAATATGAAGAATTTATTTCAAAAATGCATTATGAAGACATCGACAGGCTTGAATTTTCAAAGAAAATGGCAACTGAGATTTCACTGCTTCAGAAAAATATTTATACGACCATGGAATGGCCCGTAAAGCTCGTGCATCCAATGTTCGAGGCAAGAGCCCCTTATGCAGTACCAAACAATTATTTCCAGAATATTTTCCTTGACGATGAAAGGCTGGGCAATTCTTTTGCGCATGGTGCCATGAGATCTGTTTTTTTCATAAAAGATACCATGGTGCTTTTTTCAAAATCAGTAAATTTCAGGGATGGGCGGGAATTCTTCACCTCATTCATCCTGGCCCATTTCAGCAAAGGGGAATATAAGATAAACAAAATAATGTCAGACATTAATGTGAAAGTAAATATGGAAAAGGCAATGAAGAACCTTATAACAGGGAATGTTGAAAAAAAAAGGATCGCGTTTAATTTCATCCATCAGCCGGTTGAAGGACGGATGGTTTCAAGGGAGCAGGTTGTGAATTCCGCAAGATTCAGGCAGGCTTATGAAAGATTCGGGGGAGCACAGCTGAAATCTGCTTCTGTGGATATGGAAGGATATGCAATAACAGTGCCGCATTTTTCACCTCATCCATACATGCTGCGGCTTTATTCCAAATTTGGTTTTGAAGACAACAAAGCCATGCAGCTTGCAGTTCCGGATTATTTCAGGGACAGATGATAGGATGCAAATTTTTTGTATATTGCAAGTTTTTTTCTGTCGCTGGTTTTAGCCAGTGCGATAGCAGCCTGCAATGCAGCTGGTGAAAACATCCTCCGGTCAAGAAGGATTCCCAAATTGTTTTTCTCCAAAACCAGACCATTCTGATATCTCTCATGATGATTCTCATCCTCTATGACAATTACCGGTTTTCCGCATGCAAGGGCTTCCATTATTGTGGTGTGGCCTCCGTGGCATATCACGACCTCAGTACTTTTCAGGTATGGCCTCAGGTCTTCCAGCTCATTTCCGTAGAGTGCAGAATCCCCAAGAACAGGTTTTATCAGGTTCTCCAGCCTTCCTGCAACAAGCACCTTCTTGCCATGTTTTCTTTGTTTTGGAATGGAAACAAGAGGACCTGAAAATACCATTGGAATTTCATTGTTGAGATTCAGCTTTGTGATGGTAAGCGGCGGAGGAAAATCCGGAATGATTATTTTTTCCGGATAGGAAAGAATCTGGGAATAAAGGGAACGGGCAACCGTCCTTGAGAAATAACCGTTCACACCAACCAGTGACGACGTGTCATTTGTTATGTAGACGCATTTTTTTCCGGCAAGCATGGAAAGGGCGATGCCCAGCGGGGAGCCGTCCACTATAATCCTATCATAGTCATGAAAGTGCCTGAGTATTTCCTTCTGCACTTTCTGGTCCGCCATCTTTGCAAGCTCCCGGTAATTTGCAACTATTTTTACCTTGTTTTCAACAGGGCGGAGAGCATAGGGGGCAGGGATCTCTATAAGCCGGATGTTCCGCTCTTTGCAGAATTTTGCACCGTCGCCGAATGTCATTATGGGGAACCCATATTGCTTTGCAATCAAGCTGTCCCTGGATACATGCCCAAAACCATTGCCCTCGGCAAAAATGAGCGCTTTCATGAAATTGATATATGGTTAATGATTTTTAAGCAATGTGGAATGTGCAATTCTCATATGAATTTGAACATTAGTATATAAATATAACTATAAAATAAAAAAACTGTGTGAAAAATAACACAAAATATACATAAAATATTTAAACATTAACAGCAATAAATATATGGGGTGGGAAAGTGAGATTAAGATATCTTGACAAAAAACCAAAAGAAAGGGCCATGGCATTTGCAGGAGCTTTGGTTCTTGCCTCTGGTCTGGCGCTTGGCTGTAATGCAAGGACAATGTCCGAATCGGCAGAACTGAAACCCTGCAATATGGCAGAGACAACGGAAGGCAAGGAGGTAGTTGACAGGATAAACCAGTCAATAGCCGCAAAAACCGAAAAATTTGTCGCTGCCCTAAATGCAGCCAAAGCTGACAGGATGGACATACAGGTAGATCTTGAGATGAAAGAGGGCATCGTAAGAGTAACCAGCACAACGGCAACATATGGAAAATTCAAATTTGTCGGAAGAGATCTTGAGGATCTGAAAGTCATCAAATTTCAACCAACCAAACAGGAAGGATATTGCAGATGGAATGTCCGGACTGTTATCATGAGGCCGCAGTCCTAGAGGTTAAAAGCCGGATATCCTGATCTCAATCCACTTCCACCAACATGTCATCCATTGCAATTTCCGTGTTTTCAAATATTTTTGAAGCCCTTTGTTTTGCTTCCTGCCGGTCAGAAAATCGCGGGTAGTTGACCGGATCAAAATGAAGAAGAACAAGTTTTGCGGCATTGGCCTGCTTTGCTGCATCAGCCGCACCTTCAGGGGTTAGATGAGGCCAGTTGTCTGATTTTTCCTGTTTCCATGAGCATTCTGCCATAAGAAGGTCGGAATCCTTTGCAAGCCTGGCAAGATTGTCGCATCTCCCAGTGTCGGTGCAATAAGTGATTTTCTTACCATCAATGTAAAAGGAATAGCCAAAGCATGGATCCGCATGGAGTAAAAATCTCGCTTCAACATTTATTCCATTCACATCATTGCTGCCTTCCTGGATTTCATGTATTGTAAATGGATATCTGGAGTTTATCATTTCAGGAGGTGCTGTAAAAGGTTTTGCAAGGAATATCTTCATGACCTCCTTTGTGCCAGGCTGTCCAACCAGTGTCACTGGCTGGCTGAATCTGAATTTCATCAGGATATGGAGGCCGAAGATATGGTCCAGATGGAAATGGCTGAGGAATATGTATATGGGCTTGTCCTCCTTTACAAAACGGTCAAGTTTTCTTAGGGAATTGCCTGCATCAAGAACAATGTAGGCTTTTTTGGAGTCAATAAGGACTGATGGAGTTTCCCCGGTTTCAGTATCATGCCAGCCATTGGTGCCAAGAAAATATATTTTCATGAAGGTAAAAGGAACTGAAGGAATAAATTACCTGCACATTGTCACATGCAAAATCAACCAGGCAGATTCCAGACTGTATGAAGCAATATCAGACATTGCATTACAGATACAGAGTTTTGCGAAGAATTAAAAGAACATGCAAAACAAGTTGGAAATATGGATTTTGGCGTAAAAAGAACATTCCTTGGTTTTCAGTCAGCATTGAAAGAAGCAAATGTGGTGATTGTTCCGGTTCCCTATGATGCAACAGCAAGCTATGGAGTCGGAACGAGATTCGGCCCGAATGCAATAATCGATGCCAGCACACAACTGGAATTGTATGACATTGAATTAAAGAAAAGCATTTGTGATGAAATTTTAATCCACACTCTGGACGAGCTTGCGGTCAACAAAGACAGTCCAAAGAAAACCATTGATAATGTCGAAGAAGCTGTAAGGGAACTGGTTTCAATGGGCAAAAAGCCGGTGATATTCGGCGGAGAGCATTCCATAACAGGAGGAGCCTTGGCTGCATTCGATAACATTTCAGTTCTGCAGATTGATGCCCATGCCGACCTGCGTGACAGCTATGAAGGTACTAAATACAACCATGCATGTGTCATGAGAAGAGTAAGGGAAAAACACGATGCAGTACAGGTCGGAATAAGATCGATGAGTGAGGAGGAAGCCGATTATATTGAAAAAGAAAAAATCCAGGACAGCATATTTTATGGAAGGAATTATGATATTGAAAAGATCGTCTCCCTGCTTGGAGATAAAATCTATGTTACTGTTGATATTGACGGATTTGACCCTTCGGTTGTTCCTGGAACAGGAACGCCTGAGCCGGGCGGGCTGCTTTGGGAGGATGTTTTGGGAATCATGAAAGCAGTTTCAAAAAAGAATGTTGTTGGTTTTGACATAGTTGAGGTTCTGCCAACTCCTCCCTTAAGAACAAGCGAATTTATTGCTGCCAAGCTCGCATACAAGATGATGGGCTATTTCTGGTAGTAATTTCCGTTTTCTGATTGCTGCATGCCGTGCATCTTTGCAACTTTGTCATATTTCTGAACTGCCAGATCGTATGGAAGATGGAACCGGCCCGTGCTCTCCGGCTTTATCCATTTGTTGTTTTTTGCCCCCAGAATCCCCATTCTCATGCCCGCCATTCCTGCAATCCAGTCTGCAGCACCGATCATTATAGACCGCCAGTTCAGGTCAATAAGGCCTCTGGCATGAGAGCGAACAATATGCATGTTGCGCAGTTTTTTGCTGATGCCCTGAATCTGATGGATAAGAATCGTGCTTTCTGATTCCGGCCAGAATGCAATCACTGCATCCGGTTTTTGGCGGTAGGAAAGGCAGAGACCCAGCGGCGCATCCATATAAATGAAGTTTGTTTTGAGAACATCCCGGGACTTCTCCTGTTTCCCGCCAATTATTACAGACGTATCATTGTGAAATGTATAAAGATAGCTGTTTTCAAGCATTATGAGATTAAGGGAATACTGTGAGAGCCTTTCCTTTTGGAAACTTTCCTGTGCATTCCCTGAAATCAGTTCAGTTGCCTTTTCCTGCAGTTCAGCATGGCTGATCTGCCACACCCTATGATAGAATTTGTAGGTTATTTCAAGTGCAGAAAAGAATTCCCCATTCCTTTCAGGATTGTAGTGGGCAGAATATTTGAAAGATTCATTGAAAGGAATTTCATAAATAAGACCAGCGGCATCAAGTTCTTTGAGTACGGAAGCGGTCCATCTCATGTCATTGCAACCCCATCGTATCAGAGAGATGTCAGGAATTTCAAAAACCCTGGAAGCACTATAAGGACTTATCTCATGGCAAACATCATCACAGAATGTGAATATCCCTCCGTTACGGAGGGATTCGGGATCTGTAAATCTCGGGCCGCTGAATTTTTCCGGAAATTTCTGCTTGAGCTTTTTTGCAAGCATGACAATCCGGTCTTCCCTGGATATATGCGGATGCCCCGGGCTGAACTGAAGCTTCATTATAATGATCATGACTAAACATTTTTTAAAACTTATTAATTCAGCTGGTGGCAAAAATTTCCTTCAGCCTTTCCAGGCTTTCCCGGGGCGTTTCAATGGTATTCAGCAGATAAACCGGAGTCCGCTTGAAAAGTTCTGCGAAGAATTTTTTGCGTTTTTCCATTTTTTGTCTTGAACGGACCAGCTGATGCGGATTGCAGAAATCATTTTCCACCATGAACTTCAGAGCCTGTGCAGGAGATAGTTTTTGCACTGCAGGAATGCCTTTTTTTCTGGTAAGCAAAACAGTTGCCTGCAGCGTGGATTCCGTTCTGATCCTGTTTCCACCAAGGATTTTCTTAACATCAATAACTGCACGGTCCCGGCAGTCTTTTTTTATTCCGTTAAGGTTTTTTTTGTATTCCTGCCATATCTCGCCAAGATTTCCGCGGATATAGGAATTTCTTTCTGATGAATATATCAGAAGATTGTTGTTTGCAAATCTTACGAAAAACCAGTCATCAGTTACGAAATTATAGGAATTGTCAAGAAGCAGCCCATATGTTAATGTTGTTTTTCCTGATCCGGATGGACCAATAATTCCGATGCCGCGGCCGCCATGATCAACAAATGATCCGTGAATCGAGTATCGTCTGTGTTCTGATGTAAAATCCTCAAGAAAGTCTGCTGCAACTCCAAGGGCAATGCTTTTCACCCACCCGTAATAATCACACCCCCTGATGATCGCGGTTTTTGAAACCGGCTCATACTGTACCCTCAGTTTCTTTCCTTGTATTGAAAAGATTCTTCCGTGTGGCCTTACCCAGTCAGGCATCGGCTCAAAGTTATCCTCCCACATGTCCTTGAAATCACGACTGTCTGTGAAAAATTTAATGCATGTGCCATGTATTGCTGCTTTTCTTTCAAAGAGTTTGGATGAATAAATTTTTTCCATAATTTTTTCTTTTGTGTTCTGGGATATGAATTCCACTTTGTATTTCATAAAAACAAAATAGAAAAGGATAATTAAGAATCTTCTGGATTGAAAGGATTGAAATCAAAAGTATCTGTGTATGTGTAAAGCACAAGGCTCGTAAGGATCTTTGTAACTATTTTTGATCCTGAAATCTTCCGTATCAGGGAATTCAGGTGTTCCTTGTTTTGAACTCTCCACAGTGAAACAAGATCCCAGTCCCCGGTTGTTGCATAGAGCGCTTCCAGCTCTTTCATTTCCAGCAGACCATTAAGCTGTTCTGCATCTCCGGGCCTTTCTTCCGGAACTTTCATAAAAATACAGACGTGAAGGGAGTATCCCATTTTTTCATAGTCTATATTTGCAGAAAAGCCCCTGACAACGCCTTTGCACTGAAGTCTCTTCATTCTCAGAAGAAGGGTATTTGGATGCATTTTCAGCTTTTTTGCAAGCTTTTTTGCCGATACCCTGCCATCCATCGCCAGTTCAGACAAAATTTTTCTGTCAATATTATCCGTTTCTATAGTCATTTTATCACACCCACCTTAACAAATTTACAATATTTCAATCAATATTGGTAAATTTTTACATAATTTCACAAAAATATTGTGAAATATTCTAGTATTTTATTTAAGAACACAACATTTTTTAAGGTTTAGCTTTTTCCGTGTTTTTTTATTTTTAACCATACAAAGTATCACTATGGCGGGAAGGAAAATTTCTTCTACAAGGATCAAAGCGGTGAAATTTCCAAAGGAACCAATGGAACAGCTTAAGGTTATGGGTGAAATGTCAAGGAAAGGAGAGCCCATACCAATGCCAGTTTTCTTCAATACCATCCGTTCTTTTAGTAAAGAAAAACGCAAACACCACCAGTCAATTCAAGAAAAGGAGCATGAGATATTAGAAGTCTATGGTGGTTTTTCTCAGCATGACAGAGTCGAATTTTTCTCTATGCTGTATGATGATTTTGCAGCAAACTACGACAGGCACATGGGAACTGAAACCGGACACTATGAGTCAATAAAAAAAGTCCTCGGATTTGCAGCTCATATGATAAAGCTTCCCATGATTGACATTACTGCAGGCACTGGCGAGCCCCTTAAGCACGCCATTGAAATGATCTGGCAGAAAAGAACAATGCGCAGTCCATCTGAACGGATTGTTGCAAATGAAATTTCAGATAAAATGGCGGAACAGGCAAAAAGAAAACACAGCGAAGTGGAATTTACAGCACACAATGCACTGGACCTTCCCTGGGAAGCGGAATTCAGTACAGTACTGTGTTCACAGACATTTCATTTGATTTCTGAAGAGGACAAGATTTCACTTATAAGGTCGATTCACAGAATTCTGGCAAAAAATGGAATTGCAATAGTAATTGAAGAAGATCCTTTCAGGATTTCTGAAACGCCGTCCATAGAACCGGTTGCAATGTTTTTGAGGGCGGTTGCACAGCCGATTAAACCAAGGACTTTGTGTGCTCAGTTTGAAACAAGTGGTTTCAAAAATCTCGAAATTTCAGCGCAGTACCCTATTGACGAACATCATGTAATGAAGGTTCATCTTTTTGAAAAGTATTGAATCTGCATGGAATTTTCAAAGACTTCCTTGCATAAAGAAAGAATTCATTTTTTTGAAAACTGAACCTCTTCCATGATAGGGTTGTACTCGTAGGGTTGTTTGTAGTAATCTACAATAATATGGGTAGTTGTATGCTCCACAACCTCATTGTCCTGCAGTTTTCTCATAAGGTTTGCAAGTTCCATCTCATCCTTTACCCTTGCAATTACAACAATGTCATAGTTTCCTGAAATCAGGATAAATGCTTCCACCTCCGGAAGATGTGCAAGGGGCCTGAGAACCTTCTCCCAGCCCTTGATCATTTTGATATTCAGGAAGATTATGCACTGCATCCTGTGTGTCACCTTGTTGAAATCAACGACCGCAGTATATCTCTTTATCACCTGTGATTTTTCCAGTTTTTTCAGTCTCTGCAAAAGAGTATTTGGATGTATTTTGAGCTTTCTGGAAAGCTCCTTTGACTGCATTTTGGAATTCTCGATAAGCTGCGCCAGGATTTTCCGGTCTATTTCATCTGTATTTGACATTGCATACCCACCTTATAAAAAAATAAACAGAATTATTTAAAAACAATGTGGAAAACTACAAAAATCATATTTACAAATAATGCAAATACACATGAAATGCGATAACTCGATTACAGAACACAAAATAACACCAACAATACCATTTATATTTTTTAGCTTATAAATAATACTTAATGGCAGGACAGCGGTTGAGGGGCACGGAAGACAGGTATGCGCCTAAAGTCGATTTTGAAAGGATGAAAGCTTCCCAGGAACAGCTTCTTTCAGTCACTGCTATTTTTGCCGGATGCAGAAAGAACCTCATAGATAACGCACGAAGCAGGAACAGCCAGCATAATTTCCTGAGCATAGATGATCTCGATACTTTGCTTTACCTCATGAATACAATAAAATCAACAGAGAAGTTGCCGATTGTTCTTGTAGGTCCTAACATCAAATGCAAGGATTCAGCCGATGGAAACGGGCAGATCGATGCTATTACAAAGCTCAGGAAAGCCCACAAAGATCTTGCAGTAATTGCAGTAACTGAAGAAATTGACGATCAGGAAAATGGCGATGTACTTAAGATCAGCAGGAGTGTGATGCCAATATCGGCAGCTTCAGGGGGGCTTGTTTTAAGCAAAAAAGAGGGAACGCCAATCAACGACTTCGATGTTGTTGAATTCGGAGAGGAAGCAAGAAGGACTTCTTCCCCTGCATTTGAGGAAATAAAGAATATTATCGATCTGAGAGATGCCGGGGCAAGCAGGGTTCTCGGAGAAGGTGAATTCGCAGGGGATGTTGACAGCATAGTGGAAGAGCTTGCAACAGCCGCAAGAAAAACCGAGGATGTAAGGCCCATAATCTGCAGGGTTACAAACGGCATTGTAGAGGAAGTTACTCCTGAAATGATAAATCAGTCAAAGAATACTATAGATGAATTTTCGGTGCAATACAACAACCACATGAGGCTAACAGGCCATTTTGATGCAATGTACGAGGGATACAGGGTTTTGCTTCTCAGGGCAGGCCAGAAAATCCTTGGAAACAAAATAATCGACCTGGGATGCGGAACCGGATATCCAATGGCAATGCTTGTCGGAAGAATAATAATCCCCCAGCTTCGTGCTGTGAATGAGCTGAAAAAGAAAATAAGCAGGGGAGAAAGGATTTACGTAAAGCAATTCAGGGAAATGGACAGGGGCAGAATTGCAATGCTTTCAGTGGACAGATCCATAGGAATGCTTGCACAGGCAAAGGAGCAGTTTGACAAACTGAAGAGGCGTGAAGGCATACTTGAGGGAAACCTCACCAATTCATTTTTGTCGCAGGATATATGGGAACTCAACAGTAAGATTCTTGGCCAGAACGGTTTTGGTGACCTTTCCACGATCATCGTTTCAATGCTTATACATTGGCAGCCCGCAAGGCAGAAAGCAGAGTTTATAAGCCATGTAATTTCACTTATGCCCCGTGGGGCAGCATATATTGCAGTGGAAGAATGGCCGCAGACAATTAATCCAAGCCCGTTCCTGGACCTGGCTTTGATGAAGAAGATAGAAAGGAGCCTGCACCCGATACCAATGGAAAATTACTATGACATGCTCCGTGCAAACGGCCTTGCAGATGTGCCGGGGGCAGAAACAGTAACGCCAATAGACAGCAAGCACGGCTATTATATCAAGGCATTTGTGAAATAATCATTTTTTCATCTCATAGACAAAGGGATTGAAATCAGCATGGCACTTGTATTCGAACAATACGATGAAGCTTGATGTTTTGGTCACTATTGGGTGGTCACCAACTTTTTGTATCACTTCAAGAAGATGCTTCCGGTTCTTCACCCTGCACATGGCTATGACATCCCAAATGCCTGAAACTGCATAGATTGTTTCAAGTTCCTTGATATTGATAAGATCAGAAAGCTGGTCAATGTCTCCCGCTCTTCCTCTTTTGACCTTCATCATAATAATGACGTGGAGGTCTATTCCGGTTTTTGCATAGTCGATTTCGGCAGCATATTTTTTTATTATCCCTGCCTTTTCCAGTTTTCTTACTCTCTGCAAAAGAGTGTTTGGATGAACCTTCAGTTCGCGGGCAAGTTCCTTCAGCTGGGTTTTCGCATCGTCTCTAAGTGCAGACAGAATCGAGAGGTCTATTTCATCAAGCTTGAACATGATTGTATAAACGATGAGATTCTTTAAATTGTTTTTGACAACAAAAAAATGCCGTAATAATGTGGTTATGCCCGGTAAACTGATTTTTCTGCAATCTTCTTTGAGCTGCACTTGTATAGTCTGCAATATTCTTCGCATTGAAATGCCGTTCGTGGATCATCATAGCCGAGGCTGCACTCAGAACATATGAAAAAGGATTTTGAAGCAGTTTGCCTTACCCAGACCATAGGCAAAATTTCCGGAAATGATTTTAAATTAAGATTGGTAATCCTTGATATGCTGAAAGCACTGCTGAAACTGACAAGATTTGAACATGCCATCATGCTTGCCCTGGCAGTGCTGATTGCAGAAACGGTTGTTCTTGGAGCAGTTCCTGATTTTACTTTGATAATTGCATTATCATTGCTGGTTCCGGTATTCAGCGAAATGGGATCGTTTGCCCTGAATGATTACCTTGACATTGAAACAGACAGGATAAACAGGAGAATGGGACCTTTGGTAACTGGTACGATTTCACCGGAATTTGCATTGTATTTCTCCGTGGCTGCGCTTGTGGGTTCAACAGTAATGGCAGCTTTCATAAACTACAATGTACTCATTATTGCTTTGCTGTTCAATTTTGCAGCAGTATTGTATAACTGGAAGCTGAAGGACCTTCCGCTGGTCGGGAATTTCTATATTGCGCTCACAATGGCCATACCGTTCATCTTCGGAAACTATGTTGTTGCAGAAGAATTGTCAGATATTGCACTGGTCTTTGCGGCATTGGGATTCGTAGCCGGCCTGGCAAGGGAGATAATCAAAACTGTCGAGGACATGGAAGGGGATGTGAAAGCAAGAAAATCAAAGACATTGCCTGTGATAATAGGAAAAAGAAGATCCTTAATTGCTGCAATTATACTTTATCATATTTTCATTGTGCTTACAATTATCCCCCTGATATGGCTTGAAGCATCGGCATTTCCAGTAATTCTTGTGGCAATTGCAGATGTTCTTGTCCTCTTCATATGCTACAAAACGTTTCTGCAGGATTACAGGTTTGCAAGGAATGCAAGCCTGGTTGCCTTTCTCATAGGCCTGCTGGGCCTTCTTCTGGCTTCAATACCAGCATTTTAAAAGATAAACGCAGATTTCAAAAAAGGTGATGGATTTGGCTAAGAATAAGGAAAAACACTATGGGGAGTATGCATTTCTTGCAGGCATTGGGATAGCAGTCATACTGGCCCTGCTCTCATCATACATACCTGACGATGCAATACCTATACTTGTTGCAGTGCTTGCAATACTTGGTCTTGTTGTTGGATTCACAAATATCCAGAAGGATGAAAGCCCTGCATTCCTTATAGCGGCAATAGCGCTGATTCTTGCGGCAACGGCATGGACACCAATAATAGCCCTGTTTAATCCTCTTGAGGAAATAGGAGACTTGATAGTGGGCATACTTGCAGTATTCATTACAAGCCTTGTGGCTTTTGTCGCTCCTGCAGCATTTGCAGTAGCAATTAAGAGGATTTATCAGTTGGCAAGAGCTCCATGATTTTTCCCTATCTTTTTTAAACTTTCCTCATGAACATAATCATACAGTTCCTTTTAGGGAGCGAGCCGAAGGTGGCGTTATGAAAGAAAATACAGAACTAGTTTCTCTTGTAGAGAATTTGAAGAAGGCTCAGAAGCCTATCTGGAAAAGAGTAGCGAAAGAACTTTCCAAACCAAGAAGAAGGAGGGTTCAGGTCAATATCAGCAAGATCGAGCAGTATGCAAAGCCGGACTCAACAGTACTTGTACCGGGAAAGGTGCTTGGATCCGGAAATCTTTCAAAAAAAGTGACAGTAGCAGCGTTTGCATTCAGTGACAGTGCAAAGACACTAATAGGCAAGGTAGGCGGGAAGGCAATATCAATTGAAAACCTGCACAAATCCAACCCGGATGGAAAGGGAGTCACAATAATGAGTTGATTTTCATGCCGACATTCGATGCAACAAATATAAAATTCGGAAGGGCTGCAAGCCAGATTGCAAAAAAACTTATCAGCGGAGAAGAGATAAACATCGTCAATGCAGAAAAATTTGTGATTGTTGGAAATCCAAAGCAGATCATTGAGAGGTATATCACGAAACGGGGGCTGAAGCATAAGGGATGCCCGGAAAAATCACCGAAATGGTCAAAGGTGCCCCACATTCTTGTAAAGAGAATGGTGAGGGGAATGCTTCCGATAAAATCATCAAGAGGAAGGGATGCATTGAAGAGATTGAAAGTTTACACTGGAAATCCAAAAAATGCAGCGGTGGATCTCAGGCTGGAAAAGGCCGAGTTCGACGGCGTATCAAAGCACATTACCATTCATGAACTTTGCAGAATGATGGGATACTCGGGTTGATATCATGGTCAAGAAAAAAGAGGAAAAACCAAAGAAAAAGGAAACTGCGGCAAAAAAGCCAAGAAAGGCCAAAAAGAAAAAAACCACAAAAGCCGTAGTTGCAAGAGGAAAAAGAAAGGAATGTGTAGCAAGGGCAACTATCAAGGAAGGGAAGGGAATTGTAAGGCTAAACAAGATGAATGTTGATGCCATTCCAAACAATTATGTGAAAGAGATAATAACCGAGCCTTTGCATTACATTGGAGCCGAGGCAACGCAGGTAGATATTTCAGTAAATGTACGTGGGGGAGGCTCAATGGGCCAGGCACAGGCTGCGAGAGTCGCCATTGCTAACGCTCTGGTAAAATACTTTGAGGACAAAAAACTCAGGGAAAAGTTCATTGCCATAGACAGATCCCTTGTCATAGAGGACATAAGAAGGGTAGAGGCAAAGAAATTCCGCGGTCCAAAAGCAAGGGCAAGATACCAGAAGTCATACAGGTGAAGTTATGGAATTTCCAGTAAGATGTTTTACCTGCGGATCCGTGATAGGGCACAAATACGATGAGTACCGGTCAGGCATCAGGGATAAAAATCCGGATGTTGTGCTGGATGAGCTCGGAATGGAGAGATACTGCTGCAGGAGGATGTTCCTTGCGCATGTAGATATCATATCCCAGGTTTTAAAGTACCCTCGAGTTTAATTTTTACATTTTTTACCTACAATTGCAACTATTTAAATAGTTTTCTGCTGATATTATTAATCAGAAGAAAACTTTGAGGGGATAGTTATAAGCATTAGAAAATTAACTCCCAAGCCAGATCCGCTAAGCAGCAGACCTCCCAGAATGCCGAGCATACCGCCGGTTACTGATAGGCTTGGAACGTCCAGGCCAATGGAGGTTATAGGAGAGGCAGTGGAAGGGCTGAAAGAAATATTCAAGGACGAAAAAACAATTGCAGAACGAAAAAAACGCGTAGATGCCATAATAAGAAACGTTCCGGGGGTTGATTATCCTGAGAAAATAATGCGCGCACTTTTTGCCTACTGGGCACCTACATATGATGTACATATGAAGATACATGAAACGTCGATAGGCCACTTATTGAAAATGGCAAATGCCATACAGCCATTAATGAGATATCCCATAATTCGTGGAAAAACACTTGAGATGAGCTGCGGTACCGGGGCAGTAATAGATATGATATGCAGGATTATGTCTCCTGACCAGGTAAGGCAGATGAGTTTTATTGCAAATGACCTTTCACCTGAGATGCAGAAATTGGCGCATAAAAAGCTCCAGCAAACAATTGACAGGATAGCCCCTGAAAACCGGGAATCTTTCCTGACATATTCCTATGAAGACATAAGAAGCATAGAATGTGAGGAAAATGAACCGGGACTTCAGGAAACAAATGGATCCTACAGAATCGGGCATGATCTATTTGATCTTGAGGTGCTTGCACAGACACTGCACCTCATAATCGATCCGGCACTCATAAAAAAAGAGGAAAGTGGCGATTATTCAGGAGGAAGAGAGCACATTGGAATAAAAATCAAGGCTTTGAGAAGCGCCTTTGAACTGCTCAGGGAAAACGGGCATCTTGTCATAATTGACGAATGGCCTGAAGTCCTTAGCAGCGATACTGATCCTTTGCTTGCAGACCTTTTCCACAGAACCATGAGACCCATCGAGTCAAGACAGAAGCTGAAAAGGCAAATGTCCCATATTACTGGAGCACGGTTTGTTTCTGAATTAAAGGCAAATATCGATTTCAAGCACAGCATGTACATGCTGGTATACAGAAAAGATCCGGATAAAATGGCGTGCAGAGGAAAGTATTGTGATGAATCACCGGCAAAAAAAATGGCAGCTGAAAGGGCGATAGAGCTGCTGACCATAACAGACAGACATTTTACTGACAGTTTCAGCCCTCCTGCCCTTGGATGGACTGAGCTTATCCCGCTCAGGGATGTAGAACCAAAGATTTATACTGAAGTGACTTCTGTATTTGAACCTTCGGAAATGATAATCATGCAGCAGATTCTCCATGACATACCAGACGGAATAAGAGAGGAAATGATAAAAAAGGCCGTGCAGGCAGTAAAAAAAGGCGGAGCGATAATGTTCCTGGATGAATGGCAGCCAAGCAACGCAAAGAAAAGACTTAGCAGGACATATTTCAGGGATTTCCTGCAGGCAAACTTCGAAGGCGATCTTATTTTCCAGTCTGCACACCGTGAACCCATAAAAGAAGGAACAGACAATGGAATGACGGCATTTCTTTATAGGAAAAAATCATAAAAAACTAGGGCTTGTCAAGTACTGTAGTAAGCGGGTTGAACTGGAAATCTTCTTTGTAAGTAACCAGTATCAGGTAGCTGGTTGTTCTGAGAACGGATGCCTGGGACTGAATGGCCTTCAGAATGGTCAAAAGCGCATCCCTGTTTTTTGCCTTTACTATTGCAATACAGTCTGCAACGCCTGTAACTGCATATAGGGAAACGATTTCAGGAAGTGAAGCAATATCTTTAAGCAGGTCAGGATCTTCAAGGCCGCTCTTTTTTATCTTGATCATGACAACTGCATGCATGTCAAAGCCCAGTGCCTTATAATCGACATCGGCATGGTATTTCCTTATAATCCTGGATTTTTCCAGCCTTTTTATTCTCTGTAAAAGAGTGTTGGGGTGCATTCTCAGCTTATTTGCAAGTTCTCTCATAGGTCTTTTGCAGTCTGCCCTCACTTCCCTTAAAATCATAAGATCTACGGCATCTACTTTTGTTTTCATAAATATCACCAATCTGTTAAGATTCACCAATTTGACTTGAAAATAACACAAAATTTTGTGTAATTATCAAATTTTAACATTTCAAATTATGGATTTTATTATTTAAATAACTATGTGTTTGCCGATGACAGGCATGGAAACATTTAAAATGATCCGGCGTTAGGTACGTTGAGGTGAACAAAATGGTTGATGTGGAAAATGTAACTGATGTTCTGAGTGCCACCATAAATGGCGCCGTTGAGAATACTGTCACAAGCGCAGCCAATATCTTTCCGGGATTGATTGCAGCAATCATAATATTTATTATCGGATGGATAGTGGCGGTTGTCATTAGCGGAATATTCTCAAGGCTTTTGAGATTTTTACGGCTGGAGGATTATCTTAAGAGCCACAAAGTGGACAACGCACTTGGAAAGGTGATGTTAAGCAATGTGCTGACAAAACTGCTGAAATACTATATCATACTTATATTCCTTCAGGAGGCAGTATCATTCCTCGCACTTGGAACAATTAGTCTGTTCCTGGCAGGCTTCCTGTTTTACGCACCTGCACTGATTGCAGCAATAGTTCTTGTTCTTGTTGCGATATTGCTTGGTGAATATGTCAAGCAGATCATTCTCGAACTCAGAAATAAATCGACTATGGTGCAATTAATTGCAAGGGCAACAAAATTCGTGATTATATTTGTGGGCATTACAATGGCAATGGGAACTGCAAATATAGACACTACACTGCTAAATGGAATGTTCATAGTCATGCTGCAGGCAGTGACTTTTGGAATTGCCCTGGCTGTGGGGATTGCATTTGGTCTCGGAGGCCAGAAGGATGCCCAGCAGATGATCGGCGAATGGAGAAAGCACCTTAAAGTCTAATTTTTAATATTTTCTTCTTTTATTCAATGCATGGGAAAACTAGCTTCGGTTATCGGATTTTTTGGAACAATATTCATACTTTTTGTACTGGCCATATTGCTGATTTCATCAGTAAGAATTATCAATGCTGGAGAGGTTGGGGTTAAACTTGAATTTGGAAGGGTAATGGATGTGCTTGAACCGAACATCCATTTTGTTGTGCCTGTAATGAATGACGTCAAATACCTGTCAACCCAAATCGAGAAATTTGAAACAACTGCCAGTGCAGCTTCAAATGATCTTCAGGTTGTAGAAACCCAGCTTGCAGTAAACTATCGGATAAACGGCAACAATGACCAGATAATGAACCTTTACGAGACATTCAGGGGAAACCACGAAGTAAGAATCATTGACCCGCTGGTACAGGAGGTTGTCAAGGCTAATACTGCACAGTTCAATGCAGCAGAGCTCATAACAAAGCGTGTTGAGCTGAAATCAAAGATTGCCCAGGACCTGAAGCAAAAGCTCGGGAACTATGGAATAGATGTGGTAGAGGTATCCATCACAAACCTTGATTTCTCTCCTGAATTCAATGCGGCCATTGAGGCAAAGGTAGTTGCAGAACAGAAACTGCAAAAGGAGAAAATTGATCTTGAGACAAAGAAAATAGAGGTACAGAGGCTGATTGCAGAAACAAATGCAAGCGCAACTTCCCTGGTAATCCAGGCAAATGCTGATGCAGAGGCAAAGATTATCCGCGCCACTGCCGAAGCAGAAGCCATTGAAAAGATCACAAAGGCAGTAACCGCACAATACATACAATACAATTATGTGCAGAGATGGGATGGCCAGCTGCCAAAGGTTATGGGGTCACAGGACGTGATAATCGGTCTTGAAAGCCTTGATGGC
The DNA here is from genome assembly GCA_016926175.1 of Microcaldota archaeon. Taxonomy (GTDB): domain Archaea; phylum Micrarchaeota; class Micrarchaeia; order Anstonellales; family Bilamarchaeaceae; genus Bilamarchaeum. The sequence goes on from JAFGPA010000036.1 coordinate 28,554, forward strand.
AACCAGGAAGCCAACAGTTCCTGATTTTTTTATATTTGAACTTTAACAAATCCATGGCATCTTGTTATGTGCAGATTTACATGGAAACATTTTTTTGAGGTTTTCCCTGATGCCTGTTTTGGCCGGCTTATCTAAGCATATAAGGCGCAAACAACAAAAAAAATCCAAGTATCAGAAGTATTGCCCCTCCAATAATCTTTGAATATGCAGAATACTTCTCACCTGCAGTTCCGGATAATGTTAATGCTGCAAAACCGAATACAAGCATATCATCAAGCATGAAGAAGATGACATAAAGAATGATATAGCCATAATACTCCAGGAATGAAAGGCTGCTCAGTGCCAGAACCTGCGTAAAGATTGCCGGAATTGCGGCAGAGCACACAAACTCAATAGAATTGACTGCAAATGCCAGAACTGTCACGCCGGCAATAGTAGCCCACGTAAGTGGAGCTGAAACCAGTTCTCTCATGTCAGTCATTATTTTCTTTTTATGTTCGGTTCCCGTTACCTTGCAGACAGGCGCCCCTTTGGTTTCAATATAGTCCTTGACAGAAAGAATTCCTCCTCCCAAAGCAACAAGACCCACAAGTATCGTAACTGGACGAACATAGCCAAGGAAAAGAAATGCATTAAGCCAGGCAGTCATGAAAAGGAAATAGAGTATGCCTGAAGAAAGTACAAAAATGGCAACAATGAAAAACATCCTCTTTCTGCTTCCAATGCCCATTAGAAGGGATATAAGATAAACTAAAACCCACATGGCGCATGGATTGAAACCATCCACTAAACCAAGAACGATCGCAAGGACGGGAAGAGAGAAATGGGATAAATCACTCTTGCCCACAAAAGGAAGGTCGATATCCCCGGTAAGGCTTTCTACAGAAGGTGCATATTCTGTTTTCGGCCCATTGCCATTGGCAAGACAAACCTCTATTGCTTCCCTCATTCCGGAACCAGTGATTTCTTCTGAAACAAAGCCTATGAACGCATGGTTGCATATGAAAGTGGTTGGAGTGCCAAGATTTGACTCCAGAATGCTGTAATTCTGAGCCATAATCTGCAAAAGCCTGGCTTCTTCTGGAATAGCTACATCATGGGGTATGATTTGTATTTCCGGGAATTCACTGGCAAGCTGGTCATTGAAATGTTTTTGCTGTTCACAATGAGGGCAGTATTGCGAATAAAAGAAATGAACGTGAATCTTATCCTCAAGCATAACTGTCTTGTATTCTCCAATTCCGGATAATAATACTAGAATACCAAGTATTAGCAATCCAAGAACAAGAAACTTATTGAAAGGCTTGTTGAGGAAATTATGGGTTTCTTCCAGGACATTCATATTGCATCTCTGCCTCTGCCAACGGGTATATCAGTTATTCTGGAGCAGATATAAATATATTAGGATCATAATGCACCTAAAGTACAGACGCATTGGCAGTTTTGTTTTCTTATGCAATGCATTTGATGGCATTACACCATATGGCGCTTTGCATCTGTCCGGATGGATAATTAATTTCAAAGCAGGAAAAGTAAATTGATTTAAATAATTATCCATAATGATATGTAACTTGAAATACGGAGCCACAAGGAACTGGCCGTGATGGCTGGTTCGTGTTAAACGCCGAAATCCCGTGTGTTGGTGGTTTTGTATTTTTCAAGGGGCCGTGAGGTAACCTGGTATCCTGCGTCCTTGGGGTGGACGTTATCTGAGAAAACTTTTTAGGAAAAAGCTTAACCAAGAAATTGGTGCCTGAAAAGATTCAGAAATTCAACTCTTCAATTACAAACACCTGCGATTGAAGGGAATACATCTCAGCGGCCCCATTTTGAATTGCCGGTTCTTGGTTTCCGGTTACCGGAAACTGAAGGCTGGAAAAACAGGAGGTAATGCAAATGACGGAAGAAACAGAAGGAATGCCTGTTAAACAGGAGCTTTTTTTGGAATCAGGGGTCCATATAGGTACAAAGATAAGGACTCATGACATGAGGACATATATCTTCAAGAGAAGAGATGACGGTCTCTATATCCTTGACCTGAGACAGTCTGCTGAGAAGATAATGGAAGCTGCAAAGCTTGTGTGTAAGTATAAACCTGAAGAAGTCAGTGTTGTTGCTTCGCGTATTTATTCAAGCAATCCTGCATCAAGATTTGCAAAATTGACTGGAGTAAACGTCATCAAAGGAAGATACGTTCCCGGAACAATGACAAATATCCAGTACCAGGGATTCATAGAGCCAAAGCTTGTAATTGTCTGCGACCCTAAGGGTGAAAGACAGGCAATAAATGAAAGCAAAAAGACCGGGGTAAAGGTCATTGGTTTCTGCGACAGCGACAATGAAACAAAAAACATTGACCTTATTGTTCCTGTGAACAACAAGGGCAAAAGATCGCTTGCGCTTGTTTTCTACATCCTTACAAGAGAAGTTATGATGGCTCAGGGAAGCATCAAATCATATGACGAATTCAAATTTGATGTCAGCTATTTTGAACAGCCCGTTATTGAAGAAGAAGCAACAAAGGAAAATGCTGAAGAGCCTAAAGACAAAAAGAGCGCTGATAAACCAAGGAAAGAAGCTGAAAAGCCAAAGGCTAAGGAAGCAGAATCAAAGAAAGAAGAAGCTGAAAAGCCAAAGGCTAAGGAAGCAGAATCAAAGA
>JAFGPA010000005.1 GCA_016926175.1 Microcaldota archaeon
CCAAGGAAATAAAAACAGCAAAATATCTTGCCATATCATATCTTCTTGATAACCTTGAAGCGCATGTAGCCGCAGGAAATTATTGCGAGGTTTCCGGTCTTGCCGGAGATCAGACTCTGTTCTCAACTGTAAGGGATGCTGCGAATTCAAATCTTGAAACAACTGCCATGCAGGCCCTTAAAAAAGAAGGAAAGTATCTGGATGAAAAATACCAGCAAAATCTTTTTGCCGTTTCCATAGGCAGAAATCCAGCATTAAGACAACTGGCATCTGACCGGCTTACTCTTGTGGCAAGAAACATAAGGGAGCTCCATAAAAAAGAGCACACGGCAAGGCCTCCCGGCATTGTTCTTTCCCTGCCTGACGGCGAAACTACACCAAATATGCCTTCCATGAGGCTGGTTGAATCTGAACTGACGCCAAAAGCTCCAAAAACATATGAAAAAAAGGCAAGAAGAGTCAGCGGTCAATAACAGGCATTTTTGCTTTCCACTGCTCTACACCCTCATTGAATTTGTTTTTATCTACAAAAATCACTGATTCGCTTATCCTTCCTTTCATGTAAACTATTACGTTTGAGGAACCAACAGCAACAAAGCTCTGCGGATCACGCTGGCCGAGCTTCTTGGCAATTGTTTTAAGGTAATTCCTGAGCTTCAGCGCAAGCGCCTTTTTCACGGTTCCGCTGCCTTCTGCAAAATCAGACATTACAATTTTTTCCTGTCTGATAACAATTGCACCCTGAAGCACTTCCTTTACAATCATCTGATGTATGATGCTCTCAGCAGAAACTGCCTTTTTCTTGATTCCATCATGGTCAAGAACCACTCCTTCTGTTTCTGATGCGTATTTGTTCAATGCCCAAGTCCTCAGCGAAGCAGGTATTGTTATCAGTGATGGCGAATAAACTTCGTTCTGCTCATCAAGCATTTTTGAAATGCTGTCCTGCCATCTTGGCCAGTTTTCTTCTGCAAGCTTTCTTTTTTCCAGAAGGCTTTTTATGGAGCCTTCTACGCTTGCAAGTTCATCATCCATTCTTGCCTTTGTTTGTGCCGTAATCCTGGCCATCAGCTTATCAACATCTATACCCTTTGCAGATGTAAGCACATCATACTCTCTGCTGAATTCAAAGTTCTCCTTCGAATACTGGTTTATCAGGGATTCAAGCTCTCCGATTTTTTCCTTGAGTTTTGCAGCCTTGGCAACATACATGTCCTTTTCGTGTCTTATTACCATTCCATATGCTCTTTCAAGAACTGTTATCTTTCCAAGGTTGTCTGCAGTCAGGTATATGAAAACAATTCCAATAAATACAAGGCCAAATCCAAGCATTCCGATTCCGCTTCTGATAATAAATTCAACTGATTCCAGCAGGGTAGGCATTATTTCAGGAAGCTCTGCATGAAATGATGAAATATAATACCCTATTGCAAGAAACACCATCGCAATGATAATGTCGCTCTTCCAGGTTACTACTGTCCTTCCAAAAGCCCTCCGGAAGCCCGCGGTAAATGTTGCGCCTGCAGCCCTTTCAGTTATAAGAACAAAGATCAGGATCAACAGGTTGTATAAAACCAAAAGCGCTGCTACGGTCAAACCGGCTGCAACCCCAAGCGATATGTAATAGTTGCCCGTTGCTCCCATCATAATTCCCAAAACTGCATTTGTTGGAGCAAGCACGCTCATATCAAGCTTTGTTGCTGATATCTCTGGTTTTTTAACTGAAGAAAGCATCTCTTCAGGGGCTTTCTGGGAGCTGTATTCATAACTTATCAGATATCCTGCATCTGATGGCATTTTTGAATTCCAGGTTACATCAACTCCGGAATCCTGTTTTGAAACTTTTACTGTGTCATGTATTGTTGTTATCTCTCCGTCAACAAAAGGCGGTATGTTGTCTATTAATGTTACCGAAATGATTTCTTTTTCAAGTTCATCCGATTTCATTTTTGGCTTTACGGAAACTATAACTGTGTACTCATAACTTAGAGGCCTCGTTGAGTAATTTCCCACCATTTCTGCGGCCTGGGTTATGTATTTCACTCCAAAATCAGAATGTTCACAAAGGACAAGTTCCGGATAGTTGTATAGTGGGTTGGCGTTTATGCTAGCAATCCTTGATACCATTTCCCTTGTTTTTGAAAGGAACTCACTCTTTTCATCCATATCTCCTTCCTTCAGCTCCTTTACCATTCTTCTTGTATCCAGTATCAATGACCTTAGTCTTCCATTGTCCTGGACATAGGTCATCATTGATCTTGCAAGAGTTTCATCATATGCTTCTGCAATTGCCCTGCATTTTGAGGATGCGGTTGAGCATAGCCTGCTGCATGTTGTGATGTCAGAACAGACAAAATCCATTATTCCGAGATTTTGACTGCATATTCCATCAGACTGGCTTCTTGATTTTGAGAATTCATCAAGGTTTTTGTCTGTGTTGTAGATCAGAAGATCTGTTATGTTGTTTAATTCAGTATAGGAAGCGCAGGTTATTGTTGACACGGTTATCATCCTGCGTATCTCCATATCCCCTGCCATATATTCTCCATAACTGTAAACTGCATAATCTGTTATGCCGTCGTTATCCAGGTCATGAGTTTCACTATTCAAAAGCACTTCATTGCCAAGATTATCTATTTTAGTATCTTCTATGCATCCAAAACCAAGCAAAAACATCAGTAACAATATATGGACAGTGCGCATGTGAAACATTTATTAGTCTTCTTTTAAAACCTTACTTATGCAGGAAATTTTAAGGTATATAAAGCCAACGGACAGGGAAATGGACCGGGAGCTTGGCTTTGCAAGAAAGCTTGTGGAACATCTCAAGCTCCATATTCCGGATTCCTGCGAAGCTGTACTTACCGGATCAATTGCAAAGAAAACCTTTCTCAGAAACAAAAAAGATGTGGATATTTTCATATTGTTCCCGCGAACCGTTCCAAAAGATGCGCTTGAGCCAGCAATAAAAAGTATTATGAAATCTGCATTCCCTACAATGGGCTACCAGATAAGCTATGCCGAACATCCGTATGTGAGATTTCACATAAGCGGAAGAAAGGTTGATCTGGTGCCTGCATACAAAATTTCCAATGCCGAAGAGCGCCTCAGCGCCGTAGACCGTTCTGTTTTGCATACCCGTTTTGTTCTTAACTCCCTTAAAGTCGGGCAGACAGACGAAATCCTTGTTTTCAAACAATTTCTTCAGTCAAATTCCCTTTATGGTGCAGAGATAAAGATCAAGGGATTTTCAGGCTATCTCTGCGAACTTCTTATCATAGAGTACGGAACCTTCAGCAAGCTTGTTAAAGCTGCTTCCAAATGGAAAACAGTTTTCATTGATTTGAAAAAATACTACAAATCCAGTGAAATTTCTTCTGCAAGAAAGAGATTCGGAAATTTTGTGGTCATTGATCCAACTGACAAAAACAGGAATGTTGCCGCGGCAGTTTCTGAACAGAATTTCCAGGCCTTTACTGGTCTCTGTAAAAAATACCTTAAAAAGCCTTCAAAGTCCTTTTTCTTCAAAAAGCCGGAAACGTTTGAGCGAAAATGGAAGCGTATTGGAAAGGGAAAAAAGACCTACGTTGTTTCCATGCCCCGCCCGGATATCGTTGACGACGTTCTCTGGGGGCAGCTTCATAAGCTGATCCGGCAGCTGGAAATGCACATGAAAGAATTTGAAGCCAGAATAATTGCAGATGACACCCGCCATATGGTACGTCTTGCTATTATTATGAAAAAAGACCGGCTTCCGGTAACTGTGCTTCTGGAAGGCCCTCCGCTTTCAATGAAAAAACATGTTTCTGAATTCAAGAAAGTCCGCAAAAAAACCAGGATCAAAAACAAGAAAATCTATGCTGAGGCCAAACGTCAGATTACAAAGGCAGACGATGCAATCAGGCAGTTTTTCAGAAAATACAGCGAAACAGATTCCCATCTTGCATATCCGGAGGAAATCCTTATAGTAGAGAAGAAATAACTGAAAAACATGCATTTTTAAACATTTTTAGACACTATATTTATGTGAAATTCAAACCCCTCATGCCAGAAAACAGGCATTTCCGCTTTGCTGCTGCAGCAGTAATGGCAGGCGGTCTGATGATGGCAGGGGCATGCTCTACGATCAGGATAAAAGGTGACGAATCAGGCAATTATGAACTTTCAGCTCCTGGATTAAAGGCTGATTTTTCCTGCACAGAATGGCTTGGCAGATCGAACATTTGTTTTTCTGATATCCGGGCCGGTCCTCTGAATTCCCAGGTCCAGTTCTGGTGGAATCCCGGGTCTGCCGCCTTTTCACTTGCAAAAACAAATCTGGATACAAACAAGCAGGATGAAATTTTTGTAGACACCGGCAAAAAATCCGTGAAATTCAAAAGCAATTAAATTCTGATCCTTTCCCCTTCCTTCGGAGCAATGGCATTATACCCAAAAGCCTCATTCAATTCCGTGGCGAACCCCTGGGTATCATCACCATGCACTAAAATTATTTTTTCAGGATTGGCATGTTTTATGAAATTCAGCAGATCTGCCCGTCCTGCATGCGCTGAAAAATCAAGATACTCCCATGGAAGGTCAACATGGAGTTCTTCCTCATCCCTGATTATATACCCCTTATGCTGCAAAAGCCAGCCATTTGTTTCTTCCACACAATATCCTGTGAATATCAGCTTTGACTGTGCATTGCTGTGGAACATGTAATTAAGGATAGGCCCTCCATTCATCATCCCTGCGCTTGAAATTATTATGGAAGGCTCCCTTGTTGCTGATTTCTTGTCCGGTATTCCTGATACCATCCTAACGCTCTTCACCGCTCTCCTGAATGCCTTTGCATCCCTTATGTATCTTGGATGGTCAAGATAGATTCTGGTAATCTCCCTTCCCATGCCATCTACAAAAACCGGTATCTCTTTATCATAGTTTCTTATGGTTGCAATAAGCTCCTGCGTCCTTCCAAGGGCAAATGAAGGCAACAATATGTTTCCTCCATTGTCTATTGTTTCATAGACATTATCCATCAGAATCTGGTCTGTATCGCTTCTTTTTGGATGCTCCCTGTTTGCATAGGTGCTTTCTAGTATCAGAATATCAATGTCTTCGTAATAGTCAGCTCCTTTATGCATGAAAGTGTCCTGGCATTTGAAATCACCTGTATAAAACACTCTCTTTCCCTGGTATTCAATGTCCACCATGGCAGCTCCTGATATATGCCCTGCATCGTGGAGCGTAACTTCTGTTTCTCCTGTCCTGATGGTTTGCTCATAGAGAAGGGGAGTCCATTTCTTCAGCGCCCGTTTATAGTCAGCAAGAGTATAAGGCAATCCTTCGCCCATGATCTTCATGGAATCTTTCCATAAGACATCTACAATGTCTCTTGTCGGGGGGGTTGCATACCATCTGTATTTGGATAGCATGGGCAGACAGCCGCTATGGTCCAGATGGGCATGGGACAGTACCACCATATCCGGATCTATGCTCTCAACAGGGAACTTTGCAGTTCCGCTCTCATCAAAAAGCTTTATCCCATAATCCATCATTATCTTTTTGTCAGTATGAAGGAGGAATGCACTCCGTCCAACTTCTCCTGATGCGCCTAAACATTCTAATTCCATTAATCATTATATCGCAGTCGAATATTTAAATCTCCTCGTACAATAAAATTTCATGGCAGGAGATCCTGTAAATTCCAGTCTTATCAACATGCTTGCACTGCTTTTTCTGATTTATGCTGTTGCAGTTCCCTTTTTTATGCATTTTGAAGGCCTCAGATTCCTTGATGCGGTTTATTTTACCTCCATGACAATCACCACTGTTGGTTACGGAGATTTCATTCCACAAACTGATGAAGGCAAGATATTTGTGATGTTCCTTGCCTTTGCAGGAATTTCAGTCATTTTTTATCATATCATTCACATAGGCCGGTTCAGGGAGAGAACAATTTATCCTCGTATTAACTCCCACTTGGCCCTTCTTGGTAATCTTACTAAAATTTACGGAGAGTCCAAAACCAAAACGAAAAAGCTTAAGAGAAAGATGAAATGACTTATCATGAAAAATTTTCCTGCAATTCTCTTACTTCAAGCCAGCAGGATGAATTAAGGGCATTCCCAATTGCCATAGTCGGTCTTGGAGGGACGGGCGGCTTTGCGCTGGAAAATCTTGTCCGCCTGGGCGCAGAGAACATTATCGTTTTTGATCATGACCGCTTTGAACTTTCCAATTTCAACCGGCAGATCCTTGCAACAGAAGATTCCCTGGATATTAAAAAAACCAGTGCGGCTGCAGACCGTGCAAGGTCGATAAACAAAAGAACCAGAATACGGGCATATTCAAGATTTACGGGCCCGAAAAATGCAAAAATTGTTGTCGACGGAGCGGATAATGTTGAAACGAAACTCAGGATAGCCCGGACAGCAAGAGAGAAAAAAATTCCCCTTGTATTCTCTTCTGCAAATTCCTTTCGCGGCATCGTTACTGTCTTTACAAATTACCGATTTGAAAAAGCCTTTCAGATCAATGAAAATCTGGAATACAAAAAATGCTCTTCCATCCTTGCTCCAGTTGCAGCCATAGCAGGATCTTTTGCAGCTTCGCAGGCGCTGAATTATATCGTGGGAAGGCCATATGTAAAAGCCCCAGAGGCCTTGTTTTTTGATCTTTTCAAAAATAAATTCTGGAGGGCGGAACTTGGATGAAATATTATGTTGTTGAGCCATGCACAACCGCAAACGGCTTTGAGATCAAGCTGAAGAAGCGGATAGATATCGGCAAAGCCGAACATGTATTTTCAAAACTTGGCGAAATAATCGCAAGCAGTCCTGTTGTCCTTCTTGTAAAGATTAAAGATTATTCGGCAAGTGTATATGCCAGCGGCAGAATAATGATCAAAAGCGAAAGGAAAATGGAAAAAAAAGAGGCGGATGACCTTGCAAGGGAAATAGTTCCAGAGCTTGAATCCGGAGGGATAATATGAAAATAGACCTTCACGTTCACACCAGCAATTCAATTGACTCCCTCATCCGTCCGGAGGACCTTGCAGCAAAATCAGAAAAACTTGGCATAATACCAGCAATTACCGATCACAATTCCATTGCATCAAACAATCTTTTTCCCTCCATAGCAGGCGAAGAGATCAAAACCGACCGCGGCGATCTGATAGCATTGTTTGTTACAGACCTGATCCCAAAGGACACCCTGTTTGAAGACGCCCTGGACATTATACGGGAGCAGGGTGCAATTTCCTACCTCCCTCACATGTATGATTCCACAAGGCATGGTACAGTTCCAAAAGAAAATGAAATTGCAAAAATCGACGTTATTGAAATATTCAATTCACGCACTTTGCTTGACAGGTACAACCAGGCAGCCCTGGAATTTGCTGAAAAGCACGGAAAGCCGGGGGCAGTTGGCAGCGACAGCCATTTCCTGCTTGAATTCGGCTCAACATACAATGAAGTTCCTGATTTTGACCTTGATGATCCCAAACAGTTTCTTAAATCCCTGAAAAAAGCCAAATTTGTGAAAAAAAAGGCCCCGTTTTATGTAAGGGGAACAACAACCGTGGTCAAATTCCTGAAAAGGGCGTTTAAATGAACAAATCAATATGCGGCAGATGGCCACAACTGCGGAAGGCGTGCCTGCAAGAGCCCACACAATTGTGATTTCCGGTGAAACTCTCCAATATCAGCTGTTCATAAATAATAAAGCCGGATTCAAAATCGCAATTCCATTGATATGAAAGTGCCCTGGTTTAAGTTACAAAAAACTCGGATTTTTATGCTTTTTGATTTCAATTACCTCATGGAAATTGTATCTAACCTGAGAAGAATCAAGGATAACCTGCTGCTTATACCGGAAGAGAAATTCGACATTCTTTCCAAGGATGCCCTGTCTGTTTCATTTGTATACCTGCTTGGTTTGCTGATTTTGTCAGTGCCTTTTGGTATCCTGGTTTCTTTTTTTTCTGATTCTCCGCTGGAAGCGCTCATGTCCCTTCCATTTTCATATCTGATTCTTATTCCGGTTCTGTACATTGGTTTTGGAATCAATCACCTCTTTCTTAAGATAGTTGGAGGGAAGGCAGGCTTTTCAGAAACAGCAGCGACAATTATCCATGGCGAGACTCTTTTCCTTATAATCTCCTCGATTCCGTGCATTAATTTTTTGGCAGGCCTTGTTGCACTTGCAAATATAGTCATTGGTGCAAAAAGAGTTCACAAAATCTCGCTTATCCGGTCAATAATTGCAATTATAGTGATTCCCCTGATCCTGTTGGTTATTCTGTTCGCCTTTGCTATATTGTTCTTCGCTATGATCCTGGGCAGTACCATTAGTTCAATGGGACCGGGAAACTTCTACTATTAGCGAAAGTTATTTAATGGATAAATCAGATTCGTTCTGCAATGAGTGAGTTTCCCGGGGTGGAGATTGCGGTTATTGTTGTTTCAGCATCCATTGTATTTGCAGGCATACTCTTGGGCCTTGGAAAGGCCTTTGGATACAAGAGAATTGAGGATTTCGGTGTTGAAGAACTTATCCAGTCCATAATAAACGCAGCAATTATCGGTGCATTTGCAGCAATTATAGAACTTGTAGGTGCTGTAAGCTCCACCATCGTAACCCCAACATGCGAGCAGGGCAATGTTGTCCAGCAGCTTATCTGCGTTCTCGGGCATATCAATGACGGTCTCTTCCTGATGTTCCAGAACCTTGTGCAGATTCTTAATCTGCTTGGCTATTATCAGAGCCTTGCCCTTGATTTTGGGGCGTTTGCAATAACTCCCTTCGCTAATCTCGATGCAGTTTCAGCTGTTTTATCCGTTCAGCTTCTTTCTCTCAATGCGATAATAGTACTGCTTGCACTGAATATCCAGATTGTAGTTTTCATAGCAGGAAATGCCCTTGGCCTTCTTTTCCCGGTTGGCCTTGTCCTGCGAACAATGTTTGCCACCAGAAAAGTCGGCGGTTTTCTTATTGCACTTGCGGTTGGCCTTTATATTTTCTATCCGACATTTGTGCTTATATTCCCTGATCCTCAGATTGAAATAAACCAGTCTGCAATAATCATGGAAAACTTTACAAACAACAGCTTCTATGCAACGCCGCCGATTATAGACCTCAATAATAACTATGCAATTGCAGCCAAATTCGACATTCTGAGCGGCCGCTGCCACCCGGACATGTTCAATACAACCAGCACCAATCTCACCAACACAACCATAAATATCTCCAATTCTTCAATTCTTATGGCATGCAATCAGACTCTGGCAGACTATAATATAACCAATCTCACGGCCCAGAACGTTTCCATTGATTTTACGGGGGATCTTACTGAGATCACACAATCAAACAATACGGCAATATCCAAGTCCCTTCTCTATGCGGTTGTTGCGCCGCTGTTTTCCCTTCTGGTTACTATCGTATTCGTCAAAGAACTGGCTTCACTCCTCGGAAGTGAGATTGGTCTGAAGACCATAGCTTCAATTTAAATATGATAAAGTCGAGGTTGATAATATGATTATGAATCGCGCAGTTACAACGGTTGCCCTTGTAGGTGGCGTTCTTGCAATAATCCTTTCTCTGTTGTCAGGAAATATACTTTTTCCGCTTATTGCTTCAGTATTCTTTACAATGAGCATTCTTCTGTGGAAATACGGTTATATTATAGTTCCTGTTCTCACAAAAGCAACAAACATTGTCGAAGTCCGCGGGGGATATGAAGTTCCGCCGACAAGAGACTATATCATCAAGAAAAACGATAGCGGGTATTATGCAGCCAAATTCCTTGAAGTAAGATTCTATGAAAGCTCCCTGGAAAAGGACAATGAACAAAAGAAAAACATGTTTGAATCCTTTGAAAAGGCAATCAGCTCCCTCAAATATATTGTAAAGGTAAGTCTTATGATCAGCACACTTGATCTTTCAAAGCATATAGACGAGATCAAAACCAAGAGAAGCACTGTGGAGGCCAAAAAGGCAAAAGGAGCCAAAATGGCCCAGAACGAAACTCTCCGCATGGATCGTGAGCTGGCCTACTGGAACAGACTTCTTGACAGGATTACCCAGGGCGAGAGGCCAGTCGAGGTTGTTGCATTTGCGTCTACAACATCATTTGGCCTTACCAGGGATGAGGCTTTGAGCAGGGTATCCAGGCAGAGCAAAGAGCTCCGTACCATCCTTTCCAGTTCACTTGGCTGCGAAGTCCGGGAACTGAAAGACACTGACATGCTGAAATGTTTTGAATGGGACTATTTCTTTCCTATAACAAGGGAGGAGATACAGGACAGCCTATTCTGATAATCAACCCAGGAACAGAATGAAATTGCGATTTTCATCCTTCTTTGACATAAACAGCGCCAACTTTCAGTAAAATTTATATATACTCCATTTGAGTATTGATGGGTTGGGTCTACCTGAGGTGAGGTGGAGAATGAAGTCTTCGTATATGCTATCCAAGGAGCTTGCACGTAATATGATATTTGTGCATCCTCCCGAGCCAAGAAAAGAACTGCTTCTGTCAGATCCATCCCAGGGAGTGTATATAGGCAAAACCCGGTTTCTTAATACTCCTGTATTCTGGGATCCTGAAAAGCTTGTCAATCCGCATCTTGCAATTCTTGGTATTACAGGTTCCGGTAAGAGTTATACTGTGAAAACATTTCTTACACGGGCATCTTTGATATGGAACACCAACGCAGTCATACTTGACTGGGTGGGAGAATACCGGGAATGGGTGAGGCAGGCCGGAGGAAGGATAATAGATCTTTCAAAGGAGCGTTTGAACATCATGGACCTTGTCGGCCTTCCCAAAAGAAGCAGGATAAGGCACATAATATCGGCACTTGATATTCTTGTAGATCTCAAATCATTTCCAAATGAAAGGGATGAAATAGAACAGGCACTGGAGGATATTTACTTCAACAATGCACATGTCCACCCTGCCATGTCAGAAATCAACAAAAGCCTTTCGCTGAGCAAGCTAAACAAAAAACAGAAGAACGACGAGCTGAGAAAACTCAATAGCATGGTAGCAAAAAAACCTACTCTTGTCGATGTCGTTCGTGTTCTGGAAAAACGCGGCAACAAGAAAGCCGCACGGCTGCTGAAAAGATTTACTGTTGAAGGAACCGACTTTTTTGCAGGAAATTCAACCATGGATATCAAGGGACTGACCTCCAGTGGTCTCGTCTGTGTTGATCTTCATTCACTGCCAACTGAAGAAATGAGAAGTCTTGCCGGACTCACCATACTTCAGTATATAAAGGAAATAATGAGGCAGGCCGGCATGCAGGAAAATCACAAGAAAGTCAAGCTTTTCGTTGTCCTTGATGAAGCATGGAAAATAGCCCAGGATGAAAGAAGTGATGTCATAACGATAGTCCGCGAAGGCCGTAAGTATAATTTCTCCCTTGTGATAGCCACTCAGAATCCTACCGATATGCACAAGACAATATTCAGCAATATCGGCTCAGTTTTTGTCCTCCGGCTTGTTCTCCGTGAATATAGGGACTATGTAAGGAATTCAATCGGCTATTCTGATTTTATCGACGATGAAATTTCCAAATTTGGTGTTGGGGACGCTGCAGTCAATATGATATTTGCAGAACGCCAGTCAAGGGTCATGACATTTTTGATGGATAAAATAGACGGGGAAGAACCCCTTCTTATCTATAAGATTAAAGGTGGAGACATGAATGTTGAAATAGAGAGGGAACAGTTTGTCCGCATGCTTTACGAGCTTGGACTTACTGAAAGCCAGCTCAGCATGATAAAGGCAGAATTTGAAAAAGGAGACGGGCTTCTTGAAGGTGAGCAGCTGGTTGCAATCCTTGAAAAGTTTGGTTATTCAAGACCATCCATCATCTCATTCCTGCGCCAGCTTAGCATAGATGAGAAAAACCTTATTAAGGTCTTCTCACTTGTAAGAATGAGGAAAGCTACCAAAGGCGTTGTCCATTTGGTAATGGAGGATGGAAATGTCTGAAGAGAAAATCATAGTAAAATGCCAGCAAAAGAAAAATCTCAAATCTCTTGCAACTTTGCTTAGCGGCCTTGGCTTTACAAAAATTTCCTATGCAAAGGGCAGACTTATTATTGAAAAGACCAAAGGGCGGGATCTCCGAGGCCAGCCTTACCTTGAATATCGTGTAGAATTTAAGGACGATACCCTGGAATTCACCTACAGTCTTTCCGGGAAGCGAAGCAAAAATGCACGGCTTCTTGAACTCATGCCAACTTTTTTGAATATCCTTCAGGTAGCCGAGGAGTATTATGACATCCAGCCGACACAGCTGTTTTCCCACATAAATACGGTTCTTCTTGAACTTTCAAAGATCGTTGATCATGATGCAGTCGAGTTTTCGACACAATTGACCGATCTTCAGGAAAAACACGCAGATATCAGCAAGAAATACGATGATCTTGTAAGATCAAGCGAAGCAGGCACCAGGATTCTTCTCGAATGTGAGAGAAAGCGCGATGAGCTTCAAAAGAAGCTTTCCCAGCTGAGTGGCATGAGCGATGATCTGCTGAAAGAAACCCTTTACAACTGGATCAAGGTCCATGGAGGATCAATAGATATCCGGGAATTCTCAAAGGCAAATTCAGTTTCAGTGAGCAGAACAGAGGAAGGCCTTGACCAGCTCATACGTGAAGGCTACATAAGGAGGAGACTTTAATGGCAAAGAAAAAAATTGCGCCGGCACAACCGACCACATATTTTTTTGCATTTGAAATCATAAAGCCCTATAACTATTGCCGTTCATATATACTAAAAGCGCCTCTGAAAAAATCATTCAAGGAGTCGTTTTCTGAACTTCTTATGGGTCGAGTATGATGAAAGTTGTTCTAGTTGGAAACGGAGCCCGGGAACATGCAGTAGCAGCCGAGCTTGCAAAAGATGCTGAGCTGTATGCAATAATGTCGAAAAAGAATCCTGCGATTGCACATCTTTCCAAGGAATACTGGATCTGCAATATTGAAAATCCGGATGCAGTAGCCGCCGTGCTGAAAGGAAAGCAGTTTGATCTTGGTTTTGCCAGTCCTGATGCGACCCTTGCAGCAGGCATCAGTGATGTTCTTGAAGCCCATGGAATGAATGTTGCTTCACCTTCCAAGGCAGCATCAAGGATTGAATGGGACAAGTCATTTCTCAGAAATCTTGCAGAGAAATACCATATTGCCGGAGCTCCAATACACAAAGTAACAGGCGATCCGGATGAAGCGGCCTCATATATCACTGATCTTGGTGAAGTTGCAGTCAAGCCCCTTGGCCTTACCGGCGGAAAAGGGGTGAAGGTCAGCGGAGATCATTTTGCAAGTCCGGAGCAGGCCGTCGAATATGCAAAATCCCTTATCAAAAAAGACGGAAGCGTTCTTATTGAAGAAAAACTGATTGGAGAAGAATTCACTCTCCAGGCATTCTGCGACGGTTCCAATATCGCACTGATGCCGCCGGTTCAGGATCATAAAAGGGCATATCCTGATGACAAAGGCCCAAATACCGGGGGCATGGGCAGCTATTCAACAGGAATTCTTCTTCCATTCCTGAAAGATTCTGATATTGAACAGGCAAACAAGATAATCCGGGATACGGCCCATGCAGTAAAGAAAGAAGGAAGCCTTTTCAGGGGGATACTTTATGGCCAGTTTATTGTAACCAAAAAAGGGATCAAGCTGATCGAATTCAATGCCCGGTTTGGAGACCCGGAAGCCATGAATGTCATGTCGCTTCTTGAAGATTCACTTTCAAACATATTCATTTCCATGGCAGACGGCAGACTCAAAAAAGCAAAATTTTCTGATGATACTACTGTAGTGAAATATCTTGTTCCGGAAGGATATCCAGAAAATCCTCAAAAAGACAAACCCGTAAATATTGACAATGCAGCATTGGAAAAAACAGGAGCAAAAGTCTATTATGCAGCTGTATATGAAACTGGGAACAGGATATACACGACGTCTTCCCGGTCATTTGGAATGGCAGGCCGGGCAAGGACGCTTGAAGAAGCCGAGCAGATAGCTGAAAAAGCATGCTCCTGCATCACAGGCCCGCTCTGGCACAGAAGCGATATAGGAACCAGGAAACTTATCCAAAGCAAAATAGAGCGCATGAAATCTATTCGTGATTAAATGCGGTTTTTTCTTCTGCTCCTTTTTATACCTCTTGCATTTTCCTCACAAATAACCATTGAAAGAGAGTGGAAGATTCCTGATCAAGAGGGCATGTTCGTTGATTTTCAAGGAGCACTTGTGGTAAACAACAGCCATCAGAAAATAATTTACATAGAACATGACGGGACAATCTTTCAGGATGAATACGGCACTATATGGATTCATTTCAATAAAAATCTTACTTCTGAAAAAATTCGCGGAAAAGCCATCGTTGAGGTAAATCATTCAATAGAAATCCAGAGTGATTCTTATCTTCCGGAAATCCCAGTCAAAACAACCAGCCTTACATCTTATGATGAAGAGATGGCTGCAAAAGCAAAACAGCTTGCAACAAATTCTTCCCTGGAAACGATTGCCAATCTTGTCAACTGGGTGCATATTTCCATCGATTATGATGAATCCTACTGGGACAAGGTCATATCAGCAAAAGAAACATTCCAGGAAAAAAAAGGAGTATGCGTTCAGTATACCCATCTTCTCATTTCAATGGCCAATTCCCTTGGTTTTCAAACAAGATATGTAACCGGTTATATATATACTGATGACTGGCAGCCCCATGTATGGGCTGAAATATACGTTCCATCCTATGGCTGGCTTCCTTCTGATGCAACATACGGAAAAATTGGAAATCAGGATGATCATATTACCATTGCATATGGCCGT
The DNA here is from genome assembly GCA_016926175.1 of Microcaldota archaeon. GTDB lineage: Archaea > Micrarchaeota > Micrarchaeia > Anstonellales > Bilamarchaeaceae > Bilamarchaeum. The sequence goes on from JAFGPA010000005.1 coordinate 14,839, forward strand.
GATCAGCTGAGCACCTCTGATTTTCTTATTTCAAAAATCAATGAAAGTTCTCTTAGTGTTGATGACACTCTTTCCATCCTGCAGTCAAAAAAAGTTTCACAGGACTACATTGACATAACTTTTGATGAAGACTCCCGCCTAATCCATGTTATGATCCGAAACAACCGGCCGTATTATGTTTTTGGAGATTATTTCTTTGAGACCCCGTATTTCAACGATTCAGCAATTCTCCTCCTGAATCCCAACCAGACAATGAACAGGTATTATGGAGTTAACAGATCTGTTTTTTCAAACAGCATTTCTGTTTCTGCTTCTTTTAACGGTGAAAGTGAAAAAAAGAATTTCGTAACAGAGCAGCCAACAGCATGCCTGCCTCTATTCCTTCTTTTATATCTTTTAAGAATAGCTCTATAATAATTTCTTTATCTGTTACTATTATGAATCAGACGCTTATTCAAAAACTTGAGCGATACCTGCCTCCAAAACATGCGTTGCCTATTTCAGAATCAATATGCGTTAGCATTGCAGAAAAAGGGTATCACAGATGTGCTGCTGCACTTCAAAATGCTGTCTTTGCAGAAATACGGCTTGGAAAAGCGGGTCTTGATGAGCTGGAGATACGCAGACTTTTTTCTCTTGGAAAGAAACTTATTGCAACATCAAGAACAAACAAGGTCCTTCTTGCTCATGCAGTTCTCTGCCATGCACCCCTGATAGATGTCGAGATTGACGCCTGCCACAGGAACCAGCTGATAACTGCCGCAAAGAAACAAGGCTCTAAAGTTATTGTTTCCCACCATGACTATGAAAAAACACCATCAAAATCGGAACTTGCAGAAATCAAAAAACAATGTTTTGATGCAGGTGGAGATATCGCAAAGATAGCGTGCATGGCACATACGGATGAAGACTGTGATGCCCTGCTTAGTTTTGCCGATCCTAGCACGGTTGTTTTCGGAATGGGTGATTTTGCCAGCCATACGCGCATTGCATCGCTTTTCCTTGGCAGTCCTTTTGCATATGCTGCTCTTGATTGCGGCAAGGAGACTGCTCCGGGCCAGCTTACAAAGGCCCAAATAGGTGAAATTCTGGCACGTTTGAGCCTTTAAAAAGACTTTTATCCAGTATTCCCGCATGTCTGATGTTCATATTGTTGGTGCTGGTCCAGCCGGATCGCTATCTGCAATATCTGCTCTTGAAAAAGGCCATGAAGTGGTAATCTCAGAGGACCATCCGGAATCAGGATACCCCAAAAACTGTTCAGGACTTTTTTCAAAGGACGGTCTCAGCTCTCTTTCCATTGATTACAAAAAGCACATCATCAATCCCATTTATGGAGCTAATATCTATTTTGTTGACCAGAAACTCGAAATAAGAAAAAAACAGCCTGTTGGCTTTGTATGCAACAGAAGCAAAATCGACAGATCTCTTGCCGAAACCGCAGAACGTCTTGGTGCAAAAATAAATTACAATGAAAAGATAAAGGATTCATTTCATTCAAAAACAATAATTGGTGCAGATGGTCCATTATCTGCAGTTGCAAGGCATTTCTCCTTTCCGAAAATATCTGCGTATGCATTTACCCTCCAGTCATTTGTTGACTATCAGGCAGAAGATCCATATATAGTGGAAGTTTTTCTTTCCAGCCGATTTAAGGGCTTCTTCGGCTGGATTATTCCGCATAATGAAGATGTTGCTGAGTTTGGCGTCGGTTCTCTTAACAATGTGCAGGGCGCCTGGAAAGCCCTTCTTGATATCAAAAGAATCTCGGCTCCAACCCCCCGCGGCTGGACAATTCCTATTGCCGTAAGGCCCAGAACCTCGCTGGCGAAAAACAACTACAAGGTTCTTCTTGTTGGGGATGCTGCAGGCCAGGTCAAATCTACTACTGGTGGCGGTGTGATCTTTGGAGGGCATTGCGCCAAAATAGCCGGCAGGACCCTTAGCCCGCTGTTGTATGAACTTGAATGGAGAACCCAGTTCGGAATTGATCTTAAAATTCATCAGGTTATCCAGAATTATCTTGCGGGACAGTCTGATGCCGGCATTCAGGCGCTTGGCAGAAGGCTTAAGAAGCTCAATTGCGATGAATTTTTATCCGGCTTTGGCCATATGGACCGGCCAACAAAAATGCTCGGTCCTGAAATGGTCGCTCACGTTATCAGGAATTTGGGTGTTTAGTAATGAAGGTTGAAAAATACATTCTAGATGAACTTGAAAAGAAAAAAGGGCTGTTATTTGCGCTTATTGATCCAATCGATTACAAATCCCTTGAAGATGCAGTGAAAACAGCAAAAAATGCGGATGAAGGGGGCGCAGATATAATCCTCATAGGGGGAAGTACCGGGGTTCAGGGCGATGTCCTTGATACCGTAACAAAAGAAATCAAACAGGTTGTTTCCAGGCCGGTGGTTCTTTTTCCAGGCAACATAGGGACACTGACAAAATATGCAGATGCGGTATATTTTATGTCTATGCTGAATTCCAGAAATCCCTACTGGATAACCCAGGCACAGATGCTTGCGGCACCTGTTATGAAACACTATGGCATCGAACCTCTTCCAGTTGCGTACACTGTTGTTGAGCCGGGCGGAACTGTTGGCTGGGTGGGCGATGCAAAACTGATTCCAAGAAAAAAGCCAAAAATTGCAGCTGCCTATGCCCTTGCAGCCGAGTATATGGGGTTCAGGTTTTTCATCACCGATGCCGGCTCCGCACCTGCAGAAGGCCACATACCGCTTGAAATGATAAGAGCCGTAAGGTCAGCGATCAGCATTCCATATGTTGTTGCAGGAGGTATAAAAACACCGGATCAGGCAAAGTCTGTTATGAGGGCCGGAGCAGATATTATCCAGGTTGGCACTGCATTTGAACATGAAAACGCCGTTGCAAAGGTAAAGGAAATGGTAAAGGCAGTGCGGGAGGGGGCGAAAAAATGAACATTTCATTCATAGAATTCCTTGCAAAAAATGATGCAATAAGATTTGGGGAATTTACCCTTAAAAGCGGGAGACCATCCCCCTATTTCATTGACATGGGCGTGCTGTCAACAGGCATGCAGTCAGCACAGCTCGGACAATACTATGCAACTGCCATAAAGGATAAGTTCGGGGAAAATTTCGACATTGTTTTTGGCCCTGCATACAAGGCAATACCTCTTGCAATAAGCACTGTTATTGCACTAGGCAGCAATGGAATAAATAAAAAATGGCTCTATGACAGGAAGGAAATGAAAATTCACGGGGCGGATGCAAATTCTGTTTTTGTCGGCTCGCAGACCATAGATCATGGCCAGCGCATAATACTTGTCGATGATGTGATGACTACCGGCGGAACAAAAATTGATGCAATAGAGAAGGTCAGTAAAACATTGAAATGTGAAGTTGTTGGAATCATAATCGCAGTTGACCGGATGGAAAAAGGGCAATACAAGAATGCCCTGGAGGAATTCAATGAAAAGACAGGCATTCCGGTTTATTCAATAGAAAACATCCAGAATATCTTTGCCTACCTGAGTGAAAATGCCGTTGATGGAACAAAATACATTGACAGTGAAACTTTTGAAGCATATAAATCATATATGAGGAAATACGGGGCGCCTATATAAAATCCAAAAATTTGTCATCTATTTCTGTTACTTCAAGCCTGGTGCACTTTGCACTGGTTCCAAGCTCTCCTGCAATGCTCGGTTCGGTCCTTCCATTGTCGCCTGAAACCATTTCCTTTATGTATGTACCGGCTTCTGCCTTCACACTTATTGTTGCCTTAGTTCCATGATATTCTATTATTTCCACCTGCTTCAGCTTCCTGTGCCTTACCAGGTCTGCCCTTCTGTGTGCAACTCTTGTGGGAGTTTTCTGTAACAGCGTTTTTCCCATCATGGATATTATTTTTCCAAGATCTTTTTCTGTTACCTCCCTTCCTAATTCAACTTCAGCCCGGTAGGTCTTGTCAAAATGCGATTCAGTGACAAATTCCAGCATCCTTCGCTTCACGAATCTCAGGTCCGCTACGCTTACATCCCCGCGTATTTGCATTTCCATCAATTTGAGGTCAATATTCCGGATTCCAGGATTTTTTATCTCAAGAATAAATGCTCTTCCAGCGCTGTTTGTGGCATCAACATCCTCCCGCCCTGAAGCATGCAGAACATAATCATCCGCCTGCCCTGCTTTTTTGAACGGTTCTCCTATTCTTTCTTCTATCGATTCATAGTATTTTGTTCCGTCGGGTGCTTTCCACCTGCTTTGGGACAAGCCTGCAGAATGTTTTTTGTATCTTCCAAAAACAAACAAATTGGTTTTTTCAAGCGTTACCTTGTTTTTCCTGAAGTCAAATATAATCCTGACATCCCCTTCAACAGCATAATTTTTGCCGAGTTTTTCTGTAATGGTCCTGTTTATCCTGTTCTTTATGCTTTCATTTCCCAGCCTGATGTCCCATTCTTTTTCTTCCTCTATCATCCATTCATCAGGAATCTTAGTTGAAATTGAATAGCTGCTGGCATCTCCAAGAAGCTCATTTGCCCTGCTGATCATTTCAGCAAGAGCCTGCTCTTCAAAGGCCATCAAAACAATTCCCTGTGCGGTTCAGAAGGAAGTGCATGCTTTATCCTGTAACCTTCAATAATCAGCGTTGCCCGTTCAATCTTCTCTTTCATACCCCTTATCCTGTCTTCCGGAAGTCTTTCAATAAACAGTCCAAAATCAGCCAGTGTTGTGGTGCCATTGTTGCTCATCATGTCAAGAACATCGATAACAATCTGTTTTCCCTTTGGTCCGCTTCCCCATATGCTCAGGGCCAGTGCTACCTGGTTGATGAAATGACCTTTATCAGATTCGCTCATATCCTTCCATTTATTAAGAATTTTTTCCTTGCTTTCCTCATCAAGAATATCCATCATCCTCTCACCCATTTTTTGAAATTTATGGATTTGCTTTCTGTGGCTGTTTCAAGCTCTTCCCCAAGCTTTAGTGCTGCATCCAATGCAGTTGCCGTCATATGCCTGCTTATCCGCGTTTCTTCTATGCGCTTTGCAACCAGCTGGCCAATATCTGATTTTCTTGGCTTTGCAGTCCGAAGTTCTCTTGATTCAATTGCCGTCTGTTCATATCTCCTCAGGTTTTCCATCGAGAATCTTGGCCCTGACTGAAAAACATCATCAAGAAATTCATTGAACCGTTCTCTTATATCCGTTTTTTTCTTTTGTGCAGGCTGAACCATGCTAGCTATTCACGGCTATTGTTTATAAGAATTTCAGAGATACTTTTTTAAGCATCATTACGCATCTATTGTAACATTGAGGCAATAAAATGGCATTTTCAAAGCGGGTGGCACTTCTCAGTTGCGAACCACATGATCAGGAACCAATAGAATTCAAAGGTAAAAAACGCACAGTGCGCGACATCATATCCATTGGCTTGAAAGGCCATGGCCTTGAACCGATAATCTATTTTTCGAGAGATAAATGCGAGTTTCCAAAAAAAGGCGTTTTTGCAGGCATCATAATCGGCGGCTCAAAGCTCAGCATATTTGATTCAGATATTGAAAAACATGACTGGATGAAGAAACTTCTTGATTTTATCCGGGAGAGCCATGGAAAAGTCCCCATTCTGGGCCTTTGTTTTGGTCACCAGGCCATTGCCCGGGCTTTCGGAGGGACCTTGAAAAACTATGGTCCTGGGATATGTTATGAAGTCGGCCTTTCAGGGGTTTATCTTACAGAGCAGGCAAAAAAAGATCCACTGTTTTCAGGAGTTCCGGAACAATTCAGTGCGCTTTTTTCCCATTTTTCCTATGTATCTTATCTGCCTGATTCTGTTGTTCTCTGCCTTTCTTCAAACCCTGAAAACAAAAGCATACAGGCATTCAGGGTTGGAGAAGTGACCTGGGGGCTGCAGTTTCATCCTGAGTACTCCCTGGAAGGCATCCGGGATCTCATTACTGCAAGAAGGGAAATGATAAAACATCTGATTGATGTTGATGCCGCACTGAAAAGCCTTGATGATTCGAAAAGATTCGATATCATCCCATTCCGTAATTTTGCAGCAATCCTAAAAGAATGAGTCAAGGCTCTGCTGTTTCCCCCCATGCCTCATGCTGTATTCATCATATCCAAGTTCTTTCATTATTTTCATTACTGCAGGAAGAATCTGATGGCTGATGTAATACTCGGGGTCATAGTCTTTTGCAAGCTCTATTGGTTCTGCCTTTTCAGAAATAGTTGTCCCCTTCTTTCCTACAACATAGGATATCATGCTTCCTTTTTCTGCTGTCATGCCTGCCTTTATCATCTTCTTGGCTGCACTTAATTCCGGACTTTTTACCTCATAGCTGCCTGGATTCTTGTTCAGCTGTGTGCTTATTGCAAGCATTTCCAGAGGCACTTTTCCCGAGCTGATTTCCTGTATCATTTCGCGGATGATCTTTACGGCTTTTTCCTTGCTTCCGTCAATCAGGATTGCCTCTAAAACTTGTTTTTGTGTTTGTTTCGCAACTTTTGACCAGTCTCTTCTTACAAGTTCAAATCCCCGGATCTTGATTCTTCCGTCTTCTGCAAGAAGAGCATATTTTTTCTTGGCACCCTTTTCCTCTCCTTTTTTGCTTACAAAAACACCGCGTGGATAGAATCCTTCAAGCTCCAGCTCCATTTTTTCAGGTAATTCGTTATTTATGTCGTTCATGAACTTCAAAACATCGTTTTTTTCCCTGTAGATCAAAAATACCGAATCAGTATCGGCATAAAGCACCTGGAATCCCTGCTTTTCTGCCTTTTCAATTGTTTCGTTAATATGTTTTCTCCCCCAAGCTGTCACGCTTTCTGCACACGGTCTCGAATACCATCTTGATCTTGCATACCCAAGATAACCATAAAATGAATTTGAAAGTATTTTCAGGGCCTGAGACCTTGCACTTATCCTTATGTATTCCTCACTTTCCTTATCAAGCTCTTTCAGTTCCCCCTTTATTTTTGATCGCATATCCACAAGATAGTCGAGAACCTCCGGAATAAGTCCAGTTTCTTTTTCTGAGAATTTAGCATTTGTGGGCGAGAGATGAACAGCTTCGCCATCTTCAACAAGAGTGCCGGGATCAATATTATAGGAAACTATTATGGAGGGATACAGCCCCCTGAAATCGAGGACAGCCATATTCTCGTAAATTCCTGGTTCCGGCAGCTTTACAAAAGCCCCCTGTATAGGAGCATTTATCCTTTCAAAAACCGATTCTCCTGCAGGCCTTCTGGGAATGATCATCTTTCTCCTGCAGGCATGAAACATCAGCAGGCTCTCCACGAGCTGCCCGCTTGTGGACAATGATGTCTGAAACAATGGCATTTTGGCAACAGATGACATTTCTACTTCCAGAGGCAGGAATCTTTCTCCAAGAGCCTTTGTAAGCTCTGAATCAACAAGAGAATATTCTGCCAGTTTGTCAATATCTCCGCTGTCCCAGAGCTTCCATATCTCCTCTTTTTTTACATCAATTTTCTTCTTTCCAAGAACATCCTCTGCTACAGCATCAAGAGTGTATTTTTGCACCTTTATAACTCCAATAAAGCCGAATAGCCTGGCAATTGGATAAATGTCAAAATGAATTCTTCCTTTGATTTCAAAGCCTTTTATCAATCCTTTTTTCATTTCCCTCAGATGGCCTCTAAAACGGCCAAGATCAAGTTTTATCCCAAGGACATCTGATCTTGCTTTCAGATAGGGAAGGTCAAAAGTAGCTGAATTATAGCCCACCAGGACATCAGGATTTTCCTGCTTTACAATCTCTACAAACCTTTCCAGCATCTGTTTTTCATCCTTTACAGTTTCCACGAACCTGTTTTTTGATTTTTTGCAGCTTATTACCCCTTTTTTGTCACCTGCATAGCTGATCATGATTATTGGATCCTTATGCTCTCTGGGGGCACCCACCGGATTATATGTTTCAATGTCAAATGCCAGGATTTTCAGCTTTGGCGCTTCTTTTGACTGTATTTTCAGGATTTTCCTGATGAATCTGCCTTCTCTTTCATAGGTTATAATGTCAAATGGGGAAATCTGCATGTCATATATGAACCTTCTTGCAAATGGTATGCTGTATTCATAGCAGGGAAAAGGTATTGCCTGCCTTATTACAGGTACATCCGCCGGTATCCTGCACATGACCTTGATAAATCTCTTTTTTTCCAGCCCTACCTGTTTTTCTACAATTTTGACGTCCTTTGGCGAAGTCAGTTCCCCGTTTTTTCTTTGGGTTTCAATATTCAGGAATTCATCTGCCCTTTCCACCGGTCCTTCTACCAAGAAATAGGGATCCTGCTGATAATACAACTTCACTGTTTTTCTGCCTTTGAGAAGAAGCGTGACGTATGTCTTGCCCTCCCGGACAACATAACCGGCATCAATAAAATAAGCCTTCTTTCTCTTCATACTGACTTATTGAATGAAAAGTAATAAAACCACTAATAAGAAAAACAACAAAAAAAGGCGATAAAACTTATTTCCTCAATGAAGATTCCTTGCCTACGAGCTCAGAAAGGACCTCCTCATGGATAAATCTCCTTCCGCCGATCTTGACATGGGGTATTCTTCCACGGTCCAGCCTTCTTTCGAACGCATTCCTCTTGATCCTTATCCCGCCCTTGTGCAATTCCTTGATTGCCTGGCTGACGGAATAGTAATTTGAGCTTATGTGTGTCAATGCATCTACGGCATCTCTCGGGACAAGCCTTCTTGTTCCGAATTTGACAGAAGGAATCGATCCTTTTTCAATTCTTCCTATAAATGCCCTGAAATTGATTTTTGGGTTGGATTTCTTGTAGTTTTCATATGCCTCTTTTACGGTGTAAAATTCGCTCTTTGTGCTTGTGATATCGTCAAGAACAGATTTGGGTATGTATCTCTTTCTTCCAACCTTTACGAATGGTATGGTTCCACGTTCAATTCTTCCGCCAAATGCCCTGAATGATATGAATACTCCGCTATTTTTCAGGTAATCATATGCGGATCTTACTGAATATAAATCATGTTTGCCTTCAAGCTCATCTTCAGATGCTTTCTGTCGGTAGAGATTCTGGGCCACCTTAAAAACATTGCCTATGGAAGAGGACAAGCTTTTTTCAGTCTTCTCTCTTTCCTTTCGAATTTCTCCAACATCAATAGACTTAAATCTGTCGACAAAGTCATCATCGATTTCTGTTTCAATTATTATCTTTTTTCCACGAGGCATGATATCACCCAATTATTGTAATTTATGCATTTGTATGTTTTCCATACAATACTATAAACAACACAGTTTATAAACATAATGTTTGTGAGGCTTACTCGTCTATGCTTTTGATTTTATGCGAAATACCAGATAAATGGCTAAAATCGCTATAAAACCACCACTTATTATGTAAAATAATGGCATTCCCTGATCTTCTGGCTCTGTTTTTTGTGTATCTGTCTGGTTTTGTGTGTCCGGGTCTCTGACTGTCAAAGTGGAGAATTTACCATCAATTGTGGCCCTGTTTTCTGCCCTGTCCTTTACATCTGCTCTAAACTGAACGATGCTGTTTGGTGGTAATTGTGGAAATTCAACAGCAAAACTATTAAAACCTGTCGCAAATACCGTTGCCGAATCCCATGGCGTTGTTGCATCTGCGGGTTCCAGCCTGTAATTTACCCTCATAGAAGTAACTTCGATGCCTGATGCAAATATTCCTTCATCTGTAACCTGGATGTTCAACCTTGTCCTGTTATTCACAACCTCTGCAAATATCTCTCCGAATGTCGGTGCATGAACGTCATAAATAACTTCTATTTTGGCATTTTCTGCAGGAACCAGCATTCCTGATTTTACAATTCCTCTGTATACTACCTCATACTCTATGTATTCCCCATATGCCCTTTCAGAGTAATAGATACCATTGTGCAATGTTATGGTCTCTCCGAGAATGGTTATTGTTGCCGGTATATGATCGCCCCTGTCATCCTTTGTTTCAACCTGAATATTGCTGTATGGAAAAATCACTGTGAAATCAACATCTTCATCCACAACTATTGTTCCGCTTTTTTTTGCAGCTTCAAAATTTGCAAGATAGCTGTGGCTTCCTTTTGGAAAATGGAATTTTGCATAGCCGTTTTTGTCTGTTTTCTTAAGTTTGTCTCCAATGGTAACCGAGGCATTTGAAAGGCCGGCATTGTACTGGTCCTTTACATAAAAGTTAATGGGATAGACCTCCCTGAACTGTATATCGATTATGGGCCCGTGTTCCAGTGCTTTCACTGAAATGCTTTGGTTTATCCCTTCCACCCTTGCATAAGCCCATATTGTGCAGTCAATTTCGCGTACAGTTGTCCCCTGATTTCTTATAAGATAATGCACTTTTCCGTTTTCGTCAGTCAATCTTGGAACTGTTGTGAAGTATTTTTCTCCAAATGAAGTGCCAGGGTCATACCTGATCCATACTTCGGCATTTTGTATTGGCCGAAACTTTGCATCAAGCACCCGCAAATCAAATTCAACTGTTTTTCCGGAACAGTCCACGGCAAAAGCAGGCGCCAGTAAAAGTAGCAAAATAATAATCTCTTTCATGAAGTCTATAGTTGCTGCCAAAACTTTTAAAACTCTCCAATCGTCGTCTGCCTTGCCTTCAGCATCTCTCTCATAACAGTCCCCTGTTCAATGAATCTTGATACTGGCAGCTTCAGCCTTGTGGAAACATAATTCATTGCTCCTCTGAAATCTTCAAACTCTCTTGGTTTTTCTTTCATTGCGTTTCTTACATTCTCCCTTACATTAAACACCCCCAGGGGGATGTATTTTTCATATGCTTCGCGCAGAACTATTGCTCCGGCCTGCTTTTTCATTGCATGCAATCCTTCCAGCACACCGAATTTGCAACTGTAGTAGCATCCGCCCACAGTTGAATATTCTGTTTTTGGCTTCCAGAATTCATGATCTGCAAATATCATTTCTTCCCGCCCCATAATGTGTATAAAAGCTTCTATCCATTCATATTGCCACGGCGTCGGCAACAAAATGACTGCATAGTAGTTGTTCAGGCTTGAAAATTCAAATACCTGAAAACTGTGGAGGATGTCAAAATATTTTACCTGCTGATAAAGATGATCGGCAAGCATGCTGTCAACTGCTGTAATGGACCATCTTGTCGGAACAAGCTTTCTGTTTTTTCCAATTCCCATTGTTCCTGTGGACAATGCCTTCTGCATCTGTGAAACCAGCACATGTTTGCCATACAATTTTGTAACCGCCTCTTTTGCCTTCAGATCAGTATCGTAGTGTACATGCTCCAGATCCCTGTTCCATTTCACATTTGCAATGTCAAACCTTTCCAGTCCTGCACTTGGCCCGAATGGCTGGTGTTCATCATCAAAAGTGAATCCCCGGGGCTTTGTTTTGAATTCCGCTTCGCTCTGGACCGATTCCTCTGCCAGCGATATTTCCTGCAGTTTTCCAACAAGCCTGTTTTCAACATCATGGATGTCAACAAGCTGTTTCCCCCTGACAAGATCCATCCTGAAATTTATTATTTCCTCCTGGCTCTTATGCTTTGGAATCCATTGTTCAGGAGTGTCAAGAATGGAACTCTCGCCATAATCTGCTATCATAGGCCCAATTGCAACCTTTGGATAACCGGCCTTGCCGATAAAAACAGAAGGCGGACTGCTGCCATCCATTTTTTCATCCAGTTCAACAGACTTCCATCTCATTCCTGAAGTTATTTTCTTCAGATAGGCTCCTTTGCCCATTGCCATTATAAGCAATTAGAAGTTTCAGATAATAAACATTCACACAGATCATTTCCGCACTAGTCAACAACTATATCGTTTCCGACCCGCCTTATTTTTATTGCGCTGGGATGATCCAGCTTTTTGTCGCTGATGTAGTAAAAGAAAATTTCTCCATTGGGGGATTCTGTTTTCAGTATGCTGTTCTCTCCGTATTTCATTTCAATTTTTTCAGCATCTAATGCGTCCACTTCCAGTGCCCACCGCCCAGCTCCTTCAGGGAACCTGAGTAGGTAGGGCATTCTTAGTTTTGGATCGTTTGGCAGGCTTATTGCCTGTGGCGCTTCTGATATCCTTCTTCTTTCAAGGTCTTTTTTAAGGTCCTGAAGCCTGCCCTTCCAGTTATTTTCAATTCCAAGTACCTTTATCCTTCCGTTCTGGTAAGCCGTTCTTACTGTTTCAGGGTACTGGTATTCAAATGCAAGATACCACCTTCCCTTCAATGAAACGAGTGGGATGCCTGCCCCTCTTTCCAGCTGTCTTTCTGCAATTGAAAGAAGCGAATTAAGATCAGAAATTGGCAGATCCTTGAATTTTTCTCCAATTGGGTAAAGATATCTCTCCCCTTCCTGATAGGTCTGCATAAGCCCCTGAACCTCGGTTTCATATGGAAGCAATGTTCTGCCTTCTGGAGGAAGCGAGGGCCCCCGGTCACCATATCTGCTTGCATGGAATATTTTTTCATTTAAGAAAAGGCACCTGCCGTTTCTGGGCTGAACCCAGATTTCATTGCCCTTTCTGCTTACAATCCTTGTTTTTTCCATTCCAACAACCGTCTCTTTCCAGTCTGAAAGATCGGCAATCCTGAAGATATAATATCTTCTGCCATTGATTGTTGCCTTATCAAATGCTGCAAACCTGTTCAACACCACTAGATTGTATTCGTTTACTGTATCTTCATCAGGAACCGGGTGCATAAACAATGCCCTGTCCTCGGGAAGATATTTGAAATATCTTTCCATGTCATCATCGCTGATCCTTTCCTGGACAAAATTTGGCGGCCATTCCACTTCTGCAAATTCCCTTGCAACAATATCCATTCTCTCAAGAAATTCCGGACTTGTCATTTCGTCCGGCCATATGTTGAGATATCTGCCCGTTCTTGCACATGATTTTGCCCCTTCTTCAGGATAATCCGCCACGCGATAGTACTTTCCTCCAAGCTTTATTCCATCATCTTCTGAAGGAATTATCCACATTCTTATTCCTTCAGGAATGCATTCAGCGCCTTTGCGCTCTTCATCAGAAATCTCAAACAGGAGAAGCTCATCTTCCCAGGGTATCCCTTCCGGCATTAATTCTATTTCCTCGGTCTTTACCTCATATGTGTCATCCTGATCAGTAAGCTGCAGTCTCAATCGCACGCTTTCAAGAGGCACTTCTTCAATCTCTTCTTCCTGCATAACTGCCACTGGAGCCGGTTCCGGAGGCACTGAAAGATAATCAAGATCCTCTTCTTCAGCTTCTTCTGCAAGTTTTCTTTTTCTCTCTTCTATCGCATTCCTTTTCTCAGCCAGTCTTTTTTCTTCTTCAGCCTTTTTACCAATTATGGCTTTGACGTCCTCCAGTGCCATATCCAGAGAATCAGTTTTGTCGGGAATTCCAAAGGCTTCAAGATGAAACAGCTCTTCACTGTCGTCGACAGCGCCTGTTGGTTTGCTGTCTCTTGCGCTGAAAATCACACCTGCCTTTGGCGGAACAGCTCTTTTTCTTGCTGTACCCTCATGAAGAGCAACAAAATCCGAGGTGCCGATTCTCAACCTGTCTGCAAGTATATTTGCTCCCTTTTGCAGGTCCTCAGTCATTCTTAACATGAGATTTTCTGTTTTCAGTGGTTTTAGTCCCCATTGCAATCTAAGCCTTGCTCCCATTCCGTCTGTTGATAAATGGATGTTTTTTATGTTCACTGAGTGCTTTCTAGTGCTGCCCATTTGGTTCCTCTCTTGAGTTAATTGTGTTAAAAACAGTTTTTAAATGTTTGTCAATCCCTTTCCTGGCCATTGTTTTTATATTTCTTTTCCAACAAGCTATTTTCCTAATTGCGACCGTAGTCTACCGGTTATGATTCGAGATTGCCAATCTCGCGGACCGGGTTCGATTCCCGGCGGTCGCATTGACCGGGGCAGTCCAACCGCTTTTTCATATCTCTATAAATCCGGCAAAAATAGTCTTCTTTTAAAGCTATCCAAACACAGAAAAATAATGGAACAACTAATGGAGGAATTGCTATCCTGTTTGGAAATAAGGCCGGTCAAAGACCTGCTTCCTCATGAACAGACAATCCCCTACAATCTAAAAAGACTCAAAGTTGCAATGCTGAATCTTGGCCAGATAGTGGACCCAATCATCACTGATACAAAAACAGGGCTGGTGATAGACGGCAATCACAGGCGGAAAGTCCTTGAAATAATGGAAATTCCATTTGCCCCGGTTCAGACTGTTGATTATATGCGGGAGGACATAGAGGTTGGCACCTGGCACATTTCCCTTAAATTCAAGCCCCGGGATCTTTTCACAATAGACTCATTAAACCATGAGAAAGTGGACTATGAAACCGGAAAACAGGCAGTAAACTCCCTCAAGGCTCCATTCATGCTTATAAGCAAAGATGAATGCCACCTGATCAATCCTGGAGATTACAAGCTCAGGGAGATGGTGGAGGAGCAGAATCACATTATTGACAGTCTTGAAAAAACATCTCTGGAATACTTCCCTGCAGAAGACATAAACCAGCAAATAGAAAGAGGCCAGTCCGTACTTTTCAGAAGGTCGTATACCAAACACGAAATAATCAAGACAGCACAGGAGCATTCTCCGCTTCCTCCCAAATCAACAAGGCATCTTGTTCCATGGAGGGTTATCCGGCTTAATATGAAGCTGGGCTGGCTCCATCGTTCCATTGAAGATGCGGGAACAGAAATGAAAAGAACCCTTAGCAACCGGATTTACAGCGGCAATGTGAGAAAATATTATGAACCTGTAACAGTTATTTACTGATTTTTTGATGCAAAATCAGGATTTATAAGGTTATATTCTGCAGGCATTCTCATATGGTGGGTGCCTATTCCGTTTTCAAATTCCATCCTTATGACTTTGCCACTTAAAAATTCATCATAAAACAACGCCCTGTCGGGTTTTACTACCACTCCTTCCATTTTGCCTTCAACAGCATAAGCGGACCGGAGATCTATCATTTTTTCTATTTCCTCCAAACTTAATTTTCCCCGGCCTACTATGTTTGCCGGAAAAATGCCGCTTCTTAAAACTTCTGGCAGCTCATTTGTTTTTCTCATGTAATAAAGCACTGCATCGTGCTTTTCTTCAGGACCAAAAAACTGTCCTTTGCCAAGGTCAAAAATGTCAAAAATCATGTATCTTGCAGGCACTGCGTAGGTTATGGAATGCCTTTTTTTAAGGTCCTCTGTACAGAAAATGTATTTTCTACAGCTTGCAATAGTTTGTTTTCCATCCATTTTTTCTTCTACAATTACTTTTCCAGACAAAAGATAATCCCTGTCCTTGTCAGACATCACTGGCTTCCTTATATTGTTGTTTCTGAATCTCACTGGTTTTGGATAAGTAAATTGCATATCTTCATTAATAACTGAAACCCTTTTTAAATGTTATTAAAAGTGTTATAATAGTTACATTTAAATACATTATTATACATATTATATCACATGCAGACATTACGTTCCCTTTCTCTTCTGCCCAAGAAAGAGCCATTCAAAGGTATTGCCCCACTCACAGACCGGCCTAAGCAGAAAGTGCTCCTTTTCGATACCTGCTATGTCATATCGCTTGCAAAGTCCGGCTATCCAATAGAAAAATCTCTTGAAAAACTTAAACAAAAAGGCAATGTTCCTGTTACCACAACTCAGGTAATGGAGGAGCTGGAGAATATAGCTTCATCAAGAAGAAAAGACAATGGCGAGCCGGTACTTACAAGCAGGCAAATGTGCGAAATCCGCACGTGTACCTACAATGGCATTCTCAATGTTTTTTCTGTTGAAATCAGCGATATGCTCAGGAAAACAGCAAAAAAGCTCCTAAGAAAACATTCACAAAAAAACAATGAACGGGTTGGCGAAGGAGAGCTTTCACTATTTGCACTTTCCCATAAGCTTGGCCTTGCGTCAATCTCATGGGAAATAAAAAGCAATGATTCTGATGTTCAGGCGCTGGTTGCCTAGTTTCCAAAAGGATCGAAAATCGTATTATTTATGAATTCCTCCCTTTTGGGGGGCTCCTTTTTTTTCAGGGCATCTTCTATCAGTTGGGGGTTGAACCCCACAACGATCCTTCCGTTTATCTCCAGGACCGGCACACCAGTTTTTCCGCTTTTCCTTACCATCTCTTCAGCTTTTTTCCCGTCCCTGGAAATATCATAATCGACAAATTCAATGCCCCGGTTTTGCAGGTATTCCTTTGCCATGTTGCAGAATCCGCATTCCGGCATACTATAGATTATCACAGCCACTTTTTCAACTTAGCCTGGCAGTTCTTTTAATTATTGCCTTCAAATCTAAATCATGACAAATTTGCTTTCTCCAGGCCCAGTACCAGTTCTTGAGGAAATCTCCCTGGCACAGACAAAAGAAATGATAACCCATCGTTCCGAGGCAATGACAGAACTTTACAGGGATCTTGTTACCAGGCTGAAAAAATACCTGAACAGCGATGAATCCTACATTCTGACAGGTTCAGGAGCGCTTGGCCTTGAAACCCTTGTCATGAACCTATGCGACAGAAATGACAGGGTGGTATGCTTTCCAAACGGAGATTTTGGCAACAAGCAGGTTCTTACAGTGAAAGTGTATTCCAATGCCATTGAAAATACAATTGAAGACGGAAAAGGATGGAATCTTGAAAGGACAAAGGAAAAAATAGACTCAAGCGATGCAACTGTACTTGCCATTGTTTACAATGAAACCTCCCTTGGAGTAAGAAATAATATCCGGGAAATCTGCAGATATTCAAAATCGAAAGGCATGCTTACCATTGTGGATGGCATATCAGCATGGCCAGGAACAGAAATGGATATGAAGGAATTCGGAGTGGATGGCTTTGTTGCAGGCAGCCAGAAATGTCCCGGAGCCCCTCCAGGCATGGCACTTCTTGGCCTTTCCAAAGATGCAGTTGACCGGTATAGCAGCAGGGAACTGATACCTGGCTATTACTGTGATCTGCGCAGGCATAAGAAATACTATGAAAAAAACATGCAGACTCCAAATACCCCGGCAATAACTTTGTTCTGGGCATTGCAGAAAGCATTTGATATCCTAGATGAAAAAGGGGGCGTTGAAGCTGCTGTGAAAAGGCACGCATCGGCTGCAGAATATACAAGAAACCGGCTCCTTGACATGGACATTGCCCTTATTGCAGAAAAAGGCTTTGAATCAAACACCGTAACCGGTTTTGTCGTTCCAGAAGGCTTTAAAGCTGCAGATGTAAAAAAGAGGCTGAAAGCTGAATTTGACATCCAAATCGTAGGTGCCAGGGGCACCTTCAAGGAAAACGGCTTGAGAATTGCACATATGGGCAATTTTGACATCAGCAACATCGAAGCTGCCCTTGATGCTATGGAGAAAATAATTAAATAGATTAACTTGAATATTCATGAGGTTGACTATGTCTGAGGATTCCGTTAGTTTAAGCAAACTTGTTTCACTGACTTTTGATGCCGATCCAGAAGTCAGAAAGAAAGCCGCCACAGATCTTGCAGTGCATGATGATCCGGCAGCACTGTTTGCACTGGTTGAACTAAGCTATGACAAAGAACCATCTGTGAGGGAATGTGCCCAGAGAATCCTTGACAAGAAAAAAGAAGCTGAAGCGGAAGTAATGTCATTTGCGGAAATATTTTCCAGGGGCGAAAAGGAACCCAGGGAAAAGGATGTTCCAAAGGATGCAAGGCAGAAAGTACTGGACCCCATCACCCAGATATTCGAAAAGCGCCTTGGTAAAGAAAGGGCAGAAATTGTAAAGCAGAAAATGATGCCTTCCATAGAGAAAATGTATCTCAGGTCACAGAGACCCAAAAAAGACGGCGGAAGAAAAGTTGTTATGCAGGAATTCCTTACCAATTATCTTGAAGTTATATCTGATCTTGACCATGTTGGCGGTTCTGAGACAGAATTGATTGTTCCGGCGGCAGTCCTGGCAGAAGACAAAATTGTCCCGGAAGAGCTTGAAGAAGTTGGAATGAATGCCAGGACAGACCAGATTTCTTCAGAAATAGAGCATATTGAAAGCGAACAGATGGAAGAAATCAAGGAACAGCATGAAATAGAACACCTGCCGGACACATTCTTCAAAAAAGCATACGAAGTCATGATGCTTTCTGAAGGCGATGACAGGATCATGCGTACCGAAATGACCCGCATGATCGATACCGCCAAAAAAGAAATCACGCTTGCATTCAACCTTGCCAAGAAAAAATTCAAGGAAACCAAGATTACAAATATCACAAAGATCCGGGACGGCATGCGCAACATCAATACCGACACTCTCATAGTTATATCAGCTGAAAACCTGGAATACCTGAAAAGCAAGAAAGTAAAATCCATGGTGACAAGGATAATTGTCAATGATGATGAAGGCAATGAAGGGGTTCTTTATATGTTTGAAGACCGCGGCATGACAATCAAGCCCGGGATGAAAATAAAGGCTGAAAAGGCAATTGCCAAGACATTCAAGTTCTCTGGAGAGACAGTTCTTACCCTTGGCAAAAAAAGCAATGTTTATATTGTTTTATGAGTGTTAATTTTTGGTGGGTTAAATGGAATCAACTAAATATGAAATTGCACGCTTGATAGGCGCGAGGGCATTGCAGCTTTCTATGGGTGCACCACCTCTTATCAAGATCAAGGACGGAACAAAAACATTTATTCAGGTTGCCGAGGATGAGCTTGCAAAAAAGGCCATCCCCCTAGCGGTAGTCCACTAATTCAACCCTGAATCCCTTTCCTTCTACTTTCAAAAGAATCCTTCTTTCCTTGTCTATCCAGTCATATTCAGAAAATTCGCCCTCTGTTCTTATTTCAACAACAAATGCTTCCCTTCCATTGTATTCTTCCATCTTTATCACCCTGTAATGGGTTTCTGTTATGTATTGGGGCATATCGGAATAGTATATGTACATTGAGTTGTTCCAGCTCCAGTTTTCATGGAGTGCAAGCATCCATGGCTTGAAAAGGATAAATGCAGGTTCTTTGAATGAAGAATTGGATCCTGTCTCATCCATTCCCCATTTATCAATGCAGATGTGTGTTTTGTTTACGCTTTCCGCCACCAAAACCATGGTGCAATCCCCTCCATCTAATGCCAGGTAGGTTATGTTTACAACTGTGCCATTGGTATAATAGTTGTAGGTGTAGTAGTCTTCCGGCAAAATCTTAAGTTCCGTGTTTTTTTCAAGCGGGCTTTCCCTGAAAACGATTTTAGTGTCATCAAAAGCTGGTTTCACCATCAATGCTGCCGCTATTATCAAAACAAAAAAAGCCACAATCGTAAGCAACAGCGTGTTGTTTTTGATCATCAGAATAATTATCCTGCTTCAGCTTAAAATTACTGATCCTTTGCAATCTGGCCGAATTTCTTGTATGGCTTCGTTGTCTTACTGCCCATTTTATGGAAAACAACCTGCGAAATTCTCATTCCTGCCCTCAGCTTCACCGAAAAAGGGGCAAGATTAACTATTTCAAGCACCTGGTGGTTATCTGATCCGGGCTGTACCAGGGCACTGGTGATATGTATTATAAGCCCCATTCTTGCATATCTGCTTCTTCCTTCCAGTTTTCCCATAATGTCTGCGGGAAGGGTGATTTTCTCCCTGGTTTTGGCAAGACACATTTCTCTTTTTTTCAGGGTTATTGCGTTCGCTTTTTTTGTTACAAATGCCCTCTGAAATTCTGTTTTTGAAAGATCAACAGTCCTTTTACTTAGGCTTGGCCTGAAGAACTGCCATTCGTTGGATAAAGTAAGGTCAATGCTGGCAGGTCCTATCTGCTCCTCCTTCAGCTGTGTTATGATTATTTTTTTCTCCTTCAGCATCTTTTTGATATCCTCATTTGAAAGAATCATGCTAATTCTCCTTCATTTTCCTTTATAAATCTGTTTTTAATATTTTGCACATAAATCGACTATTAATAACACAAGAGGAAAGTCATGAGACACCAGAATAAAAACATTTTAAAGAATCCAAGATTTGTCCTGGGGGCAGGAGCAACATCGCTTGCCATGATTACCGCCCTTCAAATTTTCAGCAGCTGCAAGTCTGAGTCTGAAAATATTCAGAAAAGCCATGCAGAAGCAGCAAACAACTCCGGCATTGCCGGACTTTATGATTATGTGCAG
>JAFGPA010000037.1 GCA_016926175.1 Microcaldota archaeon
GTAACGCCTGTGGAGATGATGCAATAGCAACGTCTGGGAAGCAGGAAGCCATAACCTTGCCATCAGGCAGGTTAGGGTAGTTCACAACGCATACCTGACCCGCGATTCTACTTTCTTAACCCGTTTTTCGACTTGCCTGAACTTTTCATAACCGGCATAGCCTTCAAGAAAAGCTTCTTTTTCATCAATTGCCCTCAACATCGTGAAGACATCAACAGCCTTGTCTTCAATGTCCTTTGATACAAAACCAAGGCCAAAATCAATGATGTGCATCCCTTCATTATTTTCGATAATATTCGCTGGAGTGTAATCACCATGTATGATATCCGCTTGATGCAGTTTTGCGAGGATTTTTCCTGCAGTTTTTGCCTGCTTCCTGTCCATTGCAGGCCTTTTTCCGGGTATCATTGTCATGTAGAGTTCGAAATCATCTACCTGCAGAACAACAGGGCATTTTATGCCGGCAGCCTTTGCCCTGTGCAATAGCCTTGCCTCGCTTCTTGTTCTCTCCCTTCTCAGTTTTTCATCAAGCTCCCTGGCCCTGTAGCTCTTTGCAATCCTTTTTTTGACAACTGCAGGAATTCCTATCACGCAGGTTTCCGAAACAACAGCCTCTGCCCCTTTCAAGATTTCACCCGAACAATAATCTGGAAAATATTATTACTATTGCAAACAGCAGAACAAAGTTGATTATCATTGCAGGCCCGACTATCCATGTTCCAAGCATAAGCAGCAGTCCTGTTGCGCCAAGCCATCCAATTCTGCTCCATGCATATATCTTGCTGCCATCAAGCGGAAATGCAGGTATCATATTGAACAGTGCCAGAACAACATTGATGGCCGCTCCAAAATACCAGACGCTTATTATGCCCCCTCCTATTCCGAATCCGCTGAATGCTTCAAACCTGGTAAGGAAGGAATAATACTGGTTGATTGGAGAAATGTAATGAAGGGCGACAAAAAAGAAAACAAGGACAACATTCATTGCAGGCCCTGCAAGTGAAATGATTGCATTCTCCTTTTTTGTAATGCTTCTTGAATATATGTAGACTGCTCCTGGAGCGGCAAACAAGAATCCAAACAATACTGAGGTTGCGAGCATGAATATAAGGCCCTGGGTCCACATCCTGAACTTTGCCGCGGCGCCATAATATATTGCCACAAGCTTGTGCGCCATTTCATGGAGTATGAAACCTGAACCTATTGTGACAAAAAGAGGCACCACAAATACTGCAAATTCCACCGGCGACCCAAGCGGTGCATCCCTTCCTGCAAATACCAGCGCCAGCGCAAATGAAATTGCAACAACGCTTATCATGATCTGAACCACTTCATCTTTTTCCAGATATAGCCCAAACAATTATTCCACCAGTTTTTCCTCATAAAGGATTCTGATTTTCGGATGGCTTATCAGCCCGCCATAATTCTCAACAATCCCAATGGCCTCACTGCCATTTGGAAGCACTATTTTTATCTGCTCCCTTTTTCTTCCGCTGTCAGCAGCCCTTCCGATTCTTCCTATTATGCTTGGCACTGCCGTATCAGCAACAACAGATACTGCGTCTCCCTGTTTCACTCCCCTGAATTCAGGATAGAATGCCGTAACTGCAATTGAACCTGCGGTTCCAACTGCCAGTATTTTCAGTGCATCAGTTATTCCCATATCAGTTAACCCAAATGCCAGTAATGATATGGTGAATGCCACTACCATCAGCCTGAAGAAAAACATTATTCTCAATTTTTCACCTGTACATTGTTGCTGCGGAGTTCTTGAATTTTTCAACGCTCTCCACATCCTCCTTCTTGATGCTTGGGACAATTGAACGGAATGATTTTTCAAAATATCTGGCCGTCACGCTTTTTGCGCCTTCCCTTATGGCAGTCATGCCGGCTTCCCTTACCAGATTGTCAATATCTGCCCCGGTATATCCGTCAGTGATTTTTGCAAGTTCTTTCAGCCTTACTGTCCTGTCCAGCGGCATTTTTCTTGTGGAAATCCTGAATATCTCCAGTCTTGCACTTTCATCAGGAGGCACTATTTCGATTATCCTGTCGAATCTTCCGGGCCTCATTAATGCAGGATCAAGAATGTCCGGCCTGTTGGTTGCCCCTATGACAACCACATTTTTCAGGCTCCTCAGCCCGTCCATTTCCGTAAGCAGGGTATCAACGATTCTTTCCGTTACCCGCGTTCCTCCTTCGCCCTGCCCCGTTCTTTTCAGTGCAACTGCATCAATTTCATCGATAAACAATACGCAGGGCGCGGCAGTTCTTGCTTTTTTGAAAAGCTCTCTCACAGTTTTTTCAGATTCACCAACATATTTTGTAAGGACCTGTGCGCCGCTTATTGAAATGAAGTTGGCTTCGCTTTCATTGGCGACCGCCTTTGCAATGAGCGTTTTTCCGGTTCCCGGGGGACCATAAAGCAATATCCCCTTTATTGGCCGTATCCCCATTTTTTCAAATACGTCCGGTCTTTTCAGCGGAAGTTCAACTGCTTCCTGAACCTCTTTTTTTATCTGGTCAAGCCCTCCGATATCCTTCCAGCTGGTAGTCGGCCTTTCAACATAAACTTCCCTTAATGCAGATGGCTGGATCTCGTGCATTGCATCATAGAAGTCATCCTTTCTGACAATTATGCTTTCGAGAATGTTCGGAGGCAGTGTTTCATCATCAAGGTTTATCTGAGGCAATATCCTTCTCAATGCCTTTATCGCAGCTTCCTTTGTCAGCAGTGAGAGGTCTGCACCTGTGTACCCGTGAGTCATCTTGGCAATCTTTTGCAGATTTACATCCTTTTCAAGAGGCATGCACCTCACGTGAATGTTCAGGATCTCTTTTCTTCCTTCGGCATCCGGAACTGCAACTTCTATTTCACGGTCGAATCTTCCGGGCCTTCTCAACGCCGGATCAAGCGAATCCGGCCTGTTTGTAGCGGCGATCACTATGACCTCGCCCCTGGCCTTCAGACCGTCCATGGTTGTCAGAAGCTGGGAAACCATTCTTTTTTCCACTTCACCGGTAACTTCCTCCCGTTTCGGCGCAATGGCATCTATCTCATCAATGAAAATAATTGAAGGGGCGTTTTCCTGGGCCTCTGCAAAAAGTTTCCTGAGCCTTTCCTCGCTTTCACCCACATACTTGCTGATGATTTCTGGTCCGCCTACATAATAGAAATTGGCGTCGCTTTCATTTGCAACTGCTTTTGCCAGCAGTGTTTTTCCGGTTCCCGGAGCCCCATAAAGCAAAACCCCTTTCGGAGGATCAATGCCCAGCCGCTCAAATATCTCAGGATGCCTCAAAGGAAGCTCTATCATTTCCCTTACCTTCTGTATGGAATCCTTCATTCCACCTACATCATCATAGGTGATGTTGGGGACATTTTTCATTTCCTTTAGAGGCTCTTTCTTTATTGCAAGTTCTGTTGCGTCGCCTATCATTACAGGCCCCTGGGGGATTACCTGGGCGACAACAAGAGGAATGGAAGTTCCGAAAATTCCGACCGGAAGGAGATTGCCTTTCAAAACAGGCTTTCCTATCAGCCTTTTTTTAACATACTGGTCAAATCCCACTGAATATCTTACAGGCTCCTGCGGAGCAAGAATGACTTTTTTTGCCGTTTTTGTCTGGACCGGCTCAATCCTCAGTTTTTCGCCAAGCCCAACTCCTGCGTTCTGCCTGAGTATCCCGTCCATTCTTATCATGTCGAGCCCCTCGTCATCCGGATGGGCCTGCCACACTATTGCAAGGGCCGCTTTTTTCCCAATAAGCCTTACTATATCTCCTGTTGCAACTCCAAGTTCAGATTTTGCCTTGGAGTCAATTCTTGCAATCCCCCTTCCAATATCATTCTGAAAGGCTTCAGCAACTTTCAAGTTTAATGCAGGCATCCAGAACCCTCCCATTGTCTATTTTGACAGCTATCCTTTTATTTAACAGGCTATCTTTTTTAAGGCTCACAACTGTGCAGAGGCCGATGTCATCAGCAACTTCAACGCCGACAAATCTAAGCGCATTTCTGCGGTCCATTTCCAGTTCCTTTTCGTCAATTACTACCATCAGCCTGTTTTCAGCGCATTCAATTTTTTTCAATTCCCCTATCAGCATGTTTCTTCGTGACAGTATTCTTGCATCAGAACTAAGCTCAATGTTGCCTTTGTTGACAAGCCCGCCTTCTATGATTATCTCATCGCCCTGCTTCAGATTTTCCCCTCTTTCCTGGAGTTCCCATATTACAACCCTTTTTTCAGTTCCATCGGACATCAAAAAAGAAAATGCCTTGGATGTGTTCATGCCATGCACAAACGCATCATAGCCTTCTATTTTTGTTATATTGCCGCGCACATGGACCATCTGCCCTTCTCCAATTTCTTCAAGCTTTGTAAACGGTTCCCTCTCTGCGACTTCAAGTTTTCCTCCATATCCAAAATGCAGTTCGCCGTTTTTCTCATATGCTCCTTTTACATGTATGAGATCCTTCAATCTCAGATTATTCGCAAGACTGGTATCCTCATTCCACAAAACCAGAGGCGCTGTTCCGCTTTCATCCTCAAGCTCGATTACCCTGGATGTTTTGCCCGAGCCATAGCTTGCCTTTGGCCATATCCTTGTTACCCTGGCGGCAAAAGAAACCCTTTTTTCGTTCTTCGGGATTTTCCTGAGCTGATAGCTTTTTTCCTGATCCCTGAGCAGACCCTTTTCCTTTGCAATCAGTTTCAGGGCCACCTCCCTTGTAAGAAATCCGTGGAAAGATGAAATCTTCTGCCTTACCTGAATTTCAAGCTCATCCTCTCCAAGCAGGTTCTTCAGCTCATCCTCAGGATTCATGAGATTGTTTCAAAGACAAATAATTTAATCACTCCCGTTGCAGTTTATTCCATGCATAAGATGTCAAACCTGGAATATTCATTCATGGTCCGTGAACTTCAGTTCCTGGCAGGAAAGCATTTTTCCAGAATCAGAAAAATCAGGGACGGTCTTTACAGGATGAAAATCGGCAGCTCTGAAATCATCTGCGAGCCGGGGGTAAGGATGCATATTACGAAGTATGTCGAAGAAGCCCAGCCCCATGACAAGTTTGTTGAAAAACTGGAAAAGGAACTGAAAAATGCAAAACTGCAGTCAATAGAACAGATAAACCAGGACAGGATCATCGCATTTAACTTTGGCGGGCTTCAGCTTGTTTTCGAAATGTTCGGCCAGGGAAACATCATTCTTGCAAAAGACCAAAAAACAATTACTGCATACAGGTTCGAATCCTGGTCTGACAGGGAAATAGTGCCCGGGAAGGAGTACAAATATCCGAGATCATCCGCTTCAGCACTGGAGGCTTCGGAAAAGTACATTATTGTATCATTGATGAAACTGCCAGTGGGAAAAGAATATGCCCTTGAAGCTCTCGCAAGACTGGGCATCGAAGAGAAAACGCCCGGGGCTTCCCTGAGCGGAAATCAGCTGATGAAACTTGAAGAAACCCTGAGGTCCATTGCTGACAATGCGCAGCCATTGGTCTACTATTCTGAAAAGCCTGTCGATTATTCGCTATGCAGGCTGTCAAAATATGATTATCCGGCCAGGGAATTCGCAACACTGGGCGAAGCTGCTGATGAGTATTACAATAATTTCGAGGAACCGGACCCGCAATTGGAAAAACTGAAGGTGCGGCTTTCAAAGCAGGAAGAACGGCTTGGTCTTTTGCAGGATGAAGAAAAGAGATATAGGGAGTGCGGAGATTTCATCTATGCCAATTATCAGGAAATTGAACAGGCAATAGAACTGGCCAGAAAAGACAAAATAAAGACCGATAAAAAAGAGAAATCCTTTGAATTTCAGTAATCCGACTCATTGGTGATGAGAAACTCCCCAAGCACTTTGCCGGCCTTTTTTTTCTTGTCGACTGCCAGCGAGTATACCTGAACCTTCTCATCTCCGCAAAGCAGGTTGAATTCGCTGATCCTGACACCGGCGTCCTGAAGCTCTTTTTTTATCCTTTCAACATCTTCTTTCTTTATTCTCATAACAAGGAAGTTGGTGTCAACCTTGTATCCTGCACTTTCAAGAACCTGCCTGCCTTTGTTTGGATCTGAAATGCTCATGGATATTACTGCATTCTTTGATACAACGTCAACGTTCACACTCTCAATATTTATTTTCGATTTCGCTAGTATGTAGGAAATCTCGGCCAAAAGGCCGACTTTATCCTCAGCTACAATTGTTACTGGCTTCACATTTACACCCTGTATATCTGTATGTAAGGAACATTGTCAATATTCATTACATCTTTTTCTTTTGCAATGCCCATATCAAGGGCAATTTTCACTGCTTTTTTGCCGACTATGTTGGCAGAAAGGAAATCTCCGAGGGCTGTCCTCACAATTTCCTCCTCCACCTGCTTTCCCATGTAGAATCCCCGGTACCTGTCCAGATCCAGATGCCTGGTCTTATCCTTCAGTATCCGCCCTATTAGGTCTTTGTCACATACTGCTATTATTTTCCCCTGCGGATTCTCATGAATCTTCAAATACATTGTTATCATCAACACAAATGTTCTAATATTTATGTAAAATTTTAAGCTTAATCCTTTTATATGAGTCCTGCCGTGGAGTTCAGTATTCCGACCATGAAAATGCTTATTATCACAAAGAACAGGAGCACATTCGCTATTTTCATCAATCCTACGACGTTCTCAACCGTTTCCTTTGTTTCTCCAAGCATTAATCTCTGCATTGATATGTCTTCCTTGATTTCCTGCAGGCTTACCCTGAATCCGGCAATATTGTTTTTGTGCTCTTCAAAATCAGTTTCCTGAAGATTTTCAGATGCCTCGAACATGGAATTGCCTGCATCTTTCAGCTCATTGGCCTGTTCGGAGAGGCTCATTCCCAGGATTTTGAATGCTGCAAGGCTCTGCGACATGCCCACAAGCGCATTTCCTGTAGATTCAAGGCCTTCTGAAATAGGCAGGAATGATGCCTCAAGGCTGTCAAAGGTTTCTGCAGTTGCATTGAGCTGCCTGTCTGCCCCGTCCACAGCGCTCTCCATCTCAAGAAGCGTTCCCTGGATGCCGTTAATGTTTGAAATAACCGAGTCCCTGGTTTTATCCAGGGCATCATTTATCAGAAACGTGAAAAAAAGAAGCACGAAAGATCCTGCCAGTGCAAAAACCAGTGCAACGCTCCTCAATATTTTTTTCCAGTTCTTTTTCTCCATATAATGTTCTAGCTTCGTTACACATAAAAGAGTTAGCCATGAATCCGTATTATGGCAAAACTGGTTTTACTGCGCCACGGAGAAAGCCTCTGGAACAGGGAAAACAGATTCACCGGCTGGACGGATGTCGACCTTACTGAAAAAGGTGTCCGGGAATCAATAGAGGCAGGAAAAATACTAAGGAAACAAGGCTACACTTTTGACATTGCATACACATCAGTCCTGAAAAGGGGGGTACGCACCTTATGGCACGTCCTTGATGAAATGGATCTCATGTGGATTCCGGTAAAAAGGTCCTGGCGGCTCAATGAAAGGCACTATGGAGCTTTGCAGGGGCTAAACAAATCAGAGATGGCCAAAAAATTCGGCGAAGACAAGGTCCATACATGGAGAAGAAGCTATTCCATCCGGCCTCCGGCTCTCAAAAAAACAGATCCGCGCTATCCGGGAAAGGATCCAAGATATGCAGATCTGAAAAAATCCGAGCTGCCGGCAACGGAATGCCTTAAAGATACTGTTGCAAGGTTTTTGCCATACTGGAAAAAGGAGATCAAACCTGCAGTTAAATCCGGCAGGAAAGTTCTGATTGCAGCCCATGGAAACAGCCTCCGCGCACTGGTTAAATATCTTGACAACATTCCTGATAGCGAAATTGTGAGCCTGAATATTCCGACAGGCGTTCCGCTTGTTTATGAGCTTGATAAGAATCTCAAGCCAAAAAGGCATTACTATCTTGGTGACCAGGAAAAGATCCGGAAGATGATGAAATCAGTTGCCAATCAGGGCAAAGCAAAATAATTCCATTTTTATTATTTGGCAAAGATAAAATGCTATGGCTAGGTTGAGGGCTTCTTTTGAAATGCAGGCCAGGGAAAGTGCTCATGAAAGGCGCATGATCAACCACAGGCCTGCGTTTGAGCAGCTTATGGGCAAAGCCGGAAAAAGAGGATTCCTTTCCTGCATTGACACATCTGGTTCATCCCAGAAGATTGTTGATGCCATGCGGCCGCTTCTCCGCACTGCAAAGGCCAAAGGGGTTGAAAATGAAACCGTAGACCTGCTCAAATTCTATGCCAACAATATCAAGGCCAACAAAATAGTTCTCCTTTTCATAAGAAGAACCGAAAATCTCATTGCAACTTCAGATCCAAAGGACATTCCGAAATTATTTGACCAGGCCAGGCATATTATGAAGGAACATCAGGATATTGCAGATACTGCACCTCAGATGCTTCTTAACCTGAGAGCCACATTTGGCAGCTCCTATAATAAGCTTACAAAAGGAGATCTTTCAAGAATGCTTGGCAAGGCCAAGAGAAAGAGCCAATGTCCGGAAAACATGACCACTGAATTAAAAGCCTCCATAAGGATGGGCGAATTTAACGATGTTTTTGCAGTGGCCCTGTACAGGCAACGCACAGCCAATACATTCGAGCTTCCCAAAAATCCTGGCCATGGCGCTGAAATAAAGCCATATGTAATTGCAGATGTCAATTCCCAGGATTCCAAAATAGTCAATAGGTTTACTCTTGAACGGTATCTGTTCAAGCCCCTGGCCCGTTTTTCAGAAATTAAAATTCCCGATGTCGGTACCATAGGCCAGGAATTAGGGGCACAGGTAACCCTGCTTGCCGAAGCAATAAAAAAATTCGACCAGGAAAGCTACGCTGATCCAAAACCACAGGATCCGAAACCGGAAATCCAGCAGGTTCAAAAAATCCTGCAACCCGCACAGCTTCCTGCTGAAAATCCAAGAAAAGAACACCCAATGCCAAAACCTTCAACAGGAATATTTATTCCGCCGCATCTTAGGGGGCTTGCAGCACATAATCCACTCTATCAGATTCCGGGAGAGCAGCCTAAAAAGCCCGCACAAAAAGTTCAACCGTTTTATGGGCTGCAGGCTGAGCAGCCAGCAAAAGAACATCCAGAGGAGCAGCCGAAAGCGGAGCCAAGAAAACCAATTCCTGCTGTGCAACCTGCAGGCCGGCCTGTTCAGGTGCCAATAATCCCATCCAGGATGCAGCCCAAAAAAGAGCCCCTGAAAGAGCAGTTCAGCGAGGATCAAAAAAAGGAGCAGCCCAAAAAAGAGCCCCCGAAAGAGCATCCCAAAAAAGAGCCACAGAAAAAAGAACAGTTTCCGGAACAAACCAGGAAAAAGCAGGCGGAAAAAAAGTTACAAACGGTCAATGCAGTTCCCGGGAAACAGCCCAAAAAGGCTGAAAAGAAAAAGCCCGGCAAAAAAAAGCCTGCCAAGAAAAAGGGCGAAAAGAAAAACCCCGGAAAGGCTGAAAAGAAAAA
>JAFGPA010000038.1 GCA_016926175.1 Microcaldota archaeon
CCACCAGTTGCTCCACCAGCACCAGATACTCCGCCAACACCACCAGTTGCTCCACCAGTGCCAGATGTTCCGCCAACACCACCAGTTGTTCCACCAGTGCCAGATGTTCCGCCAACACCAGATGTTCCGGCACTACCGCTAATTCCGCCAACGCCGGCTTCTCCAGAAGAACCTCCAACGCCTGCACTGTTTCCAGTGCCGCCGGTTGCTTCACCCGAATGTCCGCCAAATCCAGACGCTCCGCCAATATTGCTTTGTCCTGAGAATCCTCCACTGCTTGTTCCGCCCTGGGTTGCCTGTCCGGCATTTCCTGCAATATGTGCCACTTCTCCTCCGGTACTTTCATTTTCTGAAGAGAATCTTGGTCCTCCACATGAAAGATTAGATAGTAATGGTAATGTTGCAAGCCCTGCTATTACAATATTTGTTCTGGCGAGGTTGAGTTCCCTTTTAACAGTACTTTTAAGTCTTTTATTCATAAACATAAAATCCCACCAATAATAATAGGTCAAGTTGTGTTTAAAAATCTATCTTTTTGTTAAAGAATCCGGAAACCATCATCGTTTCCAACAATGACAAGGTCGAACTTTGTAAAGATCCCGTTTTCAATTACTCCGGGTATGTTATTGAGCCATTCCTCTGTCTTTTTTGGATTTTCAAGTTTCATTTTGCAGTCTATGATAAAACTTCCATTATCCGATATTACAGGGCCTAATTTTGCCTTTGCCATCCTTATTACCGGATGATAGGCGTTCAGTTTTCTCATAACAAGCGGAGCAGCAAAGGGCAAAACTTCAAGGTTTACTGTGCCTTCAAGAACATTATTGAGGACCTTCCCTTCATCTGCAATTACAATGAACTTCTTTGCATTGTATGCAATTATTTTCTCTCTTGTCAGTGCCCCGCCTCCGCCTTTGAGCAGGGAGGTTTTCGTTACCCGGTCAGCTCCGTCAACAGCAAGGTCAATCTCTTCAATTGCATCTGTTTCAGTTACAAATATCCCGTTTTCAATTGCCAGCATTCTTGAATCAAAAGAAGTGGTCACGCAGCTGACTTTCAAGCCCAGTTTTACCTTCTCCCCCAGGAGTTTTATGAACTCTCTGACAGTGGTTCCGCTGCCAAGACCTATACACATTCCCTCCTTGACATAATCCAAAGCCGCATTTGCAGCATTGATCTTTGCACTCATGGTGATCCACTGAAGGTTACTCCCCTGCCGTCCTCTTCTCTTAAAACCTCAAGTATCTTTCCTTTTTTGTCTGCCAGTGACAATTCAGTGAAATTGTCTCCGACCCTTAAAGTCAATATTCTTGGTCTGTTATCCAGTATAACCTCGACACTGTATATCTTTTGCCTTTGATTGTATGCATACTGCACCTTTGCATTCTTGAAGAGGTCGCTTATCATCAGTTCACCCCAGGTATTTTTTCAATGCCGATTTTTCATACTGTGCCCTTTCATCGGGGCGGGACGAGGCCATTTTTCTGTCAAAAGTTTCTATCGCGCTTCCAAACAGCTCTGTCAGCATTTTTTCCTTCACGCTTTGCGAAACCTGCTCCCTTACCTCAGCCCTTATCGGTACTACTTCTGTTACCTTTGGTGCTTCTGGTTTGACCTCTGGCTTCACGCCCATGAGATCCTTAAAGGCATTGCTTTTGCTTCCTGTCATGCATATACATTGCTCTTTTGTTTTTAAAAAGATGACTGAATATATATCTGGCAGGTGAATACCATGAACAAATCAAAACTTGTATCTTTTCTGTTTGTTATACTTG
This sequence comes from Microcaldota archaeon, assembly GCA_016926175.1. GTDB lineage: Archaea > Micrarchaeota > Micrarchaeia > Anstonellales > Bilamarchaeaceae > Bilamarchaeum. Next base: position 1,776 of record JAFGPA010000038.1, read on the forward strand.
GGCTTCTGATGATTGTTGGGTCGGCATATGTAATAATATCATATGCAACAGAAATGATGACATCCGTCGTCAATTTTGTGACTACCAATGACTTTACAAAGCTGCAGCAATGTGGCATCACACCCCCCGAGCAATTCAACAAGCTGAAGAATGATCTTACGGCAGTTGTTCTTCCTTCGCTTTATATTGGCCTGCCATTGCTTTTGATAATTCTGTCTTCGCTTATGTTCCTTGCCGGTTTCTATTACCACAAAGGAAGACACGAAGAAGAACTCAAAAAAGTAGAAGTAATGGAAAGAGAGATGGTTCATAAAGTGGTCAAAAAGATGTCAAAGAAAAACACTTCCCAGTCCCAATACGAAGAAGATGAGGAAGAATCTGAAGATGAGGAAGAAGAACCAACATCAAAACTGACAAAAAGGCGAAAATGATTTTTCTTTTTTTTATTTAACTTTAAAAGGGTATGTCATAATATATGGTAACACTCTGAAATTGTTCAGAGTTATCTGTAGCGGGGCGGGGAAGTTTGGAGTTCCCGCTGGATTCCTAATGTTTCATTCATTGGGAAGGCGAAGCTCATAACCCAGAGAAACTAGCAGTTTCGGGTAAAGATCGGTGGTTCAAATCTCATGTTCCACCTTTTGGAAATGAGTTGGAATTCCACCCCCCGCTACTTTTTTAATTGATCAGATTAATGGCAAAAAACCCTAATTCTGCAAGTATTACATGCCTTAAAACCCTTCCTGAAATGCATGCAACAAGAAAATTGTACCAGCGTATTTTCAGTCCGCCGGCAACAAGGCCGGCAGCATCAAACAAAGGATTTGGTATAAAAGAAAGGACGAAAATTCCCAAGGTCCCGTATTTTTTTACTGTTTTTTCTATGTCTTTTGATTCCTTTATCCTGTCGTTAAGAATTTTTCTGGTTCCGTTTCCTGCAAAATATCCTGTCAGCTCTCCAATTCCAGAACCAACCCCTGCAACAAAGCCAAGCAATAAAGGGTCAAATGATCCGGACATTCCTACTATGATCGCAGCGGCCGGCGTAGGGAAAATAATCGTTGCAGAGCCAAAAAGAGCTATCAGAAATGCGCCGCCAAGTCCATATGCTCTCAGTTCTGCTATCTGGTCAGAGAAAAAGAATATCACTACAACTATTGCAATTGCTATTGCAAGTTCAATTTCTCCAATCAGCTTTTTCTGCATTATGATTAATGATGTGCTAAACTATAAAAACCAGAAACCAGAGGCAGAAAACCAAAAATGGACTCAGGGGGACTCGCACCCCCGGCCCCTCGCGTGCAAGGCGAGTGCTCTGCTACTGAGCTATGAGCCCAAATTTTCCTTGAATAATGCTCATGTTCAAATTGAAACTTCGTTTAAATGAACCACAGAACAAAGTTCTGCCGGCCATCAAACTTCATGAGAATAATAAACGAAACAAAGAAAAATAATAAAGGAAAAGGTTTTTATGAACATCCGCCCCAGCCGCAGGCAAAGCAAACCTTGCAGCCTTCCTGAAAAGCCAATCGATTATTGCAACAAGGACAAATTCCATTCTTGATCTTTTCATTTTCAGACATTGGAATTTCATCACAATTGGAGTCTGGAGCATCTATAATCCGAGGGGAAATCATTTCTTCGCTCATGGTCATCCCAGATTGGTTAAGCATCTAGTAATTATAAACTGATTTTTTATCCTCTGAGAATTAATCCCATAAAATCTACCAATTCCCACATCTATCTCTTGTCATGTGGGCATGCATTTTCCATAATTCCCAATGAAATCTCCTGTTTTTGAAAATACCGAAATCCTGAAATAAATTTTAAAAAAGGCATTTGAAAATGCCGAGGGGGGAACTTGAATCCCCGACCTCACGATTACCCAGTGCATGTATATCATCGGCATACGCCTCATAACTCATCGGTCTTGAAGTGCAAGGCACTTCGAAAGACGATAAACAAAGTTTATCGGATCTGCACCTATGAGTCGTGCACTCTAACCAGCTGAGCTACCTCGGCAGAAGCAGCTATAGTAACAAAATCTAGAAGTTATTTAATTACCTTACATTTAAATTCCCAACTGCATGGAGGACTACTTTTCAGCTTTGAAATCAGAACTTCAAAGAGCATATTCTATTGTACAGGAAGCCAGATCCAAAAACTATGACCCTGTTCCGGAAATAGAGGTGAAAATAGCCAAGGATGTTGCGGCAAGGGTTGAAGGGATTGTAGGCCCTCCCGGCATTTCAGATCTAATTCGCTCCCTTGAGCAGGGGGGAATGCCACGTGAGGAAATTGCCTTTGAAGTTGCCAGAAGAATTGCTGCAGGAGAAATAATCAAAGAAAGCAAAGAAAAGATGATCGAACAGGCTGTAAGGACCGGCCTGGGTATTTTGACCGAAGGAGTCCTTGTAGCCCCCACCGAAGGGATCGCAAAAGTAAAGATAAAACACAATCCTGACGGCAGTGATTACGTTGCAGTTTATTATGCCGGACCCATAAGATCTGCAGGAGGAACTGCTGCAGCTCTTAGTCTTGTTCTGGCAGATATCGCACGAAGGGAAGCGGGCATTTCAGATTATCGTGCAACCGACTCCCAGATCGAAAGGTATCTTGAAGAAGTGATGGTTTATGAAACCCGTTGCGTTCATTTACAGTATCTGCCGCCTGAAAATGACCTTCGTGTAATAGCATCCAACATTCCGGTATGTATTGATGGAGATCCTACTGAAGACATGGAGGTATCGACACACCGTGGTGTTCCTGGCGTTGAAACAAACCGCGTACGCGGCGGAGTTCCTCTTGTTATGTGTGAGGGGGTTGCACTTAAAGCAGCCAAAGTCCTGAAATATACCCGAAGGCTGAACCTGAAGTGGAACTGGCTGGAACAAATTGTCAAAATCAAGAAAAAGGCAGACAAAGCTGAAGTAAAGCCAGATCCGACCTATCTTGAAGGCCTTGTTGCAGGCCGCCCTGTCTTTTCACATCCTTCTGCCAAAGGAGGATTCAGGCTTCGCTATGGAAGAAGCAAATCGAGCGGCCTCATGGGAAAAAATATCCATCCGGCAACAATGATCCTTCTGGATAATTTTCTTGCATATGGAACTCATATGAAAATCGAGCGGCCCGGAAAAGGATGCATTGTCTCAGCATTGGAAACTTTGGAGCCGCCTGTTGTAAAACTGAAAAGCGGCCGCGTAATGAAAGTAAATACCCTTGAAGAAGCATATGGCCTAAAAGACAAGATCGAAGAGATTCTGTTTCTCGGTGACATGCTTTGTACCTATGGGGATTTTCTGAAATCCAACCATCCGCTCATACCAAGCGGCTATTGCGAAGAATGGTGGAAACTTGAACTAAAAGGAAACAAACCTCCTGAAAATTCTGATGCTCCCGCGCTGTTTGATTTTTCAAGAAAACATTCAGTTCCCCTCCATCCGAAATTCACCTATCCCTGGCATGATATAACCCCAGAGCAGCTCAAGCAGCTTGTTTCCTGGCTGAAACAAGGCACCATTAATATCGAGAATGACAGGATCCGTGAATTTGCCGTTCCTCAAAATCCTGCAAAAAGAGTCCTTGAGGAGCTTCTTATTGAACACAGGGTGCATGATGAAAAGGTGATTCTTGAGTCCGATGATGCTTATGCCCTTCTTTCCTCTCTTGGGGCTTTTAAGGATGGAAAGGTTGATTTTCCAGATTTTGACTCTTCCAAATCTCCGCTTGAAACCGTAAATAATCTTTCAAAAATTACCATTCGTCCGAAAGCTCCAACCTATATAGGTGCAAAAATGGGAAGGCCTGAAAAAGCCAAAGAAAGAAAAATGGACGGATCTCCCAACGGCCTTTTTCCAACGGGATCATTCAAGAACCGGAGCATTACCAAGCAATACCGCACAGTGAAAAATGTGGAAGGAACCAAGTCCTTAAATCTTGAGCTTGTACGGACCAGATGCGTAAACTGCAATGCAATTTCCTTTTACAAAAGATGCCATGTCTGCAACAATCCTGCAGAAATTGAACGAATTTATCTTGATTCCGGCATTGTTGTAAGCGGAGAGCCGCCTGCAGAGAGAAAAACCTCCTGTTATGACAAGCGGCCTGTAAATCTTGTCGAGGTTTATGATGCTGCGATGCAAAGAATCTCCGAGTCTGTTGATGAAGTTAAAGGTGTGAAAGGATTGTCCAATCCCACAAGGATGCCTGAAAGGCTGGAAAAAGGCATTCTGCGTGCAAAGCACAATGTATTTGTATTCCGGGATGGCACTTCACGGTTTGATGCAACTGATGTTGTCCTTACACATTTTACACCTGCTGAAGTCCGTGTTTCTGTGGAAAAGCTCCGCGGGCTTGGATACGACAGGGATTATCTTGGCAATCCGCTTCAAAATGATCTGCAAACCGTTGCCATGAAACACCAGGACATAATCCTGTCTGAGGCAGGAGCAGAGTATTTTGTCCGCGTTGCTAATTTCATCGATGATCTGTTTGTCAATCTCTATGCAATGAAACCATTCTACAATATTCAGACCAAGGATGATCTTATAGGCCATCTTTGCGTGGGCCTTTCTCCACATACCAGTGCAGGGGTGCTTTGCAGGATAGTGGGGTTTACAAATGCCAATGTGGGCTATGGACATCCTTATTTCCACACTGCAAAAAGAAGGAACTGTGACGGAGATGAGGACTCAGTACTGCTTTTGGTGGATGCTCTCCTGAACTTTTCAAGGCATTTCCTTGACGAGAGGCGGGGGGGCACAATGGATGCGCCACTTGTTCTTTCAATCGAGATAAATCCAAAAGAGGTTGATGATGAAGCCCACAATATCGAGTTTGTTTCATCCTATCCACTGGATTTCTATGAAGCGGCCAATAACATTAGCTCTCCTTCAGATGTGAAAATCAGGACAGTCAAGAATGTTCTTGGAACAGATGAACAATACTACCTTCCAATAACCCATACAGGCGGAACCCTGGATGTGGGCAATATAAGGACAGCGTATGTTGAACTGCAGTCAATTCCGGAAAAAATAGATCTTCAGTTTGGTCTTCAGGAAAGGATTCGTTGTGTTGACAGTGCCGATGCAGCAGAAAGGCTGATTCTCAGCCATTTTATCCCTGATCTTTACGGCAATCTCAGATCATACTCCAGACAGACATTCCGCTGTGTTTCCTGCAATACCATTTACAGGAGACCACCGCTTGCAGGACGATGCACCAGCTGCGGTGGCAATCTGCTCTTAACAATCAATAAAGGCGGAATAGAGAAATACCTGAAAATCTCGCGGGACATTGTTGAGAAATACCATTTGCCGCCTTACCTGAAACAAAGGCTGGAGCTGGTTGAAAAAGAAATAAAAAGCATCTTCGAAGACGATAAGATAAAGCAAATGGGCCTTTCAGATTTTCTTTAGATGCTTTTTGCCGCCTTCTCCTTCATTTTTCTGGAGTATTCTGATATGAGAGGCAATTCTAATTTTTCTCCTATAAATGCCTTCCACATAAGCATAAGCCAGAGGATCAGTATTCCAAGCCCGAAAAGAAGCCTGATCAGATGAATGAATATGTCTGCTATGCCCCCTACTACCGGAACAAGGCCGAATATCGCCCCTGCTATCTCAATCAGTGTGGACACCAGTATTGCTGCAACCCAGAAAATAATGCTCTGCATTGCATGAAACCTCTCATATTCGCCCTTTTTTATGACAAATACTGCAACCCCTCCAAGAACTGGTATGAGATAGGAAAGGGATGCAAATAGCTTACTGTCATCTGCCATGTTATCACCAAAATAAAAAAGAAAAACTTATTTTACCTGTTTTTGTGCAATTTCACCTATCACAGGAAGCATGTACTTCTCTCCCTGATATGCCTTATATGCGGCAAACAGATGAACAATTCCGATTCCCAGCATCAGCGGCAAAGTAAGGCATCCCACAAGTGCGCCTATCCCTGCAGTTACCAGTGCCAGGAACCCCGAAACAAAGGTTATGCCGAACACAAGTACGAATGATACGATGCTAAGTATCAATGACTGGTATGCATGAAACAACAATGCCTTGTCATTTTTCTTTTCTGTAAAAATTACAAACAACGGCACAAGAACTGCAATGATGTATGCAAGTGCCCCAAGCAAATTATTTTCTGAACTTCCGCTCCCGCTTGGAGCGGCTTCTTTTTGAGTTGATTTAGGTTCTGCCATAATTATCACCAGTTCATACTCACATACTATCTTTATAAATATTTTATGTGTTCAAAATCGTCTGATGCGCGTTTTCAATACTCTTTCAAACGGTATAGAGCCATTTCTTCCGGTTGAACCGGGAAGGATAGTCCTTTATGTCTGCGGCCTTACGCCATACGATAGTGCCCATATCGGACACGCAAGAACATATGTCTCATTTGATGTGATAAAACGCCATCTTCTCAAGAAAGGTTTTGCGGTATATCATATCCAGAACATCACGGATGTCGAGGACAAAATCCTGAAGCGCTGCGGAGAAATTCATGCAGATCCAAAACAACTGACAGAAAAAATCCACAGCGAAGCAATGCAGCAGTTTGCAGCGCTGAATATCCTCCCTGCAGATGTCTATCCCAAGGTAACTGACAATATCCCGGAAATAATATCCATGGTTCAGGCAATTATTGATGCCGGAAAAGCATATGAGACAAAAACCGGCATCTATTTTGATATTTCAAGCTTCAGGGACTATGGGAAGCTTTCATCACAGAATCTTGACCAGATACGTGCAGGTTCAAGGTTTGAAGTTGATGAAAGCAAGAAAAATCCGGCAGATTTCGCCCTCTGGAAAAAAACCAGCGGCGAATTGCTTGAATTTGAAAGTCCGTGGGGAAAAGGACGGCCAGGCTGGCACATTGAATGTTCTGCCATATCAATGAAATATGCAAAGAGAACCCTGGACATACATGGCGGGGCAAGAGACCTCGTTTTTCCACATCATGAAAATGAGATTGCACAGGCTGAGGCTGCAACAAAGGAAAAATACTGTAAATACTGGATGCATACCGGATTCCTTACTGTCAAAGGGGAAAAAATGAGCAAATCACTGGGCAATTTTGTTACGCTCAAGAACGCCCTTGAGAATTCCTCTTCCAACGCCCTCCGCCTTTTCTTTCTGCAGGCGCATTACAGAAGCCCTCTGGACTATGATCTGGAAAAAATCAATTCCATGGAAGAAAGCGTGGAAAGGATATTCAATTCTTTTGACCTGATTTCAGAATCTCTTTCCAAGAAAGATGTTCCCAATCAAGAATTCCGCGAAAAAAGCAATTATCATATAGAGTCATTTTACAAAAATATGGACGATGACTTCCGGACACCGGAAGCTCTTGCAGACCTGTTCAATCTGCTGAGGCTGGCAAATTCACATATAATCCAGGATGCTGTTGATGTGCAGCAGCTGAGAGCCGTCAAGAGTGCGATAGGCGATATTCTCTGGATATTCGGCCTTGAAAAGCAGAAAAAATCAATTGATTCCAGAAAGCAGCAGATCCTGAAGCTGATAAGGGATCTTGGCGAACCAGTTCCTGAATCGGCGGAAGAGGCAGTTAAGCTCCTTATTGGACTGAGGCAGTCTGCAAGAGAATCAAAGAACTACCAGAAGGCCGATCTGATAAGATCCAGGCTCAGTGAAATCGGCATAATTCTTGAAGACAAGCCCGATGGTGTACGCTGGAAGATTCAATAGTGCTCCTTGTAATTCTCTGAACTGACATTGCTTCCCATAATCAGTTTAAGATTGCTCCAGCCCCAGAATGCAACTGTCCTGAAGAATCCGTGTTTTCTGAATCTCCTATCTGACAGGCTGACAAGCAGCTTGTCATCATATATGATTTCTTTTGTTTTGGGAAATCTTCTCATAAGGTCAGCATCTTCACAGACGACAGACCTATATCCCCCTGCCTTAAGAAAAACTTCTTTCCGGAATCCTGAATTGTTTGATGGAACCCAGCATTCTTTTGTTATTCTGTGATTGATCTTTGCAAGAAGGAAAATGATTCTGGAATAACTGTCGTAGATCAATTTCCACAATTTTGACTCAGAGGTGTAGGCATCAAATCCCCCGACAACCATCAGTCCGGGGTTCTCAAAATGCTTTCTTATCCGATCAAGAAAATTCCCTGCAATTACCGAATCTGCATCAACAAAAACAATTATTCCATTTTTTGCTTTCCTGGCGCCGGCAGTCCTTGCAAGTCCGTTCCCGTTTTTTGGCTGCATCAGGATTATTGCCCCGAGTTTTTCTGCAATTTCAGCAGTTCCGTCTTCGCTGTGGCTGTCTACGACTATTATTTCGTCGCCTTCTTTCATCTGCTTTTTCAGATCAGTGATCACCCTTTCAATATGATCTTTCTCATTGAGTGTTGGGATGATTATGCTCAGCATTTCAATTTACTCCAGCTTTCTGCTAAATTCTTCAAGCTCTGTTGAAACTACTTCGCATTTCTGCCTGAGTTCCTTAAGCCCTTCAACATCTGCAGTTGCAAGTTTTTCTCTCAGTTCTGCTATCCTGCCTTCCCAGTACTTTGCCCTGAATTCATTTTTGCATTCGGCCATATCTATTGTCCGGATTCGCTGATCGAGAATTCCGCAGTCTATTTCAATCTCTTTCCTGAGACTGCACATAAAATCTTCTAAAGGCACAGCATCTTCCTGCTTTGCTTGCCCACTGGCCATAAAGTCCTTACACAGAGGGTACTTAAATATTTTCGTAAACCACAATAATCATGATAAAAATTGCAATTCTGGCTTCTGGAAGAGGAAGCAATTTCAAATCCATAATGGAGGAAATCCGGGCAGGAAGATGCAATGCCCACCCCGTTGTACTGATCACAAACAATCCAGACGCCCCAGCCATAGATATTGCAAAAGAAAACAACATTCCTGTTGAAATCGTTAACAAAAAAGATTTTGCAAGCCGGGAAGCTTTCGATTCAGAAATCAAACAAATCCTTGACCGGTACGAAGCGGGTCTCGTTGTTCTGGCAGGCTACATGCTTATTCTCAGGGGAAGAGATCTTCTGGAAGCCTACAAAAACAAGATAATCAATATACACCCCTCACTGCTCCCTGCATTTCCAGGTGTAGAAGCCCAGAAGCAGGCATTTGACCATGGCTGCAAGGTTTCCGGAGTAACCATTCATTTTGTTGATCCCGGCCTTGATTCAGGACCAATAATCTATCAGGAGGCTGTCGATATTTCTGATTGCAAAACAGCCGAAGAAACTGCAGCAAAGATTCTCAAAACAGAACACCGTGCATATGCAAAAGTTATTGATATGTTCTCGAAGGGAACATTCACGATTGATGGAAGAAGGGCAATGTTCACATCCGGCAAAATCAGATTATAGCCAAAGTTTTTCCTGTTTTTGGGCTAACATATATAAATCTCCCATTTCCATTCTGCTATGGCGATCTGTTATGCAAAAATCCAAGCTTAGGGATAGTTTCAGGCCCAAGGCAAATTTTGCCATGCTGAGAAATCCAGCAGTGGCTGCTGAAGGCTTAAGGTTAATGAACCAGGAATATATAAACTCGAGAGTCCGGCGTTCTCCTCTAAAGAACGATGAAAGCTATCCGGTCAGGCTTACAAGCTTTACTGACAGAAACATGCGCGAAATCCAGGAATAACGTAAAATCCCATCATACAAAACAAAAACATACCGCTTTATATAATTTTTCCAGCGTGGATTATACGTGAGCGTTACTTACGGGCAGCTTAAAGACCGTTTTAGGCCTGTTCTTGCAAGAAAAAAATTCCGCATCAGTGATCTTAATGGTCTTCTTGGCGAAAGAGTCAGGAAAGACCTGAAATTAGCAAGAGCATTTGCTGTGCGCGAAGGCCCGGAAAATGCAGGATCTTCATTTGCGCGGGAACTGAAAAAAGCAAGTCCCCACCTACGCAAACCAATGACTGATGCGATAGCAAGACTTCGGCAAATTAAAAGCCCTTCTCTGCATGACCGTGAAAAGTGCCAGAGGGAAATACAACTGATCTTTGCTGACCATGGTATTTCAGCAGACTGGGGAAGGCCATCCAGCGTTGGAGTAATACTGCGCACCGCTGATTCCCTTGATGTTCCAACACATTATGTTCTTGGGGAATCAGCTGGAAGTTCCCCGTTTACAGGACGGCTGAAGGTTCCGCAGGATGGAGATCCCGGAGCGATATATCTTAATATCACCGGCTCGATTTCAAGGCTCAAAGACCATATGGATCTTTATTTCTATGAAGTTCCTTCTGAGTATGATTCAGCAAAATGGTCAAGGGCAGATCAAAAAGCCGTTTTTGAACAGGCGCTGGTGTGGGGCGAGTCCGAAAGATTGAAAAGACTATTTGAAAGGATGCAGTTCGATGCCCGGGATCATGATGCAACGGCAATTCTAAGCAATCTTGCCAAAAGAAAATTCGCCTGCAGATTGCTTGACATGATGGAAAAGGCCCAAACTACAGACCAGTTTTTCCTTATGGCCATTAATGCACACCTGGATGCAACAAGATCCCATGAAGGCTCTCATCTGGTTGAAAGAAGAATAAACCATGGAATGAGACTTGAAGGGCTTGAATATGAGCTTCTTGCATATCTTATGCAGGCAAGTTTCTCCACCCCTGATCTTGCTTTTATCAACCTGTTTGATGCAATGCCATTAGAAGTTGAAAAATACATGCCTGATTTTGCAGATGAAATTCTGGTTCATCGCAATGAAATTTTTTTCAAAAACGAGAATTACATCCGGGGATGGGCAAAAACATATCTCAAAGCATACTTCAATGACATTGCAGGAAAAGACATATCCCGGATTCCAGGCCGCCAGATAAGGTCACTCAACACTTCTGATCATGTTACCCAGGATCATCTTCCCCTGATCACAGAAGCCCTTTGCCACACTGATGCAATGGGAAGACATGTAGAATTAACCGGATAAAACGGGCCCAGAGGGATTTGAACCCTCGACCTGCGGATTTCCAAATTTAGGAAAAAACAGGCTAGTCAAAACTTTCCCTAAGACTAAGAGTCCGTCGCTTTTGGTGATCTATTGTGTTTATACAAAAGACCTCTACCAAGCTGAGCTATGGGCCCGTATCACTCTGCATTTGATAGCATCTTTTTAAAAATGATAATCCATCAACCTGTCACTATTCTGAGCTATTATATCAACTGCTAATGTTCTGGATGGCATACTCATAGCCATTACTTGTGATCCTTATGGTTCCAAGCTCATACTGATTGTACCATCCGATATTGTACTGTGCCAGAAGCCTCTCGAAAGGCTCCCTCGACCCTCCATTTGCAGGAGAATCATCCGAGCTTCCGGTGATTATCACATTCTCCGGACCTGAAGCCAGAAGAAACAATCCAATATCCCTTGTTCCTTCGCCCGTTCCAAAATAGGGCGCCTGCAAAATATCAGATTTGATCTTTGATGCGATCTCATTCGTCATTTTCTGTGTTGCCCCCCTCTGCACTCCTGATGTCAACAGTATGCTCACATTCCTGTCAGTTATCTTAAGCACTATTGCGTCATTGTTGACATCATCAAATGCCAACTCCGATGGATTAAGGATCTCAAGCTCAAGTCCATTGAGGCTTATGCGATCTCCTCTGCTTACAATCCTGGTTTCCTTTACTTTTTCCTGAATATCACCGATCAGAGCAGTGTATTCCTGGTTTCTGAACGTTTTTCCATTCCACCAGAAATGCTCCACTTCAAAGTTGTCCATAACGGCTTCAAGAGCGCCATACATTCTCGGGTCTGCACTTGTTGATATCAACAGGTCAATGTCATCTACCCTCCTTGATTTCAGAAGGTCCACTGTTTTTCCTTTATTTTGTTCCGGCCCTGCATCCACCAGGATGTCAAGATCCCCTTTTTTGATCAGGATCGCGTTTCCGTGCAGGTTTGATCCGCTGACATCAATGAAGAATATTCCCATGGGAATATCCGGTTCGAATTCGTACTGGATGTCTGTTGTTTCCGTTTCGTTCTCTGCCGCCGGAGGTGAAGGGGGAGTGATATCCTCCTGCGTCTGGTTTTTCTGCTCTTCAATTATTATGCTGACAGGCGGAGGCTGGATTTCTGTTTCATTTGTTGCATTATTCTCCGGCTGAATTGTCTCTCCTGTGCATCCAAACAGGAGTGCGGCTGCAAAAACAATTAGCATAAGTTTCATAGAGTCACTCTTCCTTTCTTTACGTTCTCCCTTATGGTTTTTTCAATCTCATGGATTGCTATCCTTTCCTGCTTGCCGTCATTCCTGTATCTTATGGTTATGGTATTGTCATTCAAAGTATCATGGTCAATTGTCAGGGCATATGGCACACCTATCTCATCTGCCCTTGCATATCTTCTTCCAATGCTTCCGCTTTCGCGGTAAGTTACATCAAGCCCCGAATTTCTGAGCATTTCAGTGATTTCCCTGGCTTTTTCTGCAAGGCCGTCTTTTTTCATCAGAGGAAATACTGCAACCTGGTAAGGCGCTATTACGGGAGGGAAATCAAACCATTCCCAGTCCTTCCCCTCTGTTTTTTCCCGGTAGCAGTGCTCCAGCAGTGCCAGGAATAATCTGTCCACTCCCATTGAAACTTCCACAACATGCGGAACCAGCTTCCTCTCATTGAAAAATACGCTCATATCCTTTCCGCTTTGCTTTGCATGGGAACTGAGATCATAATCAGTCCTGTATGCATTCCCTATAGTTTCTATCCATCCAAAAGAAGTTTCAATCTCCATGTCAATGTTTCCCTTTGAGTAGTGCGGCACTTCCGCAAGATCAAGCACCCGCAAATGCATTTTTTCTTCATTGATGCCTATCTTCCTGTAAAATTCCCATTGCCTTACCAGAAAATATGACATTATCTCGTTTGGCGAATATTTCTTTTCCACTGTTTCGCCTGCAGTTGCAGCAATAACCTGTCCGTTTACTTTCAGCTTTATCTTTTCATTGGCGATTTCCTGGAATCCGGGGTATTTTGTATCCCCGGGATCAAAGAAATATTCAAGCTCCATCTGGGTAAACTCCCTCATTCTCACAAGCCCCTGTCTTGGCGATATCTCATTCCTGAAACTTCTTCCCACCTGGCCTATTGCCATAGGAAGCTTCTGGCCGTGATTCTTGTATAATCTTGGGAATGCAGTGAAGATTCCCTGTGCTGTTTCAGGCCTGTTATATGCCGGACTTTGTTCCCCTCCTATTCCTGTTTTGAACATGAGGTTGAACATGAATGTTTTTCCTAACTCCCCTTTACACCTTGGACATCCGATCTTCTGCTCTTCTACAATCCTGTCCAGGCTTTCAAGTTTTCCATCCCACCTCTCCCCATGTTTGGACAGGTGCACTTCCTCAACCAGCGTATCTGCCCGTATTCTTGTCTTGCATTTTTGGCATTCTATTACAGGATCTGCAAAGCTTCCAACGTGTCCTGATGCAATCAATATCGGTTCCGGGGTAACAATTGAAGTCTCCACTTCGTAGAATCCATCACTTTTTGTAAAAGTATTCCTCCAGAGTTCTTCTATCCTGTGCTTGATAAGTACGCCTACAGGTCCATATTCATAGAATCCGGCGCTTGGATTGTATGGTTCATTTGCAGGGAAAAAAAATGACCTTGACAAAGATAGTTCTAATATTCTCTCATGCAGTTGCATAGTATTTCACTTGTATAAGTGGTTTTAAATCATTTTGGCTGATATGGAATTATGGTTGCTGAAACGGCAATTACAGAACCGGATTATATCCAGGCCAGCATCGCAATAAATGCTGCAAGTGAAATGCTCAATTCGGCAAAAGAAAAAATGAAGTTCCGCGATTATGGAAATTCGTTTGAAGATGCCCGCAATGTCATAAGAATTGCGGTATCAGCACTTATGTTCAAGGACGGCATGATAGTGCAGACCTTTGATGCAACCATACAATATCTCAACGAAAAATACCCTGAAACATTCCCGGTTGAAAAATGGAAATCCATTGAAAAGACGATGACCGGGGAAGGCCCTGGACTGGTCAATCGCATTATTGAGATCATTGGAAAAAAGCCCCGTGAAGCCGATGCAGGCGATGCAGTCAAAGTTGCGAATGAATTCCTTAATACTGTGAAAAAACTGGTGTAAAAATGAAATACTTCCTGGTGGTTATGGCTATCCTGTTATTCGGATGCGTAAGTGCCCAGACAGAACAGGCTGAAACAGATGTTATTGAAACGAATGTTAGCACGCCTCCGCCTGTTGTTGAAAAACCGAAGCTGGCTCATTTCACTACTCTTGAATTTGCATTCCAGTACCCTCCGGATATGGAAGTTCAGGAATCAAAAGGGCACTTCAGCGGCATTAAAATAATCAACAACCAGCCTGCAGAGATGCTGGAAGTTGTTTATCTTAATACTGTAACTGAATACGGCCCAAACAAAAACAGGATTCTTAATGAAAATCCGTCAAAAGGGGCATCCGATCTTCTCCGGGAAGATGTTCTCAATGATTCCATGGGATATCTTAATGGTGCAGAACTGGGGCAGATTACAACTTTCTCAATCCAGAGAGATGCCTACAGTGCAGAAGTGCCCTTCAAGACAACCCTTAATGGAACAAAATATGCCGGGTATGCGCTCAGCCTCTTCATTCCGGAGCGCTCACTGCACCTTAAGCTAAGAATTCTTGCTACTGATCCGGCCAGGGCAAAACAAATCAGGGACGACTTTGTTTTTTCCTTCAGGCTGGAATGATTTAAAAAATCCACCAACTAACCTCTATGCACTATGGACATTGATAAGGATCAGCTGAGAAAAGAGTTTGCCCATGACTGGGAAGTTCATTACAAGATCAATGCACTAATCGAGCGCGGCTTCAAAAGGCAGAAGTGCAAATCCTGTTCAAAGGCCTTCTGGGCAAAGGAACAAAGAGACCAGTGCGGTGATGCGGCATGCATCGGCTACCAGTTCATAGGCAGCACCCCTGTAAAGAAAAAGCTTGATTACATACAGACCTGGAAGACAATAGAAAAATACTTCACCGGCAACGGCCATGGCTATGTAAAGCCCTATCCATCCGTGGCAAGGTGGAGAGACGACCTTTATTTCACAATTGCCTCTATCAATGATTTCCAGCCGTATGTTGTAAACGGAGAGATGGAAGCGCCTTCAAATCCACTGATTGTGCCGCAGCCCTGCATCAGATTTCCGGATATTTCCAATGTCGGGGTAAGCGGAAGGCACTACACAAATTTTGTCATGGTAGGCCAGCATGCTTTCAATACAAAGAAAACAGGGCTTTTCTACTGGAAAGAGGAGGCTATGACGCATGATCTTAATTATCTGAAAGCATTGGGCATACCGGAAGATGAAATTATATTTACGGAAGATGTCTGGGCAGGCGGTGGAAATTATGGCCCCTGCATAGAATACTTTGTCCGGGGCCTTGAGCTTGGAAACTGCGTTTTCATGCAGTATGAAACAACTCCAAAGGGAAGCAGGGAACTGCCGACCAAAGTCATTGATATGGGTGCAGGACTGGCAAGGCTTGCATGGATAACTTCCGGCGAACCAACAAGCTATGAAGTTGTGTTCGGTCCAGTGATCAGGAACATGAAGAAACAGGCTGGAATCTCTGTTGACAGGGACCTTTTCCTTAAATTTGCAAAAATCTCAGGATCTCTCAATGAGGATGAAGTGAAAGATCTCGAAAAGGAAAAGGAACGGGTTGCGGCCATGCTTGGCATCAGCAAAAAAGAGCTTTTCGAGACCCTTGAACCCCTGCAGGCACTTTATGCTTCGGCAGATCATCTCAAAACCCTGCTTTTCACATCTACAGACGGCCTTCTTCCAAGCAATTCTGGAGGAGGGTACAATCTCAGGCTGCTTCTCCGGAGAGTATTCGGCTTCCAGGAGCGCTATGGATATGATCTTGACTATGCGAAAATTGTGGAGGATCATGCCGATTATGTCAACTATATCTTTCCTCATCTGAAAGAAGGAGTAAAAACCACTGCAGATGTTATTGCAGAAGAAGAAAAAAGATATCGCGCCACAAAAGAAAAGGCGCGAAATGTTATAATCAATATTATCAAAAAGGCAAAATCCCCCAAAGAAGGCATCAGCAACAAGGAAAGGGCAGGTGCAGGCAAAATAACAAAAGAGGATCTTGTCACTCTTTACAAGAGCGACGGCATTCCTCCAGAATCAATTCTCGAAATTGCAAACGAAAACGGCGTCTCTGTTGAGATGCCCGGAAATTTCTATAACCTTGTTCGCGAAGGCGAAGGAAAAGAATTTTCAGAAGGCAATGAGCCGTCGGTAAAAATACTGTTTACTGATGTTGCCAGTCTTCCCAAAACAAAGATACTTTACTATACTGAAAAATCCAGATTCAAAGCCACTGTTCTTGCCACAATAAAGGACAAATATGTTGTTCTTGACCATTCCGCGTTCTATCCTGAAGGAGGTGGCCAGGTTTCTGATACGGGTACAATGGGCGGCAAACCGGTTGTTTACGTGACAAAACAGGCAGGAGTAATTCTCCACGAAACAAAGGGCAAATTCAAAGAAGGAGAGATTGTTGACTGCTTTGTTGACCTTGAAAGAAGGAAAACCATTGCAAGACACCATACTGGTGCACATATACTTAATGCAGCTGCAAGGGCAGTTCTTGGATCCCACGTATGGCAGGGCGGATCAAACAAGGATGAAAACAAGGCTCACCTTGACATAACCCATTATTCAAAAATAACAACTGACCAGCTGCAGCAGATCGAACTCAAAGCCAACGAATATATAATACAGAACCTTCCGATAACAGTGGAGGTTCTTCCAAGAAATGTTGCTGAAGAAAAATATGGATTCACCCTTTACCAGGGCGGAGCAGTTCCAGGAAAGGAACTTCGGGTTGTAAGCATTGGAAATATAGACAGCGAGGCATGCGGAGGAACCCACCATATGCTGAAAAGCACCGGTGAGATAGGCTGCTTCAAGATAATCAAGCGTGAAGGGGTTCATGACGGCATTGAAAGAATAGTCTTCAAATGCGGCATTCCTGCACTTAAATACATACATGAAAAAGAAAACCTTCTAAGAGAAGCATCGGCAGCGCTGAGTGTTCCTGAATATGATCTTGTAAAGACGTCCAGAAGATTCTTTGATGAATGGAAAAGCCAGAAAAAGAAAATCGAATCATTGAATGAAATGCTTATTATCGAAGAAGCAAACCAGATTGAAAAATCGGCAACCCCGGTTTTCAGAATAGTCGATCTTGAACCGGAATCCCTGAAAAAACTTGCCGTAAAAATATCCTCTATGGAAAATGCGGCAGCCTGCTTTGTCAACAAGCACGGAAACATTGTCTGCGCCTGCGGCAAAGCTTCAAAATATTCTGCCAAATCCCTTCTTGAGAAGGTTTTAAGTAAGCTTGGAGGGTCAGGAGGCGGAAGGGATAATGTTGCCCAGGGCAAAGTCAACAGAATAGAGCTTGTCGATTTAGAGTAGTCCGGGCTTTTCGAGGAATTCATATTTCTTCGGATCACTGTGGAGTTCTTCCAGCAGATCCTTGGCCCCGAAGTCATATCTGCTGTTCAGGTCCTTGGAAATTATCCTTTCATTTTTGTTTATGATATAGTTTGTATTCTGGACAATCTCATGACTCTTAAGATAATAGTATGCTGCTCCCCTGTTGGATTTGAAATCTCCATAGCTGGAACTGAAACCATCATAAACCAGGTTTGCCATGACAAGATCTTCTTCACCGTTGTTTATGGTTACGTGCCCATAATCAGGCGGAATCAGCACAACATCTCCTTTTTTTGCATCAACTATCATGACATCTGCAGTTTCGTTGGAATTCATTTTCTGGAGGAGGTAGATTGCACTTCCGTTCAATACCTGGTATATTTCCGGATAACCTGGCCCGCCAGGACTTTTCGGATGGTAGTGGCCGTAAGTTTTCGGACATTCGTCGCCGATATTGCCTGCAGGAATAACTGTAATGTCAAATCTGATTTTGTTGTTTTTGTAAATATCCCTGAACATGTAATACTGGTCTTCATTTCCACTGGCATTTCCCATTACAACATCCTTCATCTGGGCAAGCTTTCTAACATCTCTCGGATGCTGGGTTCCATTAACAAAAATAAGGTTGTCTATCAATTCAATCTTTATCGGTGTTTCGTAAAGAATCACTTTCCATCACCCTCTTCATTTTCTTGAATTCCGATAGCATCACTATCGGCTTTTTAACCCGCAGTTTCTGCTTTTCGAACTTTTTAACCAAAAGCTCCAAAAATATAAGAAACTCTGTTTTTTTAATACCACAAGATTCGAATTCCTTTTCAAGCCTTCTTATTGTCTTAAGGGTTCCAACCAAAAATGAGAGGTCAATGGTTCCGCTTCCATTCCAGCCCTTTATCTCATCTGCAATAAGCATTCTTGCCATGCCGATTTCAGTCCTCAGTTTCCTTGATTTTGCATCTTTCGCTTCAATGCCTGACTTCATAGTAATAAGGGCATTATAAATGAAATCCCATTCTTCATTCTCTAGGCTGCATGGATAAGGTGGCTGGTGCATTCTCCACGTACTACTCAACAAACATTTAAAATGAATGGCCCGGCAGGATCCGAAGTTAAGCCCTTTGATTGCTGCCAGTGTCCAATTTCCATCTGCATCTGTCATTTACTATTATGGCAAAATGCCATGCCTCAGCCAAAAGCCCTGGGGCATAAAAATAAGAAAAATGATAGCCCCGACCGGATTCGAACCGATGTCAATGGGACCAGAACCCACTATCCTTGACCATTGTCTGGCCGCTGGCAGGTTTTTGCTTGATTTCCTGAAAAGCGGAACTAGACGACGGGGCTATAGAAAGTACATTATATTGAAAAGGAATTTAAAATACTCTCAAAGCCATTTCAACCTGTTTTCCACTGCTTCTATTATTCAGTCTAATTGTTATGGCCAAATCACGCATTATGCTTGACAATCACGATTTTCATTCCTTCTTTCAGCCTGAAATCGCTTCTAGGGAAAAGGAATTTCCCCTGATTATAGACGGAAATTATCGTGAAGTCATTCTTTTCCTGGACTTCCCCCACAGTTTTGTTCTCCATTCCGCCTTTCACTTCCTTTTCAAGCATTTCTATATTGGAATCCCGGGGATCCATCATAAGTGAAATCAGCGGATTCTGTACTATGTTGGCCAATTCTCTTGCCAGGGTCTGCTCCGGCACAAGAGGCTCAACACCAAGTCTTTCCATCAGGGAGGAATATTTCATATCCGAAGCTCTCGATATCACTTTCTTTGCGTTAACATGTTTTGCGTACACCGATACCAGAAAATTTGTTTCTTCGCTTCCGGTGACTGCAAAAACATAATCTGCATCGCTGATTTTCAGTTCTTCGAGCAGATCCGGATCAGTTGCATCGCCGCATATTACATTTGCACTGGACTCTGCAGCTATTATGTTGCAGCTTTCCCTGTTCCTGTCTATTATTGTTATCTTGTGCTTTTTTCCCAGGGACATGAGCAATGCACGCCCTACCTTTCCGCCGCCAAAAACCACTATCTTCATTTCATCGCCTAATAATGTAGCTTATCAAAGCCAAGCTTGGAAATATCTCGATTCTACCCAGATACATCAATAAAATTATAAATGCCTTGCCATTGAATCCGATTGCCGGTATGCTTACAGTGGATAATCCGACATTTCCCATTGCAGAAGCAACCAGGAAAACCGAATTCTCCAGCGAATAGTTTGCCAGCAGAAAAACTCCTCCTGCAAAAAGGAAAATAAAAATGTATGTGAAAACAAATATCACACTTTCCACTATCTCACGGTCGTCTATCGCTCCGTTATTTATCTTTACAACTTTCACAGAACCTGCAGGCAGGAAAGCCTTTTTGATATGGTTTATGACCGCCTTGAAAATGACCAGGATTCTCCAAAGCTTGATTCCTCCGGTAGTGGATCCGAACATTCCTCCGCAGAGCATCAGCAAAACAAGCAGATAAACTGAGAATCCGCTTAATATTGAGAGGTCTCCTATGGCAAATCCGCCGGCAGCGATAGCAGATACTGTATTCAATGCAGTATTGAAAAATTCTCCTCCGCCTGCAAATGCTATCAATGCAACTGCGCTTGCAGTTATAAGGACATATAGCAGGAATTCCTCATCAAATATTGATTTTGATACAATGCCCTTCCAGATATTCCTGTAAAAAAGAAAGCTGGTTGCTCCGGCAAACATCAAGCCTGCCAGAGCTACTTTCTGCATATTTGTAAATTCAAAATCATCAAATGGAAAGAATCCTCCGTTTGATATTCCGCTGAATGTAAGATTGACTGAATTAAATATGTCCAACCCGAGAAGGAACAGAATCATTATCCCCAATATTGTAAGGAAAAGATATGCCTTGAATATGGTATTCATAGTCTCGCTGATGCCCATATCCAGCATGTTCCTGCCCTCTGCCTTAAGTAATCCTATGGCCTCTCTTCCCCGAAGGGTCAAAAGAAGCAGAATGACAATTCCCAGGCCGCCGATCCATTGGCTCGTACTTCTGAAAAATATGATGCTTTCAGGAAGGCTACTTATGGTGGGCAGTGCTGACAGTCCTGTGGAGGTCCATCCTGACATGCTTTCAAAAAAAGCATCCATTATGGGCACATTATAGTAGACATAGGGTATAGTTGCTATTGCAGGAACCACTATCCATACTATGGATGTCAATGTAAGTATCTCGCCCAGGGTAAGGGTGTCAACCTGGTTTTTCATTGTATTCATGTCAATGAGCACAGCTGAGTTGAACGGAGTGTCCCTATTGACAACTGATTTGATGAAATTCACCAAATTTTGAAAAATTCCCAGTATTATTCCCGGAACTGCAGGAAATGCAAGCAGGAGTATTGTCGCTCCTATTGGAAGCCAGCCGCCATCTCCGAGATAAATGCTGTATGAAAATGGAATAAGCAGGGGGAGCGATGCATAAAACATCACAGTGCTGATTTTGCCTAGCATTGTATTGTTCTTTTGCTGTAACCATTAAATTCCTATGTCGGCTATCCAAAGTTCCCCTGAGATCTCCTTTCCGGCCTTTATCAAACCTTTTTTTGCTTTATGCAGACAAATGGTGGCATCAACTTTTACAGAATCTCCATCAGCTTCCCCCGTATCAGCATCAATGCCTGTGGGAATGTCAATTGCGATCTTTTTTGCTTTCATTGAATTGATTTTTTTTGCATACGCCCTTATTTCTCCTTTCAATGGCAATGCCGCACCAAAACCAAGGATAGCATCCACAACAATATCTGCATCCACGGCATGCTTAACAACAAGGTCCTTCACTTTCTCATGGCATTTTCGGGCAGGCTCTGTTTTTGGTTCTTTCACAACAATTATCCTAACATCATTTTTTTCTTTGAGGTAATTGGCAGTTGCATAGCCATCTCCGCCGTTGTTTCCCGGCCCGCAGAAAATTACTATCCTGTTTCCGGTTCCAAGTTTTTGCTGGATTATCTGTGCACAAACCCGCCCCACGTCGTTCATAAGATCAAAAATAGAAAGCCCTTCTCCTAATTTTTTATTCTCCAAAGCCTTCATTTCCTGTACAGAAATGCCTTCCATGAATTCCTTAATGATTAAATAACTTCTAAAACTAGTCTTTCACATGAAGCTTACACCAAAAGGGATGAGAGACATTCCTCCAAAAGATATGATAATCCGCGAAAAGACCATGAACCTCATACAATACATTTTCAGGAATTATGGCTACAGGCCTTTGGATACCCCTGCAATGGAATACCTTGAAACACTAAGGGCAAAAGCAGGAGAGGAAGTAGACAAACAGATTTTCGTGCTCGATGGAGGTGAATACGGCCTTCGCTTTGACCTTACCGTTCCTCTTGCAAGATTTGCAGCAACAACAGATGATCCAAAGCCCTTCAAAAGATACGCAATCGGCAATGTATGGAGAAAAGAAGAGCCCCAGAGGGGGAGATTCCGTGAATTCTACCAGGCAGATGCCGACATTATTGGAAGCAGTTCCATGCGATGCGAGGCTGAACTCCTTAAAATGGCCAACCAGATCTGTCTGGAATTCGGATTCGAAAAGCCGGTTATCATGCTCAATAACAGAAAAATTCTTGATGGAATTGCAAAAAGCCTTGGAATAGAAAATAAAAAAGCAGAGGTATTCCGCATTCTGGACAAAATCGACAAGCTTCCTGAAGATGAAATTGAAAAACTCCTGCGTGAGTCAATAGGGAACAAAACAGATGAGCTGCTCAAGATAATCCGCTCCAAAGGAGACAACCACAAAAAGCTGGATATTGCAAGAAAATTCTCTGCCGAAGGAGCACAGGAGCTCGGGGAAATCCTCTCCCTTTGCGATTTTGATATAGAAATAGACCTTTTCCTTGTTCGCGGCCTTGGCTATTACACCGGGCCGGTCTATGAAATAAAACTCAGCAAAGACATTGGAACTGTAATCTCAGGAGGCAGGTACGATAACCTGCTTGGGGTATATGGCCAGGAATCTCCGGCAGCGGGAATTTCAGTTGGCATTGAACGCCTGATAACTCTTATTCTTGAGCGCGATCCCCAGAAGAAGAAAACAATTACAAGAATATTTGTTGCTGCAGTAAAAGACGAATTCTACAACCATTCAAGGGACATTGCCTCCCAATTGAGGGCAGCAGGCATATCCACAGAAACAGACCTTAATTCAAGAAATCTCAAAAAGCAGTTCGAATATGTCAACTCACTGGGGGTTCCCTATGTTCTTGTCCTTGGTGCAAAGGAAATTGAATCCAAAGAATACACCCTCCGGGATATGGCTTCCGGAGAAGAGGAAAAGCTGGGCATGGATGCAATAATCAAAAAGTTGACTCTATGAAGATACCGCTGATTTATCTTAAAGACAAGCAGGCATTTACAAAAAAGGACGGGATCATGAAATTCATTGGAAAGCCTATTGATATTGCCAGAAATCTTCAGGAACAGGGCTACAGGCTCATTCATATTGTGGATGAGGACGCCCTTTCAGGCCTTTCAAATAATTTTGATATATATGATTCGCTTACCTGCTTCATCAATATCCAGGTGGAATGCGCTCCAAGGCTGCCCCTGATAAAAAAACTTCTTTCTGTGCGTGCAAGGGTTGTGCTTGAGCCTGGCAAGGCTGACCTGAGCAGCATAAATGAAAAAAATCTTCTTGTTGCCAAGATCAAGGGAAAAACAGAAGCTTCACTGGAAGATTTTCATGATCTTGTCCTGGAAGATGAGCAAGCAATAAAAGAGTACTCCAAATCCGGAAAAAGAATAATCCTTTATGAAAAAGGAAAAGCCTGGGGCGTTATTATTTCTTCGTTCTGATTCCCAGCAATTTCTTTTTTGCCACTTCAGGTTTCAATGGCCTTGCCGCGGGCAGTGGCAATACAGCTTTTTTTCCTGGAACTGAAACTGGGGTTTCGTCAGAAAATATCCTGAATCCCTCCGAACTGATCTTTGCAGGATATATTCTTGATGAATGTTCTGTTCCCTTCATTTTCAGGACTTCAACACGCCTTATCCTTTTCTCTTTCTTTTCATCATATTCATAGTAAATATGTATCCAGCCGTCAGTGAAACTTTCAATGCTATAGCTGGTATGTGGAAGTCCCGAGCCATAGCCTGACTTTGCATCATGGGCTACTATAACCGTTGTAACGCCCCATTTTCTGATATTCTCAATCAGTTTCAGGAATCCTTTCTTCCTTTCATCATCGCTCTGGAAATAAACTGCAATGGGCATGATTGAATCAATGACAACCCTCTTTACCCCGGTGGTCTGTATTATCTCCTGTATTGCACTATACTGGTTTAATATCTGGTCAACCTCATATATCGGATAGTCAAGAATTACCAGCCTTCCCGCTTCTTCTTCATTTTGAAGATTCCATTTGTAGCCCGACATATGGAAGAAAAGATCCTTCTTGCTTTCTTCGATGGATATATACAGTCCCGGAGTTTCTGATTCAAGTATGAACTGAAGGGCAAATGTACTTCTGCCTGATCCGGTAGGTCCGCTTACGGTTATTATCGAGCCCTCTAGCACCCCCCCTCCAAGAATTTTATCCAGGCCTGGTATTCCGCTTTTAATCTGTGCCATTTTTTTCACCTTTCAGGATTTTTTTGCCCATCTCGGCCCGTTTGCCCATATTCTCATTGATGCGGACAATTTCTTCTGGCGTTGCAATTTTTGTCAAAATGTATCTTTTGTATTCCGCAGTTGTTGCGGCCATTATACTGAGAACCTCGTGTGCCTGGTTTAACGGGAGATAGATCTCATCGGGCCTTAGTATCTCAACTGTAAACGGACTGTGTGCCATGCAGAGTCCTGCCAGAGTTTTGAAATCCTTTGTAAGCACCTTCAGGGAAACTGAACTTGACCAGTTTTTCCCTTCTCCTCCTCCAGTCGGTTCGTCAATCTCCCCAAGTGCAAATATCACTCCGGGCTTTTCAATTACCTGATTTATGAAACCTGTTCCAAGATGCTGCAGAGATTCCTTATCCTTTGCATGGATGTCAAAATACAGCATTGTAAGGACGCCTCCGTTTTTGATGGTATCCTTTATCTTTTTTTCTATGTCTGACATACCAATATCTTTATTGACAATATTTTAAAGTTCAATGGCCCATCAAAGGACATATGAAAAAAGGAGATATGCCCAGGAGAAGAGAAGGCTTTGGAGGAAAAAGAGCACTTTTCATGAAAAAATCAAAAGAAAGCGTGAAAGAAGCACTGAAAAGCAGGGACATGCTCCTTACCGGAGTTACAAAATCCATCGAAGACCTTGATAAAACCATAAATCTTCTTGGTGAACGCCTTGAAGACTGGTACGGGGTTTACTTTCCCGAAATCAAGGAAAACGACAAGATAAGGTTCTCACATATCGTTCTTATAGTTGACCGGGAAAATCTCGACAAAAAAGAGCTTGCGTCTGAATTCGGGCAAAAAGCAGCTGACAGTATTGCTGCTTCAGCCGAAAAAAGCCTTGGAGCTAACCTGTCTGCCGAAGATCTTGCTGAGTGCCAGTCACTTGCAAGCAGCATAATCTCTTTGGGAAAGCTCAGGGAAAAGCAGGTTGGATACCAGACAAAAATTGCCGGGGAACTTTGCCCTAATCTTTCTGAAGTAGGAACTCCTGAAATTGCAGCAAAGCTTGTTTCACACGTAGGATCCCTGTCAAGGCTTGCCATGCTTCCGGCATCAGCAATCCAGGTTATAGGGGCAGAAAAAGCTCTTTTCAAGCACCTGAAAAACAAAAGAATTCCTCCTCCAAAACACGGGATAATATTCCAGCATGCAAAAATCTCATCCTCTCCAAAGAAGGTGAGAGGGAAAATTGCACGGACGCTTGCCAACAACCTTTCCATGGCAGCAAAGGCAGATGCATTCACCAAAAACAAGCTTGGGTTACAGCTCAGGGAAAAGTTCGAAAAAAGATATGCTGAAATAATGAAGCAGTACGAGCGTGAGAAGAAAGAATGAAATTTCTTGCCTTTTCTGATCTTCATGATGACCAACAGGCATTTGAAAAGCTCAAAAAACTAGCCCCATCATTCAACAACGTTTTTCTTTGCGGCGATCTTACTTCCCGAAATCAGTTTGCGCATGAAATTCTTGCATCCTTTCCGAACGGCCTTATAATCCCAGGCAACGGCGAGCCAAAGCATGTACAGGAGGTTTTTTCCGGATCCAGGCAATGGATTCATGAAAAAAAGGCGGATCTGGGAGAGATAAATGTGGTTGGTTTTGGCCTTAGCCCTCCAACTCCATTTGGAACCTATGGAGAAATTCCAGACAAGGAAATCTATTCAAGAATGTCAAAGCTGCCTATCAGCACAAATACCATCCTTCTTCTGCACGCCCCTCCAAAAGGCCATTTTGATGAAGTCAAATCACAAAACGTTGGCAGCCTGTCTATACTCAGAATAATCCAGGAAAAGAAACCCATGGCAGCAGTTTTTGGCCATATCCATGAACGGCAGGGCACAGAAATGCTTGGTGAGACGCTTCTGGTAAAGCTTCCTGCAGCCATGAACATGAGAGCCTGCATCATATCCTATCAAGATAAAAAACTTGATGCACAATTTATTGTGCTATGATAAGCATACGTCTTGTAAGGTCCGGCGAAATTGATGAGGCAAAAAAATTTATCAGATCAATTTTTCCCAGGGCAATGATCCAGATAAATGATGATGATACCCTCCTGCTTGCAGAAACAAAGAAAAAAATTGTCGGATTTGCCCACCTGCTTGATGACGGGGAAAAAATAATCTTTCAGGGTATCGGGGTACACAAATCCATGAGGGGTGCAGGAGTTGGAACAATGCTTATCGAGCATAGCATCGAGATGTTTGATGAATCAGACCGCCCCATATACCTTAAAGTCAAGGTCATGAACCCTGCCGTGGATCTTTATCAGCGCTATGGCTTTTTCATCCAGAAATTCGGCACAACTTATTTACTTGTAAGAAAACCAAACAACTGAATCCATTCCCAGGGTTTCTGCAATCCAAGTTTGCATATATTTATAAGATAAATCCCTATGAATGATTTCCTACTATGAATTACTGTGTTTGATGACCAACAGAACCTTATTCTGTGGTCCATTGAAATGAAGCTTCAATTGGAAACTTTAACCTTGTAAAGGCACAGGAAAATTTTCGGGGGAATGGGCTAACCTGGTATGCTGTCAGCTTTGGGAGCTGGTGATCTGTGTTCAAATCACAGTTCCCCCATTTTTATGTAAAATTGCCTAAAGCTTTTTATATATGCTGTGGAAAATCATCACATGGCAACCAGTTCAAGGAAGACCGTCAGGTCCAGATCAGTTTCCCCAGGCTTATTGAAGAAAAAGAGACCCTCCCCACCAAAAGTTTCTAAATTTCAAAAATCTCCGGATAGAAATAGCTTTGGTCATCTTGCCAGCATCCTCACGGGCGGTGACCGCATATCGATGCTCAAGGCAGTAGATCGTCTTCAAGGCAGGGCCAGAGTGCTTGTTGAGCTGGCATGTTTCTCCAATTTCCAGTTTGTAAGACTTGCAGCAATCTCCCATCTTTCTTTTGATTCAGATGCTCTTGTTGAAATTGCAAAATACTGCCAGTATGCAGATACGAGAGCAGCAGCAGTAGATGAGCTTTCAATGCATGCTCCGGGTCTTATCGAAGTGGCATGTTCCTCGCTTTTCAAGGATACGAGGATCGATGCAGTGTCTATACTTGAGGATCCGGAAGCACTGGCAGCAGTATCAATCAAATCCCCAAACAAGGATTCACGGGACGCTGCCATGGACAAGATAGTGGAAGACAGCCATGCACTATCAAAGGTTGCAATGGAATCAAGTTACAGGTCCATAAGGCAAAAAGCAGTCAAAAAGCTTTCATCTGATCATGAATCATTGTCTGTTCTTATGATTTCAGCAAAATACCCGGACGTGAGAAAACATGCCGCGGCAAGCCTTTCGGATTATGTGGAGGATGTAAATGATATTGACACGCTCATAGAGCTTGCCAAATTTTCTCCAAGCGAAGATGCAAGATACCTGGCAGTGGGAAGGCTTTCAGAGCATCCCTGGGCACTTAAAACCATCATTTATGAGTCAAAATTCAAGGATGCCAAATCTACAGCGCTTATGCTTCTTTCAGATATAGTGTATGAGATAGAGGATCCTGAAATGCTCAGCGAAGTTGCAATACTTTCCCCATACGAGGACTGCAGGGAAGTTGCAGTTGAAAGACTCGTGGGGCAGAGTTCGGCCCTTCTTTCAGTTGCCAACAAGGCAAAATACAAGGATTCACGTGAACGTGCAGTTGATAAGCTCAAGGATGATACAGAATCACTGAAATCAATATCCAAGCTTTCGCGCTATCCGGATACAAGGAAAAAAGCCCATACCATTGTATCCCATCCTGAATTCTTCAAGGAACAGCTTTCCAGAATACTTGGATGATTTTTAATCTTTTCTATATATGTTTTTTTACATGGTTCAATCTGGTAAAGAAAAAAGAATGCCCCGGCTTACTCCTGTTTCTGATTCCAAAACAAGAGAGCAGGCCAGGCAACTCTGGTATTCTGCCAAGCTCAATGAAGAAGTATCGGACATTGCTGCTTTGTCTATGCTGAAGCATGAACAGGATTCCAAGACCCGCAATTACCTTCTTGGAGCTGTCGCTAGCTTTATTCACAAAAGGCAGCATCTTGGTAAAATTGCTTCAATGATGGTTGATTTTGTAAAATCCCCGGATGAAGAGGAAAGATACATTGCAGTTTCTGCAATCGCCAAATATCTTCAGCAGTATGACGGGAATAAGGCATATATCAGGATCTTATCAGATGCCCTTCAGGATCCTTCCCAAAGAATATCTTTTGTGGCATCCAAGGGCCTGCAGGATTATGCAGAAAGAAGCAATGAAAATGCTTCTGTTGTCATGAATGTTGTTCCCCCGGAAAGTTCAGCTCTGGATGCTGTCCGGAGAAACTATTCGGTTTCAATGCTCCCGCCCAAGCCAGCAGGGGGAAGCATGAAAATCAAGGATCTTAAAACATGCATTAATGCACTTTATGATGAGAAAAAAAAATCCAAAGCAAGCATAGAGCTTGAAAAATACATTCAAGAAGGTACTCAGAATGCAAGGAGGGTTGCAGGACTCATCCTGATTGCCGGAAAGAATGAAAACACAGATGCCGTTTATCAAATATGCATGAAGGTTATTAATTCCTGAGCTATTCCATCCAGGCCGGCCTATCCTGTTTTATATAATCCGCAAATGCATTGCCTATATTATCCCCTCCGATAATCCTTATTCCGCATGCAGAAACCGAAGTGCCTTTTATGATCTCAAAATCCTCCTGCAAAAATCCTGTTTCCAATAAAGCTTTTCCTGCACTTTCTTCTGCTATTGGAAAAGCATGTTCAAAATCATCCTTTTTCAAGGCTTTTCTTATGTAAGCTCTGAAATGTGCTGATGCATGGAATGCAAAATTTTCACGGGTAAATATGGCTTCCGGGGGGAGTCCTCTGGCCAGGAAGCCGGCTATTGAAAATTCTTTTACTGCACCATCCTTTATTCCAAATCCTGAATATTCTTCTATAAGTTTTTTACCATCAATTATTGTTGAAAGACTTCTCCTTGGATTGTCAATAACCGATATATCCGCACATTCCACTACCTTTGTCCTGGCATTCAAAATTTTCAATCCAAAATCCGTGTCTTCTCCAACAGGGGCCGTAGGACTGAACCCTCCGACTTTTGCATATGTTGATGTTCTGAAAACCCCATGTCTCTTAAGCTGCTGCCCTTCGAAATATGCATCGGCAAGTGCCAGCCTGTATCTTTGCAATGCCCAGAGAAGAGGCATGTGTGTGCAGATGCCTGCAGGAAGGTCAAATTTCAGCTTCAGGAATCCTGTTTCCTGGGTGGAAAATTTATCGAAAACCTCTGCCAGGAAATAAGGATTTCTTGCATATACATCCGCTCCTGTAGGGTGCATGAGGTGGCATCCCATGCCTCTCCTAACGCTTCTTATTGTTCCGAGGTCGCCAAGCATCCTGAAAATAAGCCCCATTCTGACCCCCCGGCCTATCAGGGCACCATTCTTTTCTATAGGTTCTTCGGGAAAATTAAATGAATGCTCAATTACATGCACGTTTAATCCATTTCTTGCTGCATATCTCCTTGCCTTTCCGGCAGTTTCATCCCATTTTATGGCCTTATTGGGCCTGTTAACCAGAAGCAGTATCTCAAAAAGGTCTTTTTCCAAAGGATTCCCAAAAATATCGCACTGCTTTGTCCAGCCTTCCAAAGTATTCTCAATGTGGTTTTCCTCTCCAGAAGCAGGCATCAATAAGCTTATTCTGCAGTTTAATTTCATTGGAGGAAGCCTTGAATTAATGGCATTTATCTCTTCAAAAAAGCTTCTTTGTGAACTGTTTAATCTATGTAAAGTTGAGATTACACTCCCGTCCGTGCTTTTTGTCGTGTATCTGCTCTTAATTTTTTCAATATATCTCTCCTCTTCTCTGATATTTTCTGCCAGAGGGGGTATTTGTTTCTGGAATTGTAGCGGCCGAACTAATCTTGTCAGAAGTCGCATAACCTTTTATATGCCGCCAAAATTTAATAAATAGCCTCGGGAGGGATTTGAACCCCCGACCTACTCCTGTCGCCTTTTGAGGGAAGGCGGTTCAAAACCGCCCATCTAAAAGTTTACGAGAGAGTCGCTCTACCACTGAGCTACCGAGGCACATAAAAAATTAGAAGGGATAAATCAAAAAACTATTCTATCAGCCCTGTGCATCTCCAGTTCACTTCCACACTGCCATTATCCGAGACAACGCATGCAGGTGCACAGCCTTCCCTGTCCCCATCAATGTCTATCCACCATGTTTTGCTATTGTTGTTGTAGAAAACATTTTCAGTCAGATTCCCTGCATCCGTACAGTTGCTTTTTTTTGCAATTTCAATTGCATCCTGCGCTGTACAGGGCTCCTCCCATGGTCTCAGGCATTTTTGCCTTTCCTCGCACCAGCTGTAGCCTGCGCTTGGCTTGCATCCGTGCTCATCCTCGTCTCCGCCAACCAGAGGTTCCTGCTGTATGCATCCCCCGAAAATTCCCAAAATCGCAAGTAAAATTAAAATCTTTTTCATGGAGTATTTCATCTATGCTCATTATTTAAGCTTTTCAATTTCTTTCGCTATTGATAGCAAAAAAAAACATTTTCAAAAATTGCCAGAACAGGAAATAATATGCGGTCGCCGGGGAAATCGTTGTGTTTACGGTTTCCTGTTTCCGGCAGCCGGAAACTGCAGGCCGTAAACTCAATTTCGAACCCGGGTCGCGAGCTTTTTCCTTTTTGATGACCAATAAAACGATGATTCATTTTATGGTCCCCTGAACTCATGGTTCAGGTGGAAACTTCTTGGGTACCCCAAAAAAGTTTCTTGGGAAGCTCGAATCCTGCCATTATCCGTCTGGCAAACCAAGCCAAAACTCTAGACTACGACCGCTTAAATGTTCATCCGGGATTAAATGCGGTCGCCGGGATTTGAACCCGGATCATAAGCTTTCTTCGGATCTTTGATGAAACTTTGCTTAATAAAGGGCATCACCAAAGTCTCTTGGAAGGCTTAGGTCCTAACCAGATTAGACTACAACCGCTTTAGTATGAAGAACATGTTCTGATATTTTTAAAATACTGATGCTAAATCAGTTAAAAATGCCTTGTGATCCCCTGCCTTGACAAATGCACTGGCAATAAGAATCCCTTCAGCCCCAAGCTCTATTGCTTTTTGAACATCCTCTTTTTTGCCAATTCCTGCTCCGCAAAGCACAATAGTCTTGTTATTTACCTGCTTTACTGCCTTTACCGAATTGATGATGATGTTAGGGTCTGCTTCTGAAACGCTTACGCTTCCTCCTATAAGGTCAGGAGGTTCAATTGCAATGCCTCCCGGAGAATAATCTGCACATGAAACAGCCTCCTTTGCAGTTGCTGCGCACACTATGCTTTCCAGCCCTGCAATATGAAGGCTTTCCACAGTCTCACCGATATTTGAGATTCTTTTTTCAGAATGGTTTACAAGCGATCCTTTTACATGGGCTGTTTTCAGCAGCGCTGCAGGAACCGACCCCGTGTAGGCGCCGGGCCCGTTTGCATCTACATGCTGTGAAAAAACATCAGAATATCTTTCTGCAGCTTCATGCAGATATGCCAGAGGCGGACAGATGACTATTCTTACTCCTGTTTCAGAAGCAACTTCCCCTGCAATGTCAGTAAATAACAGTGCTTTTTCAAAGCTCGCCTGATAGGTCTTAAGATTGAGAACAATCATAATCTATTAAAAAGCGGAGGAGAGTTTAAATATACTTTCAAATGCCGAGGTCGCATAACCTGGTAGTGCGTCGGTCTCGAAAACCGATCCCCTTGGGATTGCAGGTTCAAAAGCCCTTTGACTTCTACACCATGATAATGCAAGTCAAAAACTGAAAATCCTGCCCTCGGCGCTTATCCTTTTGCTATTCTGAAGACTGCCGCGCTTTCCGGTTTTGGTTTGTATTGCGCAAATACGGCTGAAGGCGGAGTAGGTGTTTGTTCAAGTGCATCAAGAGCCTTGTCAGGATCTTCAATGGATGTTCTGAAGTTATACGCCAGTCTTCTGACAGAAACTGCAGCATCTTTCACTGCCTCAAGAACTTTTGTGGAAAATCTTCGTGCAGGGGGTCTTCTGATTATTCCTGAATTATCGTCAGTAAGCGGTGCTATCCTTCTAATTCCGGAATCTGGTATGCTGTCCCTTTCCTTTTGAACCGCCCTTTGATTCAATATTCCTGCCATTTTTTCCACCCCATTATTTTACCTCATCCGGACTTTATAAACCATTCTCTTTTTTATAAACCCTTCTATAATCGATCGTTCCGTTGTCCATTACAGTAACATGAGATGTTATCCATCTGCCTTTCCTGTCAAGATGGCCTACAACACTCCTGTTCCTTCCCTGGCCTGTGCGGTCCTCCTTTGCTACATAAAGTGCCTGGTCTGCAGTTTCTTTCAGCATTTTTTTGCCCCTTCCGGCCCTTCCAAGTATATGGTCCTCAGAATTCAGTAAATGTATCTGTGAGAGGGCCTCTGGAACAGATGCAATGCCCATACTTACAGTGACCATTAATTCATCACTACCGTCTGTTATGATGGAACGCTCAACTATTCTTCTGCATCTTTCGGCTGCAATTATTGCTCCAGCAAGATCTGTTTGGTCAAGTACAATCCCGAATTCCTCTCCGCCTACCCTCCCAAGTTCCTGCTCCATTGGCGTATCCCCAGATCTGAAGGTACCTACCTTGTCAAAAGTACGGAGTGCCGTTGATGTAATTACTGCAAATGAGCTCAGAACCTTATCTCCTACTATATGGCCATAATTGTCATTCACATTTTTGAAATGGTCTATGTCACACATTACAAGTGAAGTGGGGCTTCCATCTACATAATACTGTTCGATCGCATATTCCAAAAGCTTTTCAAAAGCCCGTTTATTGAAAGCACCTGTGAGGGGGTCGATTCTTGAAATCAGATTCATTGATGCAAGATGTGATATGTCCGAAGCCAGCGTAATGGAATTTTCTATTCCGAAAAACAGGTCTCCGAAAGTAAGAGCACTCCCGGTCACCCTGATAGCTCCCATTTCATCGCTGAAAGGGATCATCAATACCGGCGTTTCATATCTTTCCACCCTGCCACGGTGCACTGCTGCCTTCGGATCCTTTCTGTCTACCCAATATATGTTCCTTCCTTCAACATAGCATACCCTGTCTGTTTCGAATGCCATTTTCATTAGCGGGTCGGCATCCCTAAAATCAAATAAACCCACATTTGATGTTATTATGGGAGCTTTTTTGTTTTTTCTGGAATCTATCCTGAGATACTCATTGAAACTGCTCTGGCCCTTCTTAATGTATACCCTTGTTTCTTCAGGGCGTGACAGATGGCTTTGGAATAATCTCATTGAATTGGTGAATGTTGCTGCAGATTCACCTGCCATCAGCCTTATCATCTGCGGTCTTATGGTGGTGCTTCTCATAATGTAATTCTGAATTTTCCTTTGTATTGCCAAACCAATGTTGTTTTTTGGAATCTCGGCAATCTCCAATGGTGATGCCGGGCTCTTTATGATACCTTCCGGCTTCACACTTTCTGCGAGCATTTCCTGCATTTTTTCCAGTCTTTTCATTTCAACAGGCATGGGCCTGTCTGATTTTCTTCTTTTTTTCATTATAATCCCCTGCATCGACCTTTTTTAGAGTCAGATATGCACAAATATTAACACAAACTCTATAAGTACCTTTTCCTCCAATACTCTTTAAAACCTCTCTAAACTACAGTATCTAAGCTTATTATAGGTGATGCTAATGGCTATTAGACCTGCTAGATCAATCAGAGACCCAAACAAAGTTGCCTGGACAAGATTTTCCAGAAGCAAACCCCGAAGGTCATATATAAAGACCATGCCTCATGCTGATCTCCATCAGTTCAGAATGGGCGTCCTGAAGGATGATTTTGACACAACCCTCCATCTTTCAAGCGAAGTGCCAATTATTCTCAGGGACAATGCCATAGAAAGTGCCAGACAGACTGCAAACAAGTATATAGAAACAAAAGTACCAGGAAACTATTATTTTGTGGTAAGGGTGTACCCCCATCACATCATCCGCGAAAACAAGATGATCTCAGGAGCAGGTGCAGACCGTCTTCAGAAGGGCATGAGACAGTCATTTGGAAGGCCGACTGACCGGGCGGCAAGGCTTGGTAAAGGAACGGCTTTGTTTACTGTACATACTTACTCATCAAATGTGGAGCATGTTAAAAAGGCATTTACCAGGGCAACCAGGAAACTTTCCGGCAAGTACTCTACTATCGTGGAGAAGGCAGCATAGTGTTTTTTTATAATTGTTTTTTGTGTTTGCTTGTGGTCATCCCTTTTTAAACTTATCCTAACATAAAATACTATTACCTAGGGAGGGTGAGAATTTGACCGAAATAAGCACTGATGTTGATAACTTAATTCGTACTATTGCAGACAGAAAAAAAATCCAGCTTAAGGATTTACAGAAGGAATGCAATATTGACAAAAAGAACCTTGACAAATGGATGTATGTCCTTGAGGAGGAGGGGTATATTGCCATCCAGTATGGCCTTTCAGGAACCTATGTTCTGTGGAAAGGGGATGAAGCGCCTGAAAAAGAAGTTGTAAAGGAACCGGGATATGAGGAAGAATATGAGGCAGTAGAAGAATCTTTCCAGGATACATTGCCTCTTGAAGATGTTCATGATGAAAAATCCGAAGATGTTCCTGACCTGCCTGTTTTCGATGTAGATTCTCTGGTAGAAGAGGAAACCGAAAGACAGGCTGAAGTGGAAGCCGAACCCGAGGATCTCCTGAAAGCCTATCTTGACAAGAAACGGGCGGAAGAAATAAAATCCAGCATTATAGGCAATCTTGACGAAGAACCTCAAAGGCCAGAACCTCCATTGGCACCGTCAGAACCAGATGAGCCGGATGATTCTGTCGAAGAATCAGACCATGATATTGATTTCTCAAAAATAAAAGATGATATTGAGGACATTCCTGAAACAATCAGGCCTTCACGGGATTCACAGGCCGGAGATCTCCAGGCTTTGATGAGCTCCTACATGAATGAAATCAACAAGGAAAAGGCCCGGATAAACTCCCTGAAAAAGGAAAAAGATGATCTGTTCAGGAGTACTATTGCACCTCTTGAAGGAAGAATGCAGGCAGATATTGTTGCACTTACAGACAAAATCATTGAAAAAAGAAGCAGGGTTGCAGAACTCAAAGAGCATGTCCTTGAACTTCCTGACAAGATTGAAGAAGTTGAAAGGCTTCAGGAAGGGCTTGACAAGCTTAAGGAGGAAAGCAGCCAGGCACTGACAAGAACAAGAGACAAGGCAGAAAGCTACCTTTCAAACATCGAAAACTCCAGGGAGGATCTGAAAGAAAGAATCTCGGATGTTCATTCTTCGATAGATGAACAGGCCAAAAGGCTTGAAAGCCTTGAAAAAACAAACCAGAAACTCACAGAACAGTCAGAAAAAATCCAGACTTATGCAGAATCCGTGAGAAAGCAGGTCGAAGCGCTCAACAGTTCAATGGAAGTTCTCCTCAATGATCTCAAGGAAGTTGAACTTTCAAAAGAAGAAATTACCGAGATGAAGGATGCAATAAGAGATAGCATCGGTTCACATGGGGAGGAGCTGGAAGAGCTTGACGCAGAACTCAATGAAATCGGAAAAGTTGAACAATGGGTCAATGAGTATCTTCGCGACTACGAATCCAAGATCTCGGAAATCGAATCATATGTCCAAAAGAGCGATGATGAGCTTGCCGAACTTCGTGAAGCTGCAGAATCGCTTTATCTCCAGAAATATCTGGGTGAGCTTGAAGGCCTTACTGAAGCATACGAAGTCGGTCTTGACGAGGCTGCAGAAAAAGAAAACGATATTGATATACAGATCAACGAAGCCAAGGAAAGAATCACCACTCTTGTAAGAGAGAGCCGTGATATGATGAAAAAGCTTCGCGGAGAATCAAATAACAGCGACGATTATGCTGCTATTCTTTCAAGAATCAAACGAAAAACCACCAAAATAACAAAGCTGGTCAATGAAAAGGCAAACGAAAGGGCAAAACTCCTTGATGATTCAAAGAAATCCAGGAAGACAAAAAGAACCTCCAAGACCAGGGCGGCAAAGAAAAAGGTCAAGAAAAAGAAGAAATGATCATAAAGTCGTCTGATCCTTTTGTTCTGCCCTGCTTCTTGCATCGTCAACTATTGCAAGCCAGGAATCCCCTATCTTCATGAAATAGTTCCCGAAGGTTTTGCTTAATGAAATCTTCATTGGCCTGAATTTTCTTTTGCTTTCAACATTGACGAGTGTATCCCTCTCAACTTTTATCATCCCAACTCTTTTCAGCCTGGGAAGAACACGATTGTAGAATGTTGCCTTTGAAATGCCATTGTTTTTTACATATTCAGCCGTTTTTTCGCCGCTGACTATTGTTTCCTTTGTCAGCAGATGCAGAAATCCAAGTGCAATTTCATAGTATCTTGGCTGGTATTTTTTTGAGAAAATGAAGTTGACCACCTCTTCAATAGACCACGTATTTCTTGTCAGGCTTTCACTCTTGTCCTGGAACGTCCTGAGTTCCTGGCTGTCATGCCTTGGAAGGTATATTGATTCGGATGAAGGAACGCCCCGTGAGGATATGGCCTTTTTTTCCATAAATATAAGAACCAGGGAAAAAATATAATGCTATTAGTCGAACATGCTAACTCCTGCCGCCACGGTGTCCTCTTCCTCCCTGATCTTTTTTTCAATATTCTCCTGGACCTGCTGCGGCGCGGGCTTTGCTATATCTTTTAGTCTTTCATCAGCTTTTTTCAGAAATTCCTCAGAAGCGGAAATATGAACATAGGTTTTTTCCCTGTCCTCGTCAACAGCCGAGCCGTCTTTTATCTTGTAGCCCACCCTTGCAAAACTGTCCTGCGCATAGGGGTCGGCTTCCAGTATCTTAAGCAATTCCTGTTTCCTTGAAATTTCGCATTCATATATCCTGAACATTAAAATTCACTCTCAACTTTTATTGAATTTTTAATCATCACTATCATTGCCGCATATACCAGAGGATAAGCAAAAAATATGGTTGCAATCTGGATAAAAGGCAAAAAGTTCAGCAACCAGACTATTGCAAACAATATGTACATCCCGATAAAGAAGACGTGCTTTGTCCTGAGCAGGCCCAGTCCTTTTTTCAACGATAAAAATACTCCGGTTCCATATGTTCCGCAGATAAGCAATGCAGGGGTAAAAATCATATGAATTATGAATGTTGCAAAAAGCACATACACTATTATGGCCAAGTCCATATACTCGTAATCCTGAAGGACGTAGATGTACAATAAGATAAACGGCCCCACAGTCAAAAGCCAGAGAAAATTCCGCACAATAATAATGCCGAAAGCATATTGTGCCTTATCCAGTGCATATGAATAGAATCTTGTCAGGCTTATTTTTTCGCCTCCCAGAGCCCTTTCATACGCCATTGCAAGTGCGGCATTTATTCCATTCAGTATCAGGCAAAGAACCACTCCGATGACTACAAATACCCCAATGGTAGGTATTGAGCCCAGCTCAAGCTGCACTCCAAAAACAGAAAGGAACATAAAGTAAATAAGGAAGATGCCAACGGCTGCAAATGCCAGCAGGCTAAACATCAGCAGATACAATAAGGATGCCCAGACAAACAAAAAGGGCTGTTTGGAAACTGATCCAATAGCGATTTTCAAACTCTCCATGTTTTTTTCTTTATAATAAACTATTTAAAGTACTCTTTTGATCAATTAATCATGAGAAAGGTTCCACGCTGCATGAGCACCCAGCATCCGGACAATGTTGCACACCCGTTTTTTGCCGATTCTGAAGTCCTTGCAGGTGAATCAGAGGTGCAGGAAGCATTTTTCGTATTTTCCCAGCTTGGCTGCACTGAACAGATGTGGGACAGCGAAGGCAAAGCAGTTGACAACCAGGTGGTTGAAAAACTACTGTCAAAATACCCGCGATTCTTCTCAAAAAACCCTCTTGGCAGCGCTTTTTATCTTACTTACAGGGTTCCAAATCCTTCTGTTGAAAAAGATCAGGGCAAGATACTGCTTGAGACCTTGGCAAGCATTCCAAGGGCCTTTGATGTTGCCAGGGCAGCAGGCTTCAAAACAGCTCCCATATTTGAAGTGATACTTCCCATGACTACATCTGAACTGGAGCTTGAACGGGTTAAAAACTACTATGAACAGATTATCATAGGCCAGAAAGAAAAGTTCCTGGGAAAGGAGCATATCACTGTAAAAAAATGGGTGGGGGATTTCCAGCCGGAACAAATCAATATCATACCTCTTTTTGAGGACATAAAATCTCTCACGAACTGCGGCTCCATAGTTTCCAAATTCGTTGAAGGCAAGGATCTTGAATACCAGCGGGTTTTTCTTGCCAGAAGCGATCCTGCCCTGAATTACGGTTCTGTAAGCGCTGTCCTGCTTTCCAAAATCGCTCTCCAGAGCCTTCACAGATCAGAAGAAAAGCACGGAATCCCGATTCTTCCAATACTTGGAGTTGGCGGTTCTCCTATGAGAGGAAATTTTGCTCCAAACAAGGTTAACAACTGCATGGAAGAGTATCCTTCAGTTCAGACATTTACAATACAGTCCTCTTTCAAATACGATTATCCGTTCAGGGAGGCTGCCAATGCCATAGACAGTCTAAACAGCACAAAAAGGTGCGCCCCCCTGCATATAGATGAAAAAAGGGCGCTTCGTCTTGTAGGGAAGATGAAAAAGGAATACCAGGGTCAGATAACCGTAATGGCAGACATTATCAACTCTATTTCAGCTTTTGTACCTAACCGAAGGGCCAGAAAGCTTCACGTTGGCCTTTTCGGATATTCACGTTCGCTTGGAGCAATCCGGCTGCCGCGGGCAATAAAGTTCTGTGCCTCATTCTATACTATCGGGATTCCGCCTGAACTTCTCGGCATCTCAGGACTATCGGAAAAGGAATTTGAAGAACTCACCGGCCATTATGTCAAACTGCATGAGGATCTTTCAGATGCCGCCCGGTTCCTGGACAGGAACAACCTGAGGAGAATGCCAAAACCTGTGAAACAGGGAATCTCAAAGGTCCTTGAATGGATAGATGCCGAGCCGGATATGGGATATGCCGATATAACATCTATGAACTATGACTCCTTACGTAAAGGCCTTCATGGCCAGCTTATAGAAGGAATAAAGCAGGCGGCCTGGAAAAGGAACTTCCTGGGATAGAAAAATTATATTTTTAAATTGTTGCTACTATTATAAATTTATGGGGAGGTTATTGTTTTCAAGGCGTACTATTCATACTGTCAATAGCTACAGTCCAACAGATAAAAAAACCCTCAGGAAGAAAAATATTTTTGTATCTGCCCGCCTGGCTCACAAAAACAATGAGCCTTCCAGCCTTGACTACGGCAACAAATCATTTTCAGTTTCTGCCAGGGTTCTGAAAGGGGACAAACACCGTACAACTGATGACAGCGCCCTGATATTCATAAGCAAAAAGCTTTGTGCATTCGGCGTCTTTGACGGCCATGGAAGCAATGGAGGCATCATATCTCCTATGCTTGCTGACCTGCTTCTGAAAACACTTGTTGAAGAAGATTCGCCAAACGGTCCCCTTACGCTTCTTAGATCGGCAACAAAAATTCTTTTGCCTGCTTATTTTGAGCAGTTCGGAGAAAACGGAATAATTACATCAGACGGAGGGACAACCGCCCTTTTTGTATTTGTTTATCCGGACTGGAAATTTCATGCCGTTTCTGTTGCTGATTCAGCTCTGTACAAGTACGGAAAACAACAAACCACGAGATTTTTTTCATTTTCAGATATCTATGGGGTGTGCAAAGATGCAACAATTCCGTTCACTGCACTTTATCCGGATAATTACATTGTCCTCAGGAACGTTATATCTGATTCAGTTAATCTTTCAGATTCTTACACTGTTCAGGTGACCGAAGGCAGGCTTGACCCGGGAGAAACCATGATAATTGCAACTGACGGCCTTACAAAAAATCTCAGGCATATGGTTGATTCAAGGACCGGCCTTATGTTGGACATCAGCGGCTGTGAGGATCTTCATGCCCTTATGTCTTCTGCAAATGGCAATGCTGCAGAATTCCTTCTGGACACCATCAGAAAAAGAATGAAACTGTCCCAGCAAATCAGGGACAAGAAAGTAATTGAAAACAACACAGTCCTTGCTCCTGCAGATGACGATCTTGGAATCATAACTGTCACTCACAAAAAATAAAACACCTTAATAAAATACTTCCTCACAACTTTGCCTTAATCATAAGAAGCGAAAGCATAATCATTGCCAAAGGACAAAACGATTGTTCTGCAGGAATTGTTTCTTCCCGGACAACCTCTCCAGGCAGAGATGCAGCTTCGTTTTCTTCAGCAGGCGCTATTGATTCTTCCGGTTCATATGTTGCTTCAGGCTCCGGAATCTCAACAGGTTCCTGTATTCCTCCGGTCTGCTCTCCTATGTCCATTGTTCCTTCATAGACTACTGTTTCAAGTGGCGGCTCTTCAAAGCATTTTTCATATGCAAATTCAATTTCCCTTGACTGATACCCCTGGCGGTCCACTCTTAATATGAACAGGCCGGTCAGGAAATTCAATGTTCCCGGGACATTCATTGTTACTTTTCCTTCTGAATCGGTTTTCCCCCTGTTTGGAAGTGGCTGGTAGCCGTAATCAGTATAAAACAAAGT
This sequence comes from Microcaldota archaeon, assembly GCA_016926175.1. Taxonomy (GTDB): domain Archaea; phylum Micrarchaeota; class Micrarchaeia; order Anstonellales; family Bilamarchaeaceae; genus Bilamarchaeum. Next base: position 42,703 of record JAFGPA010000038.1, read on the forward strand.
TGTTTCTGCATTCTGTATAGCACCTCCACCCTCCATTACAGTAACAGTGAGGTCCTTGTTGTTGCAATCAATTGAGATTTCAATATCCATTGTCGGAAGGCTTTTGCTTCCTGTATCATGGATTCCCAAATAATCCGGAGTTATTGCAAATGCCATCACCGACCCTGCAATCAATAATAAAACAGCAAATAATTTCATCCTGCATTCACCACACATCTTGCGCTAAGGCACCTATAACCCTGGCCGCAGTTTATATCCTCTACCATCAGCTCATCCTCCCAACAATAATACTCCCTCAGAATATTACCGTCAACGCACTTGTCTATATATTCCGCATTTATAAGTGAATCAATAGTTACAATCCCCTGGTTGTAAATGTCTCTTCCACCATCAGTGTCAAAGCATTTTTGTTTTGCCCTTACGCATCTGCCATCAAAGCATTCGAAATCCCGGGGGCAATTCCTTATTTCAGAAGCTGCAAGTCCGTCCTTGCAATAATATTCTTTGACTGCGTTCCCTTCGCATCTGTCTACAAAAATATTGCCGAATTCAGTAACATTGCCTTTTGTGTAAAAGTCCATGCCATCGCTGTCTTTACAGTGTTCCGGAGGCTCTTCGGGAATCTGGCTGCATGCCCCGTCAATGCATTCCGCGCATGTTATGGTGATGTTTCTTATATCCCTGCCGTCACAGTAATACTCCAGCAGCCTGAGGCCATCCAGGCATCTGTCAACATACTCTCCATCGCTTTTCACAGTTCCTTTTACGAAAGGATCCTTTCCGGAATCACTTTCAGTGCATGTTCTGCACTCCCCGGCATAACTGATCTCAACTCCGGATGAATTTGCAATGCATTCATTGTCATAGGTCTTTCCGTCCACTCCGCATAAAGGAGCATACTCTGTTGTGCAGGTGAGAGGTTCATCTTCTGCGGTACATCCAAAAAGAATTAGTCCTAATAACAGGACTGTAATTGCCCTCATGCTTTTTATTGATGTACAGCCATTTTAAAAAATAATAGAAGCGGCAAAATCAGGGCAGGCAGACAAACAGGCTGATCTGCAGGGTCTTGCTTTTCTACAGGCTCTTCAATCTGTTCAACCGTCTCTTCAGCAGGCTCATCAGCAACCGGCTTCCCGACAATTATGGTTTTATTCACCGGTTCCCTGTATCCTGGCGGTTTGGGCTGTATTACAGGTCCATCCTTGTAACAGCCGGAAATGTCAAAATGTATCTCCTTATTTTTGAATCCGTTTTTCTGTATTACAAGAATGAAAAACCCCCGCATCAGTTTGACATTGCCGGGAAGTTTGTGGACGGCCAGCCCATCCTTGTCCGTTTTAACAGTTGAAATAAGAGGCTGTGAAAAATCCACATACCTGAGATAATTGGCAGCTTCGCTTACCCTGCTGAAATTTTCATTCATCACAATCACATTCACGGTTCCTGCTGTGCAGTCAACACTTATGGAATAAAGAAATTCATTGAATGACAGCGGGCCAAAATCCTGCTGCTCGTAAATCTTTGCTGCAACAATCTCATTTGCCCATGCAAAAGGCACAAGCAGTAAAAAAACCAGTATTCTCAACATCAGCTCACAGTTGCAATTTGTGCGAGCAAAGCTTCAAGCTGAATCCTTTCATTTGCTCCCTGCACCAGCCTGAAATTATATTCTCCTACTGTCTCAATCAGAAGCATCCTCTTTTTTTCAGCAATTTCCAGATTTGGAATTTCACGGTATATCTGAAGCAGGATGTCCTCTCCGCTCAGGCCATAGGAAATTATCAGGGTATCCAGATTTCCACGCGCTTCTTTGAATTTTCCATTCAGTGCAAGTTCAACCATTGCACGGACTTCCTTTGGCATTGCCCTGCTGCTTATTTTGTGAACGAGCTCAGCGGTTATGGTTTTTAAGTGCATTGCAGCTCCCTGCAGTATGTTCAATGCCCTTCTCATATCGCCTTCAGAAACATAATAAATTGCCTGATATGCACCGTCATTTACCTTCAATTTCTCATGATGCACTATCTTGCCCAGGGATTCTGTTACTTCGCCCTCCTGCAATGGCATGAATCTGAAAACAGCACATCTGCTCTGGATGGGTTCAATTATCCTAGACGAATAGTTTGCTGAGATTATGAATCTTGTTATCCTTGAGTTCGATTCCATTGTTCTTCTCAGCGCCTGCTGTGCATCTGCTGTCAGGGCATCCCCTTCATCAAGGAATATGAGCTTGAAAGGTGCATTTCCAAGGGAGATGGTTCTTGCAAAATCCTTGATCCTTCCCCTTACAACGTCTATTCCTCTTTCATCACTGGCATTCAGTTCAAGAAAATTGCCTGCAATGTCTTCACCGTAAAGTTCCTTTGCCAGTGCAAGCGCGCAGGTTGTTTTTCCCACTCCCGGAGGCCCTGCAAAAAGCATATTGGGCATGTTCCTTGCTTTTACAAAGGCCTTCAGGCTGATTACTGTTTCTTTCTGCCCGGCAACCTCGTCAAGAGTCTTTGGCCTGTATTTTTCTGTCCAGGGTAAAATGTCTTCCATTGATTTTACTTCTGAACCAAGCTATTTAAATTTTAACCGAGATTTGTGGCTGTGGTATTATGGACAGAGTAAAGACAGGAATTGCCGGTTTAGATGAAATGCTTAATGGCGGTATCCCTGCAGGGAGACATGTAGCTCTCTACGGAGGACCCGGAGCTGGAAAAACTTCATTTTGCTTTGAATTCCTTTACAGGGGCGCTCTTGAGGGCGAGCCAGGATTGTACATATCTCTCGAAGAAACATCTGAAGATATAATTGAAAATATGAAAAGCACCTTTCCCATGCTTAAGGACACTGCTTCTCTTGTGGAAGAAAACAAGCTTGAAATAGTGAAACCGGACAAACTAGATCTTGAAGAGGTTGCAAACCTTCTTGAAGACAGGATTACGTCCAATGGAATCAAACGGGCGGTCATTGATTCTGCAACCATGATAAGGATGTCATTTGCTACGGAAATTGAATACCGGCAGACATTATTCGAGTTCCTTTCGTTGTTGAGAAATCTTGACGTTACCTCCATAACCACTGTGGAAGCCAATTCCGCAAGAAGAGAGGAAATGAAGTTCGATATCGAGCACTTTGTAATGGATGGTATAATCAACCTTTACAACATTGACCGTGAAGACAGAAGGGTAAGGGCACTGGAAATATTCAAAATGAGGGGTACCGACCATTCACGTGATCTCGTACCCTTCAAGGTCACCCCGCAGGGTTTCAAGGTCTATGTAGGCGAGAAAGTCTTCTAGTTTGTTTTTTTGTGATTATTTTCACAGACCTGGATGCTTTCTGACAACAATTCCTTGTCCCC
>JAFGPA010000006.1 GCA_016926175.1 Microcaldota archaeon
ACAAGCTTCCAGCCAGGCACTCTTTTTGCGAATATCTTGAATGCCTCTATGGCGTATTCGAAATCCTTTTCAGGAGCAATCCTTGAAGGATAGAAAAAGAACTGTTCTGCTGATTTGTTGGAGAATTTTGCAACATCAACAGCAGGATAAAGGATCTCTGCGTCGTCCCTTTTGAGATATTTGCTCAGTCTTTTCTTGCTGTTCATACTGTTTGTAAATATGTATTCTATACTGGGGACTGTTTTGTATTCGAAGTATTTGAAAGCCTGGATGGATGCCCAGAAGACAGGTTTTGATAACGGGCCTCTTCTTTTCATCCTCCAGTCATAGAGATCGAAGGCCTCCCGGTTTGGCGAATGGCAGTACCAGATTACCTTGGGGTTCCTGTTCCTGATCCATTCCGACGGAGTCTGATGTGCATTGATTACATCATAGTCATCAAGCTTGAGATTGTAGAAATGGTTGCCTGCTTCTGCCGCGGTGATAACTCTTTGCAGCAGCGGAATTTTGGATATTGGATTTGGTGGAGCGACTTCGACATCTATTTTCCGGAATTCGTCGAAGGTGGCCTCGGGATTGTAGCGGATGCAATGGATTTTTGTATCAAAATTCTGGGCAATCTTGAGAATAATACGATCGACACCTCCTCTGGTTTCGAGAAATGGCGTAACTATTACCAGCTTCATGCTTTGTTATCCTCTCAAGCTTTTTTATATGCCTCTATGGTCTTTCGGGCGCAGTTTTCCCAGGTAAACTGGCTCAGGTGATCAAGATGTTCCCTGGTAAAGGTAAAACCATTTTCAAATATTTTTTCAATTTGTTCTGCAATTTCATGCTCGTCTTTTCCGCTGGGGCAGAAGCGGGTCACCTCTTCAGGAATGTGTGCACCAGAAAGAACTATTGTTGGGGTATGGCATTTCTGTGCTTCCAGTATGGGAAGTCCGAAACCTTCTGAAAATGAAGGAAAGACAAAGATGTCAAAGCTGTTGAATATTTCAACAAGCTTTTCCTCAGGCGCGAATCCCATGAATTCAATGTTTTGTATGCCAAGCTCCCTGGCCAGCAGTTTGCATTCTTCCAGCTGTGCTCCTTTTCCATAGATAAGGAATCTGGATTTGCCCTGATGTGTTTTTTCAAAGAGAGAGTATGCTTTTATCAGAAGTGGAACGTTCTTGTTTTTTGCAAAGCCTCCCATATAGCCCACTGTGAATTTCCTGTCTTTTCTTGGAAGGGGCTGAAAATGCGGTTCAACACCAAGGGGAGTCACTGTGATTTTCTCCGGTGGGATACCAAAATGTTCGATAAGATCATTCTTGGCAAGTGATGATATCGCAAGAAGATGATCGGACTTCTGCGCTGATGATTTCAATGCGCGCGCAACCAGCGGAAAGAAGAAATTATGGGAGCTGTAAAGAAAAGGGTGAAGATCATAGATAGTTGTAACAACTTTGTTTTTCCTTAGCTTCTTGAACAATGGTATGGAAAGACCGGCCTGAGGTGCAGTGATATGATAAATGCCTTCTCTTTTTGGGGAAAGAAGAAGATGTCTTGGAACTGTAACAAAGCAGTCAAAGCCGGATTTCTTTGGGAAAGTATAGCTTGAATCGCAGTATATATTGTGCATAGTAAGGCCGTATTTCTGCAGAGCTTCAAAAAGGCTGTGGCAGTATCTTGCCATGCCCTGCCCCAGTGCAGGATCATTATAAAGCCCGACAAAGGTTACTTCCATATCATCACAGTTTGAACTGCCTGAAATCAAAGCCAAGGGATTTCAGTTTCGAGTTGTCGCCGATGAGGCAGTCTTCATTGTCAGAAAGTATTTTGGTTGGCTTTTCAATGTTCAAAAATTGTGAAACGCCATCATAAGCCTGCTGGACTGTTGTTGTATATCCAGAGCAAAGATTGTACGTTCCTGCAGGTATTGACATTGATTTGGAAAGGATATTCATCACATCATCCACATGGATAAGATCAAGGCGTGTTTTGGGATTGTAAAGCTCGACGACAGGATTATTGCGGTATTTTTCCATTGCATCCCCCACCAGAAGCCCTTTTTTCTGGTCTGCGGAATACGAATTGAAAAGCCTGAATATGACATGGTCAAAGCTGTTCTTTGAATAGTGCCTTATGATTTCTTCTCCTATGAGCTTTGTCAGGCCGTAAAGATTGCCAGGATCAGGAATTTCATTTTCCGTGTGCTTTTCCGTGCTTTTGCCATAGACATGAGCAGAGCTCATGAAGATCAGCTTCTGGCCTTTTTTCAGTTTTTTGGAGATGTTCATAGTTCCGTTGACATTGACATCCCATGCAAGAGATCTGTCCTTTTCGACAAGCTTTGGTGCAGAGACTGCTGCAAGATGGAAAATTAAATCAAAGCTGGAAAGATCAAGGGACGGATCTCTGACATCAGCATTCAGAAAGACAGCACCGTTCACTTCTTTGCTGTCAAGGCATGTTATTTCACCGTTGATAAGCGGAATCAGTTTTCTGCCAAGGTAACCGCTTCCACCAGTTACAAGTATTTTCATCGTCCAACTCCGTCTCTAATAATATCCAATACTGATTTGGTTGGCTTCCAGCCTGTTTTTTCGCTTATTTTTTTGTTGCTTCCTATGAATCCGTCAAAAAGGGCTTCTCCTCTTTCATATGGCCTTAGCAGATCATTATTGACAAGAATTTCATTTTTCAGATTATAAAACTGCAGAGCCAGTTTGGCATAGTCTCCTGTTGTTATTCCTTTTTCCGAACAGATATTGTAAGCTTCGCCGTGGTTGCATTTCTCGATTGCAAGAAGCTGTGCAGCCACTGAATCATGAACATGGGTAAAATCCCTTACTGCATTTGGATTTCCCATTATGATTTTGTCTGATTTTCCATCCAGGATGTTCCTTATCTGGGCTGCTATCCTTGCAGTGAAGAACTGAGGCCCCCTTCTTGGACCTTCCTGGTTGAATGTCCGTGTAATAACCGTAGGCGTCTTGTACATGTAATAATAGGATTTTGCAACATTTTCAGTGAAAACTTTTGTTGCTGCATAGGTTGAGGTTGGCCTGAGCGGATTCTCTTCACGGACAGGAAGTTCAGACATATCATGGACAAACCCATATTGTTCGGACGAACATGCAACTTGTATGCCTTCAAGACTTTTTGATTCTTTTGTGCCGGCTTCAAGTATGTTGACTGTGCTGACACAGTTGTTTTCTACAACATGACTGGGCTGCTGAATACTGCTTGGAACAAATGATTCAGCTGCTTGGTGCGAAATCACGTGAGGATCTATTTTTTTGACTATTGAAGCGACATGACCATAATCTTTGAGGTCTATTTCAATCAGTTTCAATTTATCTGCTTCTGCCTGGTGCTCTATGTTCGGATGAAAAACGACTGCATGCCTTCTGACAGTTCCATAAACTTCTGCCCCCATTTCAACGAGCATATCAACCATGGTACTGCCTACCATGCCCGCTGCTCCTGTGATAAGAATCCTTTTCCCGTTCCAGTATTCAGTATTTGGCTTTGTACTTTGGTTGCTTTTTACCTGCTTTTCATAATCTTCCAGTGATGCCGGGTCAATAAGTATACCTTTTGCCTTCAGCCCGGAGAACTTTTCCTGCGTAAAAATACTGTCTAGTGAAACATTCGACATAAAATCTCCCGATTTAAATAGAATGAAAAGGTATTAAGACATACCTCATTTGACAGAGTTGCGGTACGCTTTCCTAACAAGGTAAAAAACCGGTTTTGGCATTATGATAAATGGAAACGTTTGTATCCAGAAACCAGGAAGCCACCAGTATGCCTTGATCACTTTTGTCCATATAGAGAGCTTTTCTTTTAACGGCATGTTGGATTTCTTGATTCCCATCATATGGGCTCGGACAGTTGTAGTGGCTACAGAGCGGCAAACTTCAGCATATAATCTTTTATCCCAGGGTTTTATTATATCTGAAGCAATCTGACCATAGCCACATACATCTAAAAGAGATCTTTTTGCATAACGTCCTTCATTTTTATCCATAAAGCCATCATTGTTACTTCTCCAACCAACCAACGCCTGCGGAATAAATAGTATCTTTGGATGTTCAAGCAACATTTTAGTGATTATATATGTATGAACATATGCATGGAAATAATCCGAAATATTTTTTTCATTATGAATAACAGATAACCAATGAGTTCTATTAATGATCTCAGCCGAAAGATACCCAAGATAATAGAAAAAAGATGCCAAAAAATCTTTAAGTTCTGCTTTGCCAGAAAAAAATTTATTTTCAAGAATTTTTCCACCTGCCAGTCTATAGGTGATTTGTTTTTTGTTTTTTAGATCAAAGTCATATTCATTACGATCTACTAGTATCAGTGTTATTTCGGTATTTGAAAGTAGTTCTAGTAAAACAGTATCAATGGCTTTTGGTTCCATTTTGTCATCGCTGCCCAGAAACCAGCAGAAATCCCCATGTGCAATATCAATTACCTTGAGATAATTGTAATCTGCTCCCATGTTTTTCTCGTTTTTATGGTAAACAATTGGAACTGGAGATTTTTTCTGATAAGATCTGATCAGTTCTTCAGTATTATCTGTAGAACAGTTGTCAGAAATGCAAATCTCAACCTTGTCTTTATTTTCATCAGTAATCTGATTAAGAATTGAATCCAGTGCATCAGGAAGGAACTTTGCACGGTTGTAAGTTGGAATACAGATGGATAATTTTACATTATTTCTTTTGACCACTTGATCAACTCCAAAAGGCCTTTTTCCTTTGAAACCTCAGGCTTCCAGCCCATTACTTTGTTGATTTTCGTATTATCAGCAACAAAAACTTTCTGGTCGCTTTCGCGCCAAGGATTCTTTTTGACTATGAATGATTTGCCAAGTTTTTGCTCTAGAAATGCGAAAAGCTCAAGCAAAGAGAGGCTATTTTCCATTCCTCCACCGATATTGTATGCATTGCCTTGACACTTTTCAATATTATCAAGCGAATCAAAATAAAGGCGGACCATATCATCAGCATAAAGAACATCACGAACCTGTTTGCCATTACCGTGGATTTCCATTTCATTTGCCTTTAAAGCTTGTTGGATAAACCATCCTACCCATCCCTGATCAAATGTTGCAAACTGCCTGCTGCCATACATAGAAGAATGACGAAACACAACAGTTCTAAGGTCATAAATTCGGTGGTAATCAAGAAGATACTGGTCTGCACATCCTTTTGAACAGCCATATGGGGAATGAAAATCAAGCGGAATTGTTTCATCAAAACCATTGGAATAGTCAGGAGTGAGATAGCGTGTTTCTTTTTCCTCATATTTCACATATTCAAGGTCGCCATAAACTTTGTTGGTTGAAGAAAAAAGAACAGGACACTCTGGTTTATGTTGACGGACAGCTTCGAGAACATTGAATGTTCCAAGAGCATTTGTTTCAAAATCAAGGCGGGGATTTGCAATGGAACGGGTCATTGTAACCTGTCCCGCAGCATGGAATATTGCATCTGGTTTGTGACTTTGGATTACATTCTGAACATCATACCAAACACGGATGTCTTTTTTTTCCAGTGTAATATTTCCTTGTTGTTCCAGCCAAGCCAGATTGGAATTTGTACCATCACGCGAAAGATTATCCATTATGATTGTTTCGTGTCCCCGCTTTAGGTTTTCATGAGCCAGATTGCTTCCAAGAAAACCAAGTCCGCCTGTAATGAGTATTTTCATTTTAGATCACCAAAATAAGCGGAAAGTTGTTTGACAACATAATCAAGATGCCTTTGTTCAAGGGCAGGATAAACACCCAGCCAGAAGGTTTTGTTCATTATTGTGTCACTGTTCGTAAGATCACCAACAATCCTGTGCGGAATCTTATTGTCAATGAAATATGGCTGGTGAATGATATTTCCGGCAAACAGGAGGCGTGTTCCGATGTTCTTCTGAGCAAGATGAGCCATGAGGTCGGCTCTGGAAAGAGAATCATCAGCAATTGTAATCGGAAAACCAAACCACGAAGGCCTGGAATTTTCTGTTGGTTCGGGAAGAATGAATTGTTGGAAATCTTTCATTATGGATCTGAGATAATCAAAATTGGCCCTTCTTTTCTCAACAAATGCAGGAAGCTTGTCCATCTGTGCTACCCCTATGGCAGCCTGCAGATCAGTCATCTTCAGGTTGTAGCCAATCTCTGAGTAAATGTATTTGTGATCATAGCCCTTGGGCAGATTTCCCAGTTTCCATGTAAATCTTTTTCCGCAGCTGTTGTCATGGCCAGTTGAACACCAGCAATCGCGACCCCAGTCACGGACAGACCTTGCAATCTTGAATAATTGAGGGTTATTGGTAAAAACTGCTCCGCCTTCAGCTGCCGTAATATGGTGGGCAGGATAGAAGCTTGTTGTTGCAAAATCACCAAAACTTCCTGTTTTTTTGCCATTGTATTCAGAACCAAGAGCATCGCAATTGTCTTCTATCAGCCAAAGATTATTGTCATCGCAAAACTTACGAACTTCTTCGACTTTGAAAGGATTGCCAAGGGTATGGGCAAAGAAAACTGCTTTTGTTTTTTTGGACAATGCATCTTTCAGCAAAGACAGGTCAGCGCAATAGGTTGGGATTTCAACATCTATGAAAACAGGAATGGCTCCAATGTTAATAATAGGATTTACTGTAGTTGGAAAGCCTGCTGCCAGGGTGATTACTTCATCTCCTTTGTTGATTCTTTTATCATCAAGTTTCATGGAAGTAAGGGAATGTATGGCAACAAGATTGGCAGATGATCCTGAATTGACAGTTAAGGCATAATTGACTCCAATATATCTCCGGAATCTGTTTTCAAACTCAGCATTCCATTTGCCTTCTGTCCACCAGCCCTCCAAAGAAGCAGAAACAAGATTTATCAGCTCTTTTTCATCATAGACCTTGCCTGAAACAGGAACTACGTCTGAAGGAAGTTGTTTTGGCTTGTAGTCCTCCTGAATGATTTTCGTTATCTTGTCAAGCATTCTTCAGCATCTCCAGGTATTTGTCTATCTGCTTGTCAGTAAGGCTCTTGGCATCATTGCCATTGTAATAATCAAGATACCAGCCAAGTGTCCAGTCCAGGGCTTCTGAAATTCCGAGAAGAGGCTTCCAGCCAAGCAGTTTCTTTGCCTTGGAAGCGTCAAGTTTCAGAACGGCCGTTTCATGCTTATCCTGTTTCTGAATGGAATAGCTTCCTTTACCAAAGACCTTGATGGATTTCTCTGTTATTTCCTGAACAGTTATGAAATTTTCAGGTTCTGGAGCAAAATTCCATGGGGAGGCAAGGGAATGGTCATCATAAAGTTTCTGGCCAAGGGCAAGATAGCCGAACAGGGGATCAAGAACGTGCTGCCAGGGCCTTACTGCTGTGGGATAGCGGAGAACCAGAGGCTCTTTTTCTTCCAGAACTGATTTGACAATGTTAGGAAGCAGTCTGTCCTTTGACCAGTCCCCTCCGCCAATAACATTTCCTGCTCTTGCAGATGCAACATGTCTGGAGTTTTTTTCAAAGAAGGAAAGGTTGTAGGATTTCGTAACCAGTTCGGCACAAACCTTGGAAGTGCTGTAAGGGTCATGGCCTCCAAGGGGATCATCTTCAGAAAACAGTTTGTCCTCTCCTGCGCGGTAAACTTTGTCAGTAGTAACTATGACAGCAGATTTGACGGTATTGGTTTTCCTTATTGCTTCAAGCACATTGGCCGTACCAATGACATTTGTGGAATATGTGTAAAGAGGATCATCATAGCTGTCCCTTACCAATGGCTGGGCAGCAAGATGGAATACCATTTCAGGTTTTTCCTTTTCAAAAGCTGAAAGAAGAGTTGGGTAATCCCGGATATCCTTAAGATAGCTTTTGGAATCAGGATTCAGAAGGTCGTAAAGATTTGGAGTTGTGTTTGGAGCAAGAGCATATCCGACAACATCTGCCCCGAAATTTTCAAGAATTTTGATAACCCAGCTTCCTTTGAAGCCTGTATGGCCGGTAACGAGAATTTTTTTGTTTTTATAGAATTCATTCATTATGATCACCAGTATACCAGCCCATGGTTTTTTTCAAACCTTCATCAAAACTTATGTTGGGTTTCCAGCCCATCATTCTAAGGGATGTGGATTCAGAAGTAGAAAGCATTGGTTCATGCAGGCGGTATTCCACTTCGCCAAAACAAAGTTCTGATTGTGAATTACATACTTCTTTAATTTTTTCTGCTGCTTCTTTGACGGAAATAGGAGCAGCAGTACCAATATCAAATTCTGAAAAAGATTCTGAAAAAGAAGAGTCTAAAATTAAAGAGATCGCGTCAACAACATCAGAGACATAAATGAAATCTCTTTTTTGTTCTCCTTTAGTAAGGGGGATTCTTTCTTTTCCTTCAAGCATTTGAATCATCAGGTATGGTATAAGTTTAGAGGGATTGTCCTTTGGTCCATACATATGCTCTACTTTCAAATTAACAAAAGATTTAGAAATCAGTTTTGCATAATCAACAAAATGAGCTTTGGAAAGCGTATAAAAATCGAGATTTCTTTGGAGAACAGTATCAAGATTTATGAAGCGGCTATCTTTACATAGTTCAAGAAGTTTAAGTGGAAAAACAAGATTAGCATCTACTAATTTAGACACAGCATTGGTTTTGTTTGGATAAGCTGTTACGCTGTTTATTATGTTTCTGAAAGAATTTGAAGCGACGGCATCTGACAATTGATCAACATCAAATGAATCAACAGAACCAAGAAGACCGGATATGCGCCTTGTATCAGATGTACTTCTTTTCAGAATTGCTACTTCGAGTTTTTTATCAAGCAAAGCTTCCAGTATATGGCTTCCAAGGAAACCAGTAGCTCCTGCAAGAAGAACATCATATTTCATTTCCATACCTTCCATGGCGCTTTTCCAGAATCCCAGAGTTCATCAAGATATTTCTTGTCTCTCAGTGTATCCATGGGCCTCCAGAAGCCCTCATGCTTGTAGGCTGCAAGCTGGCCGTCATTTGCAAGCTTTTCCAGGGGTCCCTGCTCCCAGACAATATTGTCGCCGGCTATGTAATCAAAAATGGCAGGCTCAAGGACAAAGTATCCGCCATTGATCCAGTTGCCGTCTCCCCTGGGCTTTTCAAGAAATGATGGCACGTCAGTGCCCTGAATATTAAGCATTCCGAATCGCCCCGGAGGCTGCACCGCAGTGACAGTGACATGCTTGCCCTTGGAGTTGTGCAGTTCCAGAAGCTTGTCAATATCAATATCAGCAAGGCCGTCGCCATAGGTAAGGAAGAATGTGCCGTCAACATACTTCTGAATCTTTTTGATCCTGCCTCCGGTGTCAGTACTGTCTCCCGTGTCAACCAGGGTTATCTTCCAGTCATCCGCATATGTGTTATGTATTGTCCGCTGATTGGTCCTGAGGTCAATAGTAACATCAGAATTATGAAGGAAATAGTTTGCAAACCACTCCTTTATCATATATCCTTTGTAGCCAAGGCAGATCACAAATTCCTTGATGCCATAATGGGAATATGTTTTCATTATGTGCCAGAGAATAGGTTTTCCTCCTACCTCAACCATTGGCTTTGGTTTCACAACTGTCTCTTCACTTAATCGTGTACCTAATCCACCTGCAAGAATTACAGCTTTCATATTACCCTCTCCATCAATAATTGGCCGATAGCCATTTAATATATCTCTCAACGCCCTTCTCGAAGCTTATCTCGTGATTCCAGCCGAGGGACCTGAGCCTGGAACAGTCAAGGAGCATTGCAGGAACATCTCCTTTCCAGCCCTGCCTTGTTCCGGTATAGGCAAACGAAGGTGAAAGTCCCATGTTTTTGGCTACCAGGTTAGCGATCCTGTCAACATTCGCAGTCTCAGTGCTGCCCACATTGAAGACATCATAGTTCTTTGTTTTTTTCCAGGCAAGCAAAACTGCCGAAACGGCATCGGAAACATGGAGATAGGATTTGTCCTGCTTGCCGTCTCCAAGGATTTCCATATGTTCAGGGTTCTTCTTCAGCTTGTGATAGAAATCAAACATGATGCCATGGCCGCTTCTTTCGCCGAAGATGTTTGCAAACCTCATAATTGTGCCTTTCATCCCATAAGTGGAGCAATAAGAAGAAATGAAAGCTTCGCCTGCAACCTTGCTGGCGCCGTAATTGCTTATGGGTCTGCATGGATAATCCTCTGAGGTTGGGGGGGGCGCTTCTCCATAAACAGTGGATGTGGATGCAAAGACAATGTGCTTTACATCATTTTTCCTGCAGGATTCAAGAACAGAGAATGTACCTTTGACATTCATGGCAAATGTTATTTCAGGAGTTTCAGCACTTGACCTCACATTAGGATCTGCTGCAAGATGGAAGACAGTTTCAACTCCGGAAAGATCAGTTTCTTCGCGAATGTCTTTTTTTATGTACTTTGCCTTTGGATTGATGTTCTCTTTTTTGCCTGAGGAAAGATGATCGATGATCAGGACTTCATTATCCAAAGTCAGGGCATCGGCAAGATGGGAGCCTATGAATCCGGCTCCTCCGGTAACTGCTACTTTCATAGAATGAATTTGGAAGGAATATTGTTATTAATCTGGCAGTCTTCCCAGGGGCTGGTATATCCTTTGGAAATATCCCTGCCTTGATTCCCATTCAAAGTATTTCTGCACATATTCTGCTTTCCTGAAATCTATTACACCCATTCTGGTGAACGTGGCTTTGGCCCTTTGCCAGGTCATTCCTTCACCTGAATAATCAATTTCATGCCATTGCCTGCCAATACAATGGGAAAGATTTTCATCGAATTTCTCCGGATGGCGAAGCTTCATTGATTCAATGAATGCAAGGAGGAAGGCTGAGATTTCCTCTGCATCCTGCTTTTCCACTCCCCGCTCATGAATGCCGCGCAAAAGCTCGATTGTTGCTTTTGGCAATTCACCTGCAAGTTTTTTTGTGAAGTCCATTTCAGGAAGATCTTCAAGCAGATAAAGAGCCGCAGTGAATCCTTGGTTTTCAGTTAATTTCCTTTTTTTCTTTTCCTGGTTCACTCTTGATTGGATTATTTCAGTGTGCCTGCTCCAGCCCTCTTCTTCAAGTGCGGCCAGGGCTTCGTTGAGATTTGTTGGTTTTGGAGCTCCCTGTTTTGCATCTTCCTTTGTTTCTGGTTTCTTGGATAGTTGTCCGGAAACAGAGGACCGGGAAACTGGCTGCAGGGAAGCCGGAGACCCGGAAACCGCAGGCTCAACCGCGGGCGGGCGGGCCGGCACTGTTCCTGGCTCATAGTAGGGTTTGGTACATGCGGAAAGCAGAATTGCTGACAAAACCAGTTTTCTCATGTATAATAGTGTGCAATGATGTTTTTTTAAGGATTACTAAAACCATAAAAAACAACCTGTACATAAAAAATACGGGGGATGAATATGCTTGGCTGGCGAATGCTGAAGGAAGGAGACTATTTTTTGGATATTCCTGATCTCAGTGATGAGGAAAAGGAAATTGTACTCAGCACAGAGGAAAGGTTTAAGGAACAGGCTAGAACTGAAGAAACCGGGATAGGAAAGCTTGTCAAAAACACCGCAAAGGAGATGGGCATCTATCTTGATATTGACCAGGAGGAATACCTGGCCAGGATAGCAGATATGCATATTGGATATGCTTTTTTTGATGAACTGCTAAAGGACCAGGAAGTGGAGGAGATAAGTGTTCTGGGCCCTGAAATGCCGGTTTATGTATATCTCAGGAACAAAGGCTGGAAAAGCGTGAATGCCTGCTTTGAAAATGAAAAGGCAATCGCGGACATGATAAACAAGATGGCCAGGAATATCGGAAGGCACATCACAATGCAGAACCCCAGAATCGATGCTATGCTCCATGACGGATCGAGGATTCATGGTTCCCTGCCTCCGATTTCAGGTGGAGAAATAACAATAAGGAAATTCAGGAGTGTTCCTTTTTCACCTGCAGAGATTGTGAAAAACAAAGTGGTAGAGATGGAAGCCCTGGCTTTTCTCTCTCTGCTCATGCAGTGCGATGCTTCGCTGGTTGTTGCAGGAAACACTGCAAGCGGAAAGACAACAACCATGAATGCTCTTTTTTCATTTGTTCCAGAAGTTGAGAGGATAATCATAACAGAGGAGACTCCTGAGATCAATATTCCCCACAGACACCAGATGAGGATGGTTGCAAACAGGGACATGGGGATATCACTCAAGGATCTTGTATATGATTCATTGAGAATGAGGCCGGACAGGATGATTGTCGGCGAAGTGAGGAACAAAGAGGAGGTTGAAGCGCTGTTTGATGTTCTGCTGGCAGGGCAGGCAAGGGGGACCTATGCAACATTCCATGCGCAGAGCACTGAAGAAGCAGTTTCAAGGCTGAAATCCTTTGGCATAGGGGAAATGGACATCAAAAGCATTGACTGCATTGTAATTCAGAGAAGGATGCTGGCCTATGACAAGAAAAAAAGGAAGAATTCCGAAATAAGAAAGATTGTGGAAATTGCAGAGAATGGAAAAATACTTTACAATGATGGAAAATGCAGTTTTGAAGGGGAATTGCTGGAAAGGGTTGCTGATGGTTTCGGTATGACCATGAAGGAGATAAATGAGGAGATGACCCTGAGGAAGAAAATATTCCAGAAAGCCCCTGAAGGATTCCATGAATTTTTCAAACATGTGCAGGCAAAACTTTACGGAGGGAAATAATGATTTGCTATTTCCCGGAAGTGGACATTAAAAGCAGCAGCGACGGCTGTCTGAAAGCCCTGGATATAAGCAGAAAAAAATATATGGGAATGGCAGTTTCTGTTTCGTTGGGTTTTGCTTTCTTTGGGTTGTTTTTCGGCTTTCCTGAAAGCATGCTGGCATTTGCTTTTGCATTTTCTTTTTTCCTTGTTTATCCGAAAATGGAGATTCAGAAAAGGATTGGAGAGATAGAGACAACCCTGCCGTTTTTCCTGAGGAGTCTTGGAATGCTCATGACCCTTGGCATTCCGTTTGAAAAAGCGCTGGCAACAGCAGCAAGGGGCAATGAAAGGCTGAATGAAGAAATGAAAATCATACTGAAGCAGGCAAAGGATGGCATTACAATACAGCGGGCATTCCTCGGATTTGCAAAAAAATATCCTTCCCTGGACATAAAAAGGGCTGTTTCGCAGGTTGTAACAATCTATGAAACCGGGGGCAACGGCATCCAGATAAAGCAGATAGGCGACGAACTGCTGGCGATCCAGAAGCATAAGCTAAGGGAGTATTCATCAAAGAGCGCAATGATAGGGCTTGTTCTGATTCTGTCAACGGCAATTTTGCCCACGTTTTTTCTTGTGTATGCAGTGGCAGGGAGGTTTGCCCTCAGTGCAGAAATAACAGACTGGCAGATATCAGTTGCGATGCTGCTTCTTTTCCCGGCCATAAGCATCGGCATACTGGCGGTTTCGAAATCTGTGATGCCAAGATCGGCTTTTGCAAACAAGGGCAAATTTGATTTTGCAATGCTGGGGCCGGGCGCAATAATAATTCTTGGATTTTTAACCGGACTGGAAATTCCGGGACTTATAATAGGAGCCGGAATTGGGGGATATTTTATATTCAGGAATTATGGCAGGGAAAAAAGGCTTGAGGAAATAGAGGCAAGGCTGCCTGACGCCCTGTTTTCCGTGAGCGGACTGCCGAAATCAACCAATGCCGAAAAACTGTTCAGAATATTTGAAGAGGGCGAATTCGGAGAACTGTCCAATGAAGCCAAAAAATCCAGGAGGCAGATCAAAATGAATGTCAAAATGGACAAGGTGCTGGAGGATTTCTGGGAAAGAAACAATTCTTCAATGCTGAAACGGGCATGCATAATGATAGAAGAGATGATAGCCACCAACTCGCTTGACAGGCTAAGCATGCTTGCAGAAGACATAATATCCGGATTCCAGATAAAGAGAGAGCATGCCCAGCTGTTCTCGCTGCAGAAATATACCCTGATTTTTGGTGCCTTGCTGGTGCCGCTCATACTGAAAATTACATTGTACCTGCTTGATGGGATAAGCAGCCTGATGGAAGAAACTGCCGTAATCGGCTTTGCTGCTGCCCTTGTGCCGCCTTACCTTGTAATCTATGCGACCATAGCGTCCATTGCAATTGCTGAAGGCGAGGGGAAAAGATCCTCATCTGCAATCTATCTCCTGCTGCTGAGCGTGGCAAGCCTGGCAACATTCCATTTTATAAGCTTGTAAAAGAAATTGATCCAATGGTCTCGGTAACGGAATTTATACAGTCCATCGATATAGACATACTGAAAACACTGGGATGGATACTGAATAATTCCCTGGTCTATGGACTGTTAATAACCGGGCTTATTTTTATTGCAGGGAAAAAAAGAAGGATGAAGATATTTGCTGCGGTTCTGCTTGCTCTTGCAATTGGAATGGCCCTAAAACAGGGATTTGCAATCGAACGGCCTTGTGCCGGTGAAAGCTGGTGCCCCGAAGATTATTCGTTTCCGAGCAACCATGCTGTCGCTGCCTTCACCCTTATGATAGCATTTCTTAAAAGAAGGGAATTCCCGTATTTGCTTTTGTTTGCATTGTTTATTGCTTTTACAAGGATAAATATCGGCGTTCATACTTTCTATGACATAGAAGCAGCATTGCCGGTAGCTTTTATTTCATATTACATTACAAGGACAGTGATAAAGAATGGAGAATGAACGGCAGTTGATGCATTTTGTTGTAGGTATTGTTTCGATCGTTCTGCTGTTTTCAATTGGGCAGACACTTACAAGGGCAATTGTATTTTTCGTGATAATAACAGGAACCCTGCTCATCAATGCAAAGATCCAGGGAAAGAAAATTGGTTTTGTGAACTGGTTTGTTGAAAAGTTTGAAAGAAAAAATGTGTTGTTTCCCGGATTCGGATCGGCAACATATGCGCTTGGGGTATTGATTCCCCTGATACTGCTGGATAATGTCAATGAGATCGCTGCAATAATATTCATACTGGCGGTAGGAGACGGAATATCGACAATAGCCGGAAGGCCCGGAAAAATCAAACTCCCTTACAATAACAAAAAAACTGCTGAAGGCACGGCCGCGTTTTTTCTGTCCTCCCTGCCTGCCTGGCTTTTTATTGGAGAGGCAATCGTAATTGTGGCTGCATTAAGCGCAATTGCTGAAAGTCTTCCGCTGAAATTTGATGACAATCTGACAGTACCAATAGTTGCAACGGCGATCCTATTGCTGTGATTCCCAGGGAACATGAACATTATAAATGCTCCCCTGGGGGCGGTAAATTCTTCTGAAATAGGGAAGTGTTGCCGCATTTTTGAGATAATTGTGCACGTATTCTGCCTTTTTGTAGTTCTTGACACCAACTGGTTCCCAGTCACGCTTCTGGCCCTGCCAGGTCATGCCCTCGCCCCTGTAATCAATATCCTGCCATTCACGGCCGATCACATGAGAAGTATTCTCATCAAATGATTTTGTATTTTGGAGCTTCATGACTTCAAGAAAATTGATTAGATAAACAGCTATTTTTTCTGCATCTGTTCTTGAAACCCCCCGTTCGCCAACTGCCCTCAGAAGCTCAACAGTTGTCTTTGGAAGGATATTCACAAGTTTCTGTGAGGATGGCATTGAAGGAAGGTTGTCGAGGATATAAGTACCAGTGGCCTGTGCCTGCTCTTCGGTTATTTTCATCTTGAAATGCGATTGTTCAAAACGTTTTTGCAGGATTGCGGCCAGATCCCCAACCCCCCTTGATTCAAGTTCCCCTGCTATTTGGCGGAATGAAGATTGTGAGATTTGGGATTTTGCAGTTGTGCTATTTGAAAAACTGACAGTTGAAGGCCGTGGCTGGGCATATTCCAATGAAGACGGAGAAGGCTTGTAGTTGCTGTAATCAAGCTTTTTCTCCGGCTTTGCGTCTGGCTTATTGCATGCTGCAAGAAAAGCAGTAAAAACAACAGTGGGGAGAACTTTCATGAAAATATAGTGTATATAATTGGTATTTTAAGAGTTTCGGTAATGATAAAAGTTTTGTGAAAGAAAGAGGTAGAATGATACTTTTGTTTACTCCGCATAACATTGCAAGCAAAAACATTGCCGAAAGGCTGATTGAAAGCCATGGCTTTGAAAAAAAAGGGAATTTCTG
Source organism: Microcaldota archaeon (assembly GCA_016926175.1). GTDB lineage: Archaea > Micrarchaeota > Micrarchaeia > Anstonellales > Bilamarchaeaceae > Bilamarchaeum. Next base: position 16,130 of record JAFGPA010000006.1, read on the forward strand.
GGAAAAGGAAGGAACACTGCTTATTGAAACCAATGCAAAAACAATCCTGGAAGTGCCCACCGATTTCGATACTGACTGCATTGTTGTTTTGAGCACCCACAAAAGCAAGAACCATGAAAAGGTGCTGACAGCACATATACCGGGAAACTGGGGGGAAGCAGGTGCAGGAGGACAGCCAAGAACTCTCAATATCGCCTATGCAAGCAAGCTGAAGATATTTCTCCAGGAAATAAAAAAAGAGGGGGAAAAAATAGGCTGGAAAACAAGCCTTGAAGCAGATCACCATGGGCCTACATGCAATGTTCCAATAATATTTGTCGAAATCGGAACTTCTGAAAATGAATGGAACGACAGGGCTGCAGTTTCTGCAATAGCCAGTGCAATTGCAAATGCAATAAAAAGAGATGAGAAGTTTGAAACTTTTTTCGGAGTTGGTGGAGGCCATTATGCAAAAGATTTCACACAAATGATTCTTGAAACAGAACTGGCAGTAGGCCATATAGCACCAAAATACGTACTGGATGAAATGGACGGGGAAATGTTCCTCCAGGGCATTGAAAGAACTGTGGAGAAGGTCTCGAAAATAATCATCCTGAAAAAAGAAGCCAGCAGTTCACATAAAAGGAAACTGATAGAACTTGCAGAAAAACACGGAATACGCTATGAACTGGTGTGAACATATATTTTTAATGACAAACAGGGATAACACACCATGGAAGAACTTTTGGAAATACCTGAAATCGAAAGTTTCGTGCTTGCAAGGGGCCCGTTGCAATAGTTATCTTTTTATCCAGAAATTCAGGAAGAGCAGGATGACAAGGGCAGAAAGGAATCCTAAAACAATTTCTACATTCATAAGGCTGTCCATTTCAAATGTCCCGCTTTTTCTTGTGGTTGAAGCATTTACAGAAATGCCGGTTTCTGTGTATGAGTTATTGTGGGAAAGCATTCTGGAAAGAAGGGTTTCATTGTAATACGCTTCATTTTCAAACGAATCAACAACATAAAGCGAAAGGTTGTTTTGTCCAAGACCGGCATAACTGTAATTGAACTGGTAGATGTAGGTAAAGGAATGGTTGTGTCTTTCCAGTTGAAACGGGGAAGAGGCATTGATGTCTTCTGCCCAGTTGGCTTCATTGGGCAGTGCTGAGATTATTTCCTGAAGGCCAAATTCATTTGTAGTGATGCTGTAGTAGCGGGGAGTGTAATTCACCGAACTGTTGCCGTTGAGCGTTATTTCAGCATACTCAAGAGGCACCTGGGAGAGAACAACAACATTGAACTGGTTGTTCCTGAACCATTGTTCCCTGAGAATCGGCGTCTGAAGGAAAAAAAGCTTCTGATATCCTCCGGCAAGAATGGATTTGTTTAATGATAATGTCTGGCTGGCATTGTAATTTACCGTAGTTGTGTAGCAGTCGGGGGAAATACGGTCAACAATTTCATAGACATAAGTTACGTTGCCTTCAATATTCACATCAAGATATTCAAACCCCGAAGCATTTTCCATTGCAAGGAGGATTGATTCCGGAACCGGAATGTGGGTTGAATTGGACTGTATTGCTTCTGAGAAATTCCCAAGGGTAAAATTGACGGTCATATTGTAGGAGATGTATGTCTGGTTTTCGAATTCAACGCAGTAATCATTATCAAGGTCACACCGCCAGTTATAATCATGGTTTCTTGACGGTGAATTGTACCAGTCGGCATCGCAGATGAAATCGCCAAGGCCATCGGCAGGTTTGGCCCAGAGGTGCCCCTGTGAAATATTTGCTGCAATTATTATTGTAAGCCCTTCAACAGGATAGGTTATATTGTCCAGAAGAAGGCTTGGCCCGGCAATTGTAAAATTCGATAGTATGGGTATTTCCCGCTGAAGAACCATAATGGTAAATTCAGTTGTATTTGCCTGGAAAGTTGCATTGGCTTGGTTGTTGTATGAAACAGCCTCTTCAAACGGAGCCTGGGCAAAGGCAAGAGGAATCAGGAAAAGAAGTAAAAGCCTCATAATATATCCTGGAGTTTGTCGATCGGAACGAACTGTATTGAATCATTGGCCTGGAGAATTTCAATCCTGGAAAGCTCATCATTGGACAGTGATTTCATTATCTGTTTGAGTTCAGACTTATCATCCAGTATAATGATGGCTTTTTTCTGGAACTTCTGGCCATAGAATCCTATTTCAATATCGCCGGCAATGAATTTCTCGCCATCATACTTGAAGAATGTGCCGCTTTCAATGAGTTTTTCCCTTATTATTCTTTTGAGGGTATTTCTTTTGATATCGCCTTCCCCTTTAAGCTGGTAATAATCCCGATGTGATTCTACAATGCCTTTTTTTGCAAGCTTTTTCAGAATTTCCTCGACGTTTCCCTCGGTGACATCGGCGCCGTTTGTAAGATACCTTTTAAGGGAAATTGCAAATTCCTGGGGGGTTATTGGTGATTTCCCAAGATTCATGTCTTCCCTGATCTTGGAGAAGCTTTCAACAGTTCTTTCCATTGGAACCCTTATCTCTTCCCTTATTTCCGAGGCCGATTCGCCGAATCTCAGGGCATACATTGGTTTTCTGGACATCCTTGCCACAACAAATATTATTGCAACAAGCGCAAGACCCGGAAGGCCGTATCTGATATAAATATCGAAAAAGCCTTCCTGGGTGTTCTCATATGTGTATTGCAACGTTGTGCCAAGCATCTGGAAATTGAATGTGTTTGTTCCCTGGGGCAGCTTTGCATTTACAGCAATCTGCCCGTCGCCCACATAGTATTTCTTTGAATCCTTGGATTCGCCAAGAGAAACGTAGGCTTCCTCATTCTTTACAGGTTCTCCGTCCGAGGTAACTGAAAAGACATATGTAAGCCCGTATCTTTCCTGAAGATCGATTTTCACATTGCGTATGTGAAGAAGTCCGCTTGCAATGACTTCATCATTGTCCTCAGCCGTCACAATATATTCGCCCGGATCATCAAACTTCAGTTTTTTTACAAATACATTCTGGTCAGTAACACGGCGGAGAAATTCGCTGTCAACTATTTTGCCGTCTTTTTTCACGTTGAGGACTGCTGTGCCATTGGTTTTGTTGAGTTCAAAGCGAAGGGTTGAAATCTGCCACGGATACTGGCTGACAGGAACCATTTCAAGCAGCTGTTCATCATAGAAAAGCTGGCTGGAATCGGCAAAGCCGTAGAGCTGGTTGTCAAGCTCATATATAAGACGGATATAAGAGGAATTTTTTGCCGGTATGGCAATTGTGCTGGTTCCATCAGGCCCAAGTGCCTGGGTCTTGTTTGTTTTCTGGTCCCAGGCCTGATAAAGTATCATTTCTTTCAGGGACTGATTGAATTCATTGAGGGTTCCGTTGAATTGCACCACTCTTTGCCTTTGCTGAGGGGTAAGGGAAGCGTACCAGTCCTGCTGTTTGATTCCTCTGCTGAGGACAAGATCACAGTCACCAATGTAAATAATCGTTCCGTTAGATGAATTACTGAGAAGATTGAACAGTACATAGGAGGGAATTGCCCCTGTAGGAACGATATAAATCTCGTTTCCTATTGTTGTTTGTTCGGTCACAGTAAAATTATATCCGTATTTTTGCAGATCGCGCAAATCCTCGACAAGTTGTGGAAGCCTTGTAGCATCTATTGCCTGGGAATCGTTGATTATGACAATTGAGGTTTTGGGGGGTGAACTGTATGAAATCGCAGTGATGTTTCCGGTCCCCCGGTAATTATAAACAGCATAGCCGTTTGTTCCTGCTGTTCCAAATTCAAGAACCTTGAAAACGGCGGGGGATTTTTCCACTACAGGGCTTATTTCAACATCGGAAAGGAAAAACACTGCAAGTACCCCAATCAGGCCTACGAATAAAAGCAGCATGAATATTATAAGTCCGATCAAAATATTTTTCAGTTTCATAGATCCAACCTTGATCTTTTAAGGAAGTCAAGATCATTCTTATAGAATGTCCGGATATCATCAAGTTCGAGTGCAAGCATTAAGGGCCTTTCGAGGCTAAGCCCCCAGGCAAGAACAGGATAGATTCCTGCAAGCGGAATGCTCACTTCGGGCCTGAAAATTCCTGCACCGCCAAGCTCCATCCATTTTTTCTTTTCCTCGAAATAGACTTCTATTTCCAGGCTCGGTTCGGTATATGGAAAATAGCTTGGTCTGAACTGTATTTTTTCAAATCCGAGTTTTGAGTAGAAAAGCTTCAGGATGCCAAGAAGATCAGTAAATTTGGCGCCTTCCCATGCAATGATGCCTTCCACCTGGTGGAATTCGGCAAGATGGCTGTAGTCTGTTGCCTCGTTCCTGAAAACGCGGCCAATGGCAAAGAATTTTCTTGGTTTTTTGTCTTTAAGAGCTGCGAGGCTGCGGGCAGAAAGGCTGGTGGTATGGGTCCGGAGCACTGATTTTTGCGCATTCTCGGGATTCCATTTGTATTTCCACCCTTCTTCATGGGCTTTCTTTACTCGTTCCACAAGCTTGTTTTGTGGAAGCGGCGATTTGTGATTGAGATAAAAAGTATCGGCAAGCTCCCTTGCCGGATGGTCCTGGGGCTGAAAAAGTGCATCGAAATTCCAGAAAGAGCTTTCAACAATGCTTCCTTCAATCTCTTCAAAACCAAGCTCTGTCATTATAGCCTTCATTTTCCTCGTGATGCTTGTAATCGGATGATTTTTGCCCAGAGGAGCATCAGGACCGGGAACATTGACGTCAAAGCCAGTTGCAGAATACTTTTTACCGGTTAATTCAACAGTGATGCTGTGAAGCATATTAACATCGACAAGTTTTCTCCTTATGAATTCTTCGCAAACGGGTTTCAGCTCATCATTACACGTTCCGGATTCGGCAATCTCATCATAGGTTTTTTTAAGCCGGGCTATATGTGATTCGACTTCTTCTTCAGTTTTCGTTGGCTGGAGTTTGCCTCCTTCTATTGCAACAAAACCGTGCTGTTTTGCCCAGCGGATTCCGATTGATTTTTCTGCCGGGTCAAGGCCGGCAACTGATGCGCCCTTCAGGGATTTAAGGAATACTGAATGCTCAGGGAATGGCTGCTTTCCGGTTGCATAGCTGACAAGCTCTTCAGTAGGGACATGAGAACTGGTTGTTTCTGTTTTTTGCCTGACAAAGCCTCTTTCCTTTAATGATTCGACTATTCTCCTTACCGAATCCTCGTTAAGCCCGGTTTCCTGTGCGATTATTTTTATGGATAGCGGCTTTTGCAAAACCTCGATTACCTTATTCTCTCCCCTGTACATCATTCCTCCCCTCTTCTTTTCGACATCAAAATATAAAGATATGATCCTATCACTGCAACAAGCAGGATCACCAGCGGGATTCCATGCGGACTGCTAAGGATATTGCTGCTGCCCCTTGCAATATCACCGAAAAAATCAGTAACTTCCTTGTCAATGCTGCCTTCAACGTCAAAAACCAGTGAAAACTTCACCAGGACTATATCTTCCCATTCAAGACTGTCTATATGAGCCGGAAACTCATAAAACTGGTAGGCCGGCAGAGGATTGATATCCAAGGTTATGCTGTCTGAAGGAAGGTCTATAATAAGATAAATGCGGTCTTCAAGGACTATGTTATTTTCAGGGGTTGTTGTGAAGGAAAGGGCCTCAGGATTGATGGTATATCTTTTTGTTCTTGGCTTGTATTTTTCAACAGTAAAAAGGCCTGTCCCGGGCTGAGGGGTCTCATTGGCAAATGAGGGATATGCCCAATAGTCAAGTATGAGTTCGCCGTGGCAGGTATTCTGGATGGGATTGCATTTTGTCCGCGGCTGGGGCCTGATACGAAAATCACGGATATCCACAACAGCAGGATTGGTATGAAATTTTACGTCCTTGAGGCCTGTATAGTTGGACCAGACGGAAAGCTTGTTGTTGGTTATTCCGCTGTCATAAAGAGACATGGAATAATTCCCGGTCATGATCATTTTTATTGATTCGTGGACTTTGGCACTTCCGTCATCCTGTATATCGCTTATTTTTACTTCTACTCTTTCGATCAGGAATTCAGCATGCACCAGCGACAGTAACAGTAACAAGATGAGAAGCCGCTTCATGGTATTTTCACTCCAGTAAGATATATAAGGTGAGCTTTTAAAACAGCTTTCTGATAAATCTTCTCTATGAAGATTTCTACTCTTGGAAGCCATTCGGCATTAGATGTAAGTGAAGGGGCAAAAAATGAGGGATACAGAACTGTAGTTGTTGCCCAGAGGGGAAGGGAGAAAACTTATCTTGGGACATATAAGACAAGAAAGCGCGGGGATGCGGAAGTGGGGGTTGTAGATGAAGTTATTCTTGTCGACAAATTCAGCCAGATTATCGAAAGGCAGAGGGAACTCGAAGGAAGCATATTCGTGCCCAACAGGTCATTTGCCGTTTATGTCGGATATGAAAGAATAGAGAGGGATTTCAGGATTCCTGTTTTCGGGAATAAATATTTGCTGCGGGCAGAAGAAAGGGATGCTCCGAAAAACCAGTATTATCTAATGGAAAAGGCAGGAATAAGATCACCAAGGAAATTCAGGACACCGGAGGACATTGACAAGCTGGCGATTGTTAAGGTCAATGAAGCGCAAAGAAGCTATGAAAGGGCATTTTTCCTTGCAGGCAATTATGATGAATACAGGGAAACAGGCGAAAGAATGATTGCTTCCGGAAAGATCAAAAGAGAGGATCTTGAAAAAGCAGCCATTGAGGAATACATTGTAGGTGCCCATTTCAATTTCAACTTTTTCTATTCACCGGTGCATGAAGAGCTTGAGCTGCTTGGAATTGATACAAGAAGGCAGACAAATATTGACGGCTATCTGAGAATGCCTGCCGATGAGCAGCTGGAATTATTGAAAAAGCAGAAGCCTTCAACAATAGAGGTAGGCCATATTGCATGCACTCTCAGGGAATCATTGCTGGAACAGGTATTTGAACTTGGGGAAAAATTCGTCCATGCCTGCCAGAAGGAATACAAGGATGGCATCATTGGGCCTTTCGCACTGCAGGGCGCAATGCTTGAAGAAGGAAAGGAAGAGTTTGCATGTTTTGATATTTCAATGAGAATGCCCGGCTCGCCCGGAACAAGGTTTACGCCGTATTCCGGATATCTCCATAGAAAGAGCATTTCTTTTGGAAGAAGAATTGCCATTGAAGTAAAGGAAGCGGAAAGGAAAAACGCAATTGACAGGATTACCACGTAATAAAAAAAGATCAGTAAGGCTCGGCATTGCCCAGGATGAACGGACCTAGCATTTTTGTTGCTTTTCTTGGCTTGTCAACATCAAGTGCAAAAATTCCGTCGCTTGAATCCACAGACAATGTAGAAAGCTCTTTAACAGTGATTTTTTCAACCTCCAGCATTTCTGTGATTTTATCCATTGAATTGTTGGATACTTTTATTACAATTGATGATGGATTTGTAGTTCTGAAGCCGTTCATTGCCAGGGTATCTCCTGCTTTTTTGATATCCTTTACTTCAAGGCTGATAATCGCTTTTCCTCCAATCACATCAACGTGCAAACCGTCAATGTTCACATTGGACTTCCCAAGTATGTAGGAAATATCGGCCAAAAGGCCCACCCTGTCATCTGACACTATAGTTACTGACTTCATCTTTGATCACCTTTACAATAACGCTACAAGGCTTTTTCCTATATGATCAAGCTCCTGGAATTCATCCAGGTCCCCGCACATAAAGGCTTTCACCTTTGCCCGTGTTATTGACTTCAATATTCTGACTTTTTCTGCTCCTGACAAAGAGGCTTCTCCGCTTTCAAGAGCCATTCTTAACTGCCCGACAACATCGACCATGAATCCTTTCTCAGGATCCTTGAGCTCAAGACCCCATTCGAGCATTGAGGTCAGTCCCATCAGCCTCTTTTCCGTTTTAGTACAATACATAACCATCCCCCCACCATAGTTACTATGTGCCGAGGACATATAAATACTTTTCGCGAAAAAATGTGTGAAAATCTCATTTTCTTTTTAGACATTGTACAAAATAACTCAAAATTTATGTTACAGTGGGTAAAAAACCAGAAGAACCAGGTAACTTGAAGCATTTCTAATTACTATGTGGGAAACAGTATGGAAGTGGTATAAGTAACAGATTAAATTCTTGATGAAGAAAAGAAATCATGCTAATCGTAATTTCAGATAATATGGAACAGCGGGTACTGGATGAAATCAGGGAACTGGGCACTGTGGAATATAAGCCCGAAAACCTTGAAAACTCCATAAGGAATGCAGATGTTCTCATCGTAAGAAGTGCAACAAAAGTTACTGCTGGTCTTTTGTCTAAAGCGGAAAAACTGAGGCTTGTTATAAGGGCGGGGGTTGGTACTGATAACATTGACCTTGCAGCTGCAAAGGAAAGAAAGGTGGCGGTTAAGAATACGCCGGAAGCTTCCACCAATGCAGTTGCTGAGCTTGCCCTTGGGGTTATAATAACAGGACTGAGGAATGTGCAGAAGGCACACCATCAGATGAAAAACGGGGAATGGAAGAAAAAGGAGCTTGTAGGAAATGAAATTGCAGGCAAAACACTTGGGGTCATAGGGTATGGAAGAATTGGACGGTCCCTTGCAGAAAAGGCAAAGGCACTGGGAATGAGGATAATTGCATACAATTCGCCTGCCCCGGATGGGAAGGAATTTGTAGATCTTGACGCTTTGTTTGCGCAATCAGATGTCATTTCATTGCATGTACCTTTAACCGCACAAACAAAAAACATGATAAACAGGGAAGCAATTGCAAAGATGAAAGAGGGGGTTTTCATTGTCAATACCTCGAGAGGAGAGGTAATTGATGAGGAGGCCCTTTATGAAGGATGCAAAACAAAGCTTAAGGGAGCAGCTCTGGATGTCTACAAAAGCGAGCCTTACACAGGAAAACTGCTTGAACTGGACAATGTTTATTGCACCCCGCACATTGCTGCAAGCACAAAAGAAGCGCAGGAAAGGATAGGAAGGAGCATTGTTGATATCCTGAAAGAGTTTAAATAAATCACCAAAGAAGAATTTTTAATGGCAAAACTGAAGAAAGAATCTTATTTAGCCCAGATTTTTGCATACTTCAAGAATCACGAATATGAGAAAGCATATGAATTCGGGGAAGAGTTCACAGGAAGCCACCCGACTGAAATGATCTCCCACCTGCTTCTTGCAAAGGCTGCATTCAGGCTGGAAAGATATGAAAAGGCCGCAGAAGAGGCAAGGGCAGCCTTCAACCTTGCAGCTTCACCTGAGGATATGGCAGTCTCGGCAATACTTGCAAGCACGGCATACTACCAGACAAAAGAATTCGGAAAGGGATATGAGCTGCTGGAGAAAATGAAAAAAATAAGGAATACCGAAGAGATAGAAAAGATGCTTTTTATACTCAGCATCGCAAAAAATGACCATAAAAAAGCAATGGAACACCTTGACGAATTGGCAAAAATAAACAGGAAAACTGCTGAGGAACTTATTCTGGAATATCTACGAAAAACTCAAGAATCTTAAATACTCGTGCACAAAATTGTTTTAATGCCCATATCAGCAGAAAGTGAAAAACCAGGAAAGGGAAAACGGGACAAAATAGGCAAGGAACCCATGCTAAGCAGTGGAATTGAAACTTTGACAAGAAACCAGATCATTGCAAGGCTCGGGAACATCTGCAGCGGATGGAACGATACAGCCGGAAAAATATTGAATATTCCTGAAGAGATGTTTACAAAGAAAACGCAGTCCGCAGAAATTTTTTCTCGAGACAGGCAGGCAGATCCTTCAGAATTCATAGCATTTTTTCATTTTCGCGGACAACTCCCAAAGGCTAATGACCTGACTATTATGGCATATGAGACTTCCGGAAATGCCTATATTGTGATTTATGATCCTGGAAAAAGAATTTTGTTCAGGGACCAGATATCCAGCTATCATTCCAAAAGCAGAAATAACTGGGAGGAAATGGAAAAATTAATGCAAAATATTGAAGGGAGAGCAGGAAAAGGGGAGATAGCAGTATATGACAATGTTGTAGGCTCTTCCAGAATAGTGAAAAGCTAATGGATATGTTCTGCCCTTCTGAATATCTGTCTCCAGATTTCCTGCCCGGGCAATTTTGTGCTTGTAGTCAGTCCCCAAAGTTCATTGAAAGCATCTATAGCTTCTTTTGCATTGAGGGCAGCCCTTCCATCGGGGAAGATAGTAACAACTGTGGAGCCGTTCACTGACTCCATTCTTATAAGGGACATCAGTGCAGTCCACTGGCCTTCTCTTGCAGCCGGACTGGGTTTTGGCATCTGATGCACTTCTGCAAGGTATTTATCAAAGGCAGACTGACCCTGGCCTTCCAGGAAGTATCGTTTCATGGTTTCCATATCTCCAGCAGAGAGTTTTCCTGTCGGAGCATAGCGCCTTAATCTTGCAAGAAAACCTTCCGGAAAGCGAATTCCTGTACCTATACCTATAGGCTGGCCATCGTAGGCAGCAATCCTCCGGGCAACATTTGTCCTGAATGCAGGATCCCTTCCTACAGAACGATACCATGTCTGGGCTCCTGCAAACATATCAGCTGCCGCCTCGCTGAAAGTATAGCTTCTGGAAACTGCCCCTGCATTGTTCAGGGCAGAATCAATAATTCTCACTGAAGGACCGATAGTGCCTGCATATTCCGACATCATTGCATTAAAGCTGAGGCCATCAGGCTTCATTCTTGCAAGGAAGCACGCACCAGTATCGGTGTCAATCCTTCCAACTTCATAAATATAGTACCTGCCGTCTTTTGCCTTCATCACAATGCCTTCAACATTGCCTGCGAATTTTGGGGTTAGCGATCCGGATGCTGTAACACCTTCCTCAAACAACAGGTAATTCCTTGATGCCAGCAGCTTGCCTGCATCTGCCCGGCTTATTTCTCCAAGCATGGAGAACATGTTCTGCCTGTGCGAATCATACAGGCCAACATTCATTACACCTGTCTGGGAAAACCCAAACCTGCGGAATATCAGTTTTCTTGCAGCAAGGGGATCGGTTTCAAGCAGGCTTCGGAATATTGGATTCTGGGCTATGAATTCATCAAGATCTTTCATGGAAGTTGCACTTCTTGCCTGGAAGGTTATGGTAGTTCTTGCACGCGGAAGAGTTCCGCTGAAATTTGCCATGTGCTGCATAAGACCATATTCCTGGTAGCCCTCTGCACCAACCATGGCCAGCTGCCGGCCTCCGACCCGGGTAACAACCTGTGGAGCGGCAATTCCTGCTTCCATAACAAGTTCTGCACCAAACTTTTCAGCAGAAAGATTCTGCAGTTTCAGGATGAATGAAACCCTCTCTCCTGCCCTTGTTTCGGCCGTAACAATAAATGCGCCCTGAACGCCTTTCTTATAGTCAAAAACCCGGATCTGGGATCCTGCAGGTATTTTCCGGCCTCCAAAAACAAGCCTTCCTTCTGAAACAAGCCTGGAAACGTTGCTGCTCAAAGCACCGAGAACATCTATTGATCCCAGGTTCATGGTGAAATTGGCAACGATACCTTCTGTTTCAAGCTTTTGTATTAGGGAAAAAACTCTTGATGATGTGCTCCGGATATTTCTTTCCTGAAGTATGGCAATTGAAAGCTGGCTTGCAGTTTCCTCGGTTATAAGGCTCGTGTGGGAAAGTTCTGAAACACCGCGAAGATAACTAAGCCTTTGGGCAGCACTGGCCCTTCCGATGCTCAGTAGCCCCGAAAGAATCCTTTCCTGCTCTTGGTAAGAACGCGAAAGAAAATGCCTTATCACCGGACTGTTCAGGGCTTCTGGGCCTTCTGCCGTACCTATTGTTTTTTCTATTAATGAAACAAGGTTTTGGGATTCAGCAGGCAATTTCCTTGCTGCACTTGCTGCCTTTGCTGCAAGTGGAATGGCAGGCAGGAACATAAGCACATCTGTTGCAAGAATAAGAGGCTCTATTTTTCCGGTTCTGGACATTCTTGCAACATCTTCCCGTGTAACGAAAATTCCGGCGCCAACCGTTCCTGCTTCTGTCGATGTAACGAAAACAGGAGACAGCATTCTCATCGATGAAAGACCGATAATGCCCATGCCAAGGGTAATCGCTCCTGATCGAAGATGTTCCAGGGCCTTCTTTTCCTGCTCTTCAGTATCGGCTGAAATATATGCGTAGGACCCCTGGCCAAGCTCCATCGTGCCATAGGCGGTTGCCCCTGCTGAAAGGCCGAACTGGACTGCTGAAGGGAGTGCACGCCATGCAACCTGACCAAGGCCGATTACTCCGCGCACTCCAAACCCTCCGGCTGCCAGAGTTACAGGATCATACCACACCCCTTGTATTGGCATATCAGTGAGTGCATTTTCAATGTCCCGGAGAGTCAGTTTGTAATAAGACTGGGCCTTTGCACCCAGCATTCCCACTTGATTGTCTATAGCATCAAAAGCTGAAGTTCCTGGATTTTTTTTCCCAAACATGCCTTCAAGAGTTCCGCCTGCCTTATGTATTTCAACTTCATCAGGACTGTAGCTGGCTATTATCCCCGAGGCAATTTTTACTGAATCATATTGCGCTTCCACAAGCAGAACATAATCGTCCATCTCTTCCTTGCCGGTTCGTGCACAGCCAGTTGCAGTTATGTTGCCCCGGGTCTTTTGCTCAAGATCTGAGAATTGCGCCCTCATTTTTTTCAATATGGCTGATGATTCTGAAATGAACCTCTTTGAAGCTTCTGCCCTTGCCTTAACATAACTTTCAAAATTGGCAGAAATATTATAATACTTGAAGATCTCATTCGTTTTTGCAGCGGCTTTTCTTTGCAGGGAAAAAATCGCCTGTTCAAACCTTGAAGCTGTTTTCCTGAGAGGCGGCTCTTCGATTGCAGCAACTCTGTAAAAGAAAGCCTGCATAAAATGGCCTTCGATTCTCTGGTAGAATCCAATTGCATCTTTCCTGCGCTCTTCAAGAAAATATCTTGCCTTTAGCCCCGTAACGCCTTCAAAACCAACCCGGCCAAGCTCAACAGCAGCAGCCCTTACCCTTCGGATTGACTGGATAATACCGGCAAGACCTGTGCCTTCAGTAATGATCTGACTTGTTTTTTGGAATGCCAGCATGATTTCATCCTGCATTTTGTTGCTGTTCTTTCCGCTAACCTCAAGATCGAGTGCCTCTGTTATTTTTGCCTTTGCAAAGCTGGCATAGACACGGCCTTTTTCATAAAAAGCCTGCAAAACGCCTGAAAGACCCTTTTTCTTAAATTCTTCGTATGTCATTCCGGTTATTTCCAGAAACTTTTTTTCGCTGAATTTCCCCTCTTCCTGAAAAATGCTGAATCCGGTAAGTGAAACTGCAACTCTCTCCAGGTCTTCTGCGCTTATATCTCCAAAAGATATGGAAAGTTGGGAAAGCTGAAGGTGCTGCAAAACAAGCCTGTTGATTCTGCTTGCTTTTTCGAGCTTGCCTTTTGCAACATATTCCTGCGCTTTCTCAAGATATTGTCCAAGAGTGCCTTCCTGCGCACCTGCAGAAACTGCCAGTGAAGTGCCGGCAAGGTTAAGGCTTGCAACTGCAGAAAGAAGCCTGGATTTTTCCATGTAATTGCGTGACATCTTCAGATAGCCCTGAACTGCTTCTGTTCCGTAATCCCGGGCCCTGGCAGCTAACCCCAGATAATATGACATGGCAATTGCACGCTGTTTTGCCAAGCGCGGTTTGCCGGCTTCAATATCACGATAGATCTCCTGCTGCTGGATTTCTAGAAATTGCTTTTCTTCAGGGGAAACGGAGGAGCTCTCAAGTTCTCTGGAAGCAACAACATATGCTGCAATCGCATCAATTGTTGCCTGTGTGGGGCTTTCCTGAAGCCTGGATACAAGAAGGGCTTTTTTATCTCCCTCAAGCGAAGCGGGAATATAATTCTCATTTCTGAGGATTATGGTTTCACCGTCAATAGAATAGGAGATACCAGATTCGCTGAGCTTATCCCCGTTCTTTCTTATCCATTCGCCAAGCGCCTTGCCGGCAAGTGAAATTGCCTCAACGTTTCCTGAGAGAAACTCATTGAACTGCTGGTTGTCTTTTGGAGCTGGCGCGTGCCTAAAAATTTTGCCGTCTACTGCGCCCCCGTCATAAAATTTGAGCTCCATCTCAAAAGCCTGTGCCATAACCGGATTTATCTTCCTAAGCTGTTCGAGAAGCTGCTGACCCACCTGCCTCCGGAATTCCGGTTCCTGGTCTGCAAATTTTCTGCTTGCAGTACCTTCAATAAATTGTATCTCTGAACTCAGCCAGTTTGGAGGAAGATTGTATTGTGCAGTAATCTGTCCGATAACATCTGTTGCAATCTGTCTTTTTTCTGCGGCAGTAAGATGCTGTTGCTTGGACATGAATCTAATTTGCATGACAACAAATATATTTGTCTCTATTCTATTTCAGCTTCTACCACTTCTGGCTCTATTATGATTCCTTTTCCCGGTTCCAGGAAATCCCTGGGTATTTTGCCTTTGGGAAATACAACCGTGGTATTGTGTTTTATCGGAAATTGCAACTCTTCTGCAATGCGCACCATCTCGTGTGTCGGTATGTAAAGTTTTGAAACCAGATATTTTATTGTGCCTTGGGAAGTAGTTTCTTCCATCACTGAAAGTCTGTGATTCTGGCGAAGCCCCTGGACATGTACCTTTACATCAGCATAGCCTTGCTTTAGGATCTGTTCCCTGTTTATGTTTACCAACTCCTTCGAAAAACAGTATGTCGTCCCCTTTTTCAATCTTTACTTTTTCCCGGAAGTTTTTCACGAATATGCCGTCAATTACAAGAGCTGATTCCTCTTCTGTAGAAATCTGGAGAACCGCATCTTCCGGAACTGTTTTTGCAGAATAGCATCTCCTGTAGGGGCAGATAGGAACGACTACAAATTTTCTGGACAACGGGTCGATGGCTCCCCCCCCTGCAGAATAGGCATAGCCTGCGCTTCCAAGCGCAGTGGAAATTATTATCCCGTCGCCGCGAAAAGTGCTGTTATCAACGTTGATGGAAATTACACGATAGTCAGTTGCATGGAGCACCAGGTCATTGATAACAGAATATTTTTTTCTGCCGACGGTTGCCTTAAGGGTCATCAGCTTCACCGATTTTTTTTTCAGAAGATTTATGATGCCCTTCCATTGCGATTTTTCCAGCTGGCAAAGATAGCTTCTGTTGCTTCCAATTCCGGCAACAACTCCCTGAAGGCGATTGCAGAAATTTCCGAACAGGATTGTACCGTCTCCACCGATGCATATGGTTGCGTCTGCTTCGCTATCAACTATTTCGTGGCCGTGGGATTGCAGAAAACAAGAAAGTTTATCCGAAAGCCCTACTGCCCATGGCTTCTTGGAATTGTGTATGAGCTTGAGCTTCATGAGAAAAAGAAGGTGCAAAAGAAATATAAAATAAAGAGAAAAATTAACCAAGGATTTCAAGGTCCCTGGAGTATTCCGGCATCATTGAAGTTTCTTCTTCCTCAACCATCGAAGATCCTGCAACTGAAGCGCCTTTAACTCCGGTTACGATTGCAACTATTTCAAGCTTGCTCTCGTAATTCTGCATGATTCTGGCACCCCATTTGACATTCGCCTCGGAATCCATCTTCTCGGTTATAATCTCTCCTGCCTTGATAGCATCACCAAGGGTAAGGTCGGAACCGCCTGAAATGTGTATGAGTGCGCCCTTTGCACCTTCGAAATCAACATCAAGAAGCCTGTTCTTGATAACACCCTGGGCTGCTCCGGTAACCTTGTCGTTTCCTTTGCCTTCGCCTACTGCAATGAAACCGACTCCTCCACCTTCCATGATTGCCCTTACATCTGCAAAGTCAATGTTGATCAATGATGGCTGGGTAATCGTCCAGACAAGACCGGAAATTGCCCTTGCAAGGATTTCATCGGCAACTGCGAATGCTTCTGCCATCGGAAGGTTTGGAACAAGTTGCACGAGCCTGTTATTGTCAAGAATAATTACAGAATCGCATGATTTCTTCAACAGCTTGATACCTTCCTCTGCTTTTTTCTTTCTTGCCCTTTCCAGAGCAAACGGGTAGGTAACCATGGCAACTACAATTGCGCCCTGCTCTTTTGCAATCTGTGCTACAATAGGTGCAGCTCCGCCACCGGTACCGCCGCCCATACCAGCACATACGAATACAAGGTGTGCATTTTCAAGGGATTTTTCAATCAATGGCCTGTCTACTTCTGCAGATTTGGCACCTACATCGGGGTAGCCGCCTGCACCAAGACCTTTTGTAACTGATTTGCCTATAAGGATCTTTTGCGCTCTTTCATGAACAATGTTCAGGTGCTGCTTATCAGTATTGATTGCAACGAGGTCGCTTCCTTTAACGCCTGATTTTATCAGTCTGTTAATGGTGTTATTTCCTGCACCGCCAATACCGATGGTGACAATTTTGATTGTCTCTGAACTCATCGCTTCTTTTCCTGAATCTTCCTTTTCCGGGGACGTTTCGCCCATAACGGATCTTACCAAGTCTTCCATAATATTCACCTTTAGTCGCCTTTTCCCAAATGTTTGGGAGTACCGAATAACGATTTTGGCGATTTAAGTATTTTCGCTTTTGTGAGAAGAATTCCTTACTCATAAAAATTCTTTTAATAAAACAAGTGCTGAAAAATCGGGATAAGACATATAAATGTATTTAGTAAATGCATTTACATATGAAAAGGGGATCTCATGGTGCGGGTAATAACCATAATGGATGATGTATATAATGAATTAAAGGAACTGAAAAACTCCAAAAACATGAGCTTCAGCGAGGCTCTGCGATTTCTGCTTAAAGAAAAAAAGAGTGAAAGCACGATCATACAACTGGCAGGAACCATTGAAGAAAAGGATATGTACCGGAGAACTGCCGCAAGGATCAGGCGTGGAGAGTATAACTGGATGGAGCAGTGACTGGCAATGAATTTCATTTCATGTGATGTTGAAGCAGGCCCGGGGTTTGAAATGAATGGGGGATTCTGAATGGAGAAAATATGCCTTGATTTTGACACTGCTATTGATTTTCTGCGCGGGGACCCATCGACAATAGAAAAACTGATGTACTATGCCGACAGGGAAGAGCTCTGCATCACCAGCATGACTCTGATGCAGCTTCTGGAAACAATAAGAAAACACGAGGCAGTAACAAATTTTGCGAACAGTATAACCATACTTCCGTTTGACAAAAAGGCCGCAGCAATTGCAAACAAGATAAACAATGATCTTAAAGACAGGGGAGAAATGCCAAAACCCATTGACAGTGTTTTGCTGGCTTCTGTTTGCATTGCACATGAGGCATTTGTATTTTCAAGGTCTCCCTGGAAATTCGAAGGAATACGGGGCTTGCGAAAAGTCTAAATTATTTGTTGACAAGTTGATTGTATGAGAGCACTGGTACTCACAGGATATGGAATAAACTGCGAACAGGAAAGCAAATATTGTGTCGAAAAAGCCGGAGGCCGTGCAGATATTGTACATCTGAACAGGATAATGGAAAATCCTTCAATGCTCGAAAACTACAATATGCTGTTTGTGCCCGGAGGATTCTCATTCGGTGATGACCTGGGTTCCGGAAGGGTGTTCGCAAACAAGATGAAATACCGGCTGAGAAGCCAGCTTGAAGAATTCATAAAACAAAAGAAGCTTATTCTGGGCATATGCAATGGATTCCAGGTTCTTGTAAAGATGGGATTATTGCCTCATCCGGATTTCAGGCAAACAGCAAGCCTTATTGGAAATGATTCGGGAAAATTCGAAGACAGATGGGTGGTTCTCAGGGCAAACAGGGAATCGCCATGCATATTCACAAAAGGCATTGATTATATGCTCGCCCCGGTAAGGCATGGGGAGGGAAAATTCGTTGTGGAAAACGAAGGCCAGCTTGTAAGTCTGAAAAACCAGATTGTTTTCCAGTATACTGATCCGGATGGAAAGCTGGCAGGATATCCTCACAATCCAAATGGATCTATGATGAATATTGCGGGAATCTGCGATAAATCAGGTCGGATATTCGGAATGATGCCGCACCCTGAAGGATTCAATATCATCCAGAACTGCCCTTACTGGACAAGAGGAAAGATAAAAGAGCCGATGGGGCTCGCGCTATTCAGGAATGCTGTGGAATATTTTAAGTGATCCAGGCTTATTCATCAATAATGACTTTTGCAAGCACTACGAAACCAAACAGAACGGCAAGCAACGGATATGCCTTTGCCCATTGCAATTCTGCTATGAGATCAAAATTCAGTGCAAGCCCAAGGATACCAAATGCAATCATAAGGGTCCCTGGCAGATGTCCATCATTGATTTTTTCAACTTTCTTTGTGCTGGTCTTTCTCTTCTTCTTTGGAGGCATGTTTAAGTCACCTGGAAAACTATCGGCAGTAAGATTTTTAAAATTCAGGGCTTGCCAAAGATGAGAAATCCTAATGCCGGAATTGCAAGAATAGTCAAACCAAGGTAAAACAATGTGTGCATGAAATCAAGGAATGAATGGACAAGGAATATGGTAATTGATTTGTTGGTATCTATCCTTGCAAAGAATCTTTTCAGATAGCCAACTATTATTATAATAGGAATAACTGCCAGAAGGATAAGGAAGAATGCGATTACACCCGGGGATTTCAGGAAAGCGATTATCTTTATTGCGCTAAGCCTGAAAAAGGCTATTGTAATAAGTCCGATAGCAAGCAAAAAGAAATCAATCACCCTGCCTGTTTCGGGATAGAAGCCTTTTGTATATTCTTCATTGATGATTTTTATTGATCTTGGAATCTCATAAACCAGAAAGCCCAGTATAAGCATTACTGATGCTATGTCAAAAAGCCCGAGGTCGACAATATCGAAGAATTGCCCTACTATATTGTATGCCACATTGCTTTCTTGCAGTTAAATGTTTAAAAAGTTTTGGCAGATGACGGAATCCATTTAAACGTTTGGCGATAAGTGAGAAATGTGGAAAAGATAAAGATGGAGATTGCAGGAGAAATTTCACTTTCAGAAGATCCTGGAGCAACAATGAGAAAATGGAGGGAAATTTTCAGCATTTCACAGGTGGAACTGGCAAAATATCTTGACATTACCGTATCGACCATCAGCGACTATGAAGGTAACAGAAGAAAATCCCCTGGAACAACAGTCGTGAAAAGGTTCGTAAATGCGCTTTTTGAAATCGACAAGATAAAGGGGGGAATAATAAGCGCAAAATTCAGGGAAAAGGAAAAGCCCGTAAATGAATATTTTGAAGTCCATGAATTTGCAAGATCGATTGCCCTGAAGGATTTTGTTGAGCTGATAAAGGGAAAGGTGCTAACCAACCCCGATCTTGTGGAAACAAAGAAAGTTTATGGCTATACCCTTATTGACAGCATCAAAGTCATCCTTGACATGCCGTTTTCCTATTTTCAGAATCTTTATGGCAATGTCAATCAGAGGGTGTTCATATTTACCGGAATAAGCACCGGAAGGAGCCCTTTTGTGGTTGTAAGGGTAAGCCCTTCAAAGCCGTCTGCAATAGTTTTGCATAATATTGATCCGGAAAAGGTGGACCGGCTGGCCATAAAAATCTCTGACCGGGAAAGGATCCCGATGATAGTTACCAAGGCATCTGTAGAGGAGATAAAGGATGCGTTAAACAGGATCTGATTTACTTTCATACCAGTGATATTGAGCTGATTCTATTGCCGGAAGGAGCAGAATTGCAAGGGCCCGCTGGTTTCTTTTTCCGGTGTTTTTCTGGTTAAGATCTATGAGAGATAGAAGCATTTTAAGAAAGAGAAACAGGTTTCCAAAAAATAATAGTTGCCAAGAAGACAAAACAGCTTCATTTCAGAGATTTTTTATCCATAGGAAGAAAATGCTGTTAGATTTTAAAAGAGTATCCGACACAATACTCCTATGCTAGACAAAAAGTTCATTGTAGTTGCCGGCTCTATAATGTCCGGCCTTGGAAAAGGTATTGTCGCTTCTTCTATAGCAAAACTGCTCCAGGCCAGGGGCTACAGGGTTGCTCCGATCAAATTTGACGGATATCTTAATGTGGACTGCGGAACAATGAACCCTTTCAGACACGGCGAGGTCTTTGTGCTTGATGACGGAACAGAGGTGGATATGGATTTTGGAACATATGAAAGATTTCTCAACAAATCAATACCCGGAAACTGCTCCATTACAGGCGGGAAGCTGTTCAAGACCATTGTTGAAAAGGAAAGGCGGGGGGACTATCTTGGAAGGGATGTGCAGATTGTTCCGCACCTTACAGATGAAATCAAAAAGAGGGTGGCAGAGGTAGCCAAGAATGTTGACATTGTGCTTATTGAAATCGGCGGAACAGTTGGAGACCTTGAAAACGGATATTTTGTCGAAGCCATGAGGCAGATGAACTATGAGCATGACAATATGGCGTTCATACAATTGACCTATGTGCCAAGCCTGAGCCCCGGAGAGCAGAAAACGAAACCAACGCAGCATGCAACAAGACTGCTGCAAAGCCTTGGGATCCAGCCGGATATCATAATATGCAGGGAGCAGGAGAATCTTTCAGCTGAGGCAAAAAAGAAGATCAGTGCATATTGCAATGTTTCTGAAAATGCTGTTTTTGACGATCCAGTGCTGAAAACAGTCTATGAACTGCCGCTGGTACTGGAAAAGCAGGACATTTATGCGCCGCTGGCAAAAAAACTTGGCTTGAAAAACAGAAAAGCAGACCTTGAAAACTGGGAGAAAAAAGTAAAGCACATAATCAGTCCGAAAAAAGAGCCGGTGAAGGTAGCCATTGTAGGGAAGTATACTGCAGTGAAAGATGCGTATGTGAGTGTGAAGGAGGCGCTTGTACATGCTGCAGCAACTGTCAATTGCGGCCTGGAAATCGGATGGGTAGAAGCAAGCGATCTTGAGAAAATGGAAGATATTGGCGAGGTGCTTTCCAAATACGATGGGATAATCATTCCGGGAGGTTTTGGAGGACGGGGCGTTGAGGGAAAAATCAGGGCCATACAGTATGCGCGGGAAAACAAAAAAGCACTGGTCGGCCTTTGCCTTGGATTGCAGCTTATGGTAATTGAATATGCAAGAAATGTCCTTGGCCTTGATGCCAATTCAACTGAATTTGACAAGCATACCCCGCATCCGGTTATCGATTTGCTTCCAGAGCAGCAGCAGATATCAAAAATGGGCGGAACGATGAGGCTTGGCGATTACGAATGCATTTTGAAAAAAGGGACTCTGGCACATCATGCATACAAAAAAGACAGTATTTCTGAAAGGCACAGGCACAGGCTGGAAGTCAACCCGAACTATGTTAAACAGCTTGAAAAGGGAGGACTTATAGTTTCGGGAACCCACCCAAAGAACAATATTGTTGAGATTGCTGAGTGGAAAACCAGTTTTGGGATTGCAACCCAGGCCCATATTGAACTTAAAAGCAGGCTTGAAGAACCTGCACCAATCTTTATAGAATTCATAAAGGCTTGTGAAAAGTGAGGATATGATACGGCAGGAGCTTGGAAAGCTTGCTAATCCGGAAAAAGCAAAAATATTGCAGGGATTTTTCAAAACCGAAAAAGGACAGTATGGTGAAGGGGATATCTTTATTGGAGTCAGTGTGCCTGAAACAAGAGCAGTGGCAAAGAAATACAGGACGCTGAAGCTGGATGAAGTAAAGAAACTTCTGGACAGCAGAATTCATGAGGAGCGGCTTGCGGCATTGCTGATTCTTGTTGAGAAATACGGCAAAAACAAGAAAAAAGTCTATGAGTTCTACCTGAAAAATTCCAAAAAGATAAACAACTGGGACCTTGTTGATCTCTCTGCGCCAAAAATCGTCGGTAACTATCTTCTTGACAAGGACAGGAAACCATTGTACAGACTTGCAAAGTCAAAAAATCTGTGGGAAAGAAGAATTGCAATTGTTGCAACATATGCATTTATCAAAAACAACCAGTTTGAAGATACTTTAAGGATTTCTGAATCTCTTCTTGAAGACAGGCATGATCTGATACATAAGGCAGCAGGATGGATGCTGAGAGAAATTGGCAAAAGAAACCAGGAAGCGGAAGAAGAATTTCTGAAAAAACATTGCCGGCATATGCCAAGAACCATGCTAAGATACGCAATTGAAAAGTTTGATGGAAAAAAGAAGATGCATTACATGGAAAAGTAATTGGAAGGAGGCAGCATATCCCTGACTTTTAGCATATCGGAAGCGAATTCTTCTGCACTTTGCTGTCTCTTGTCCGGATCCTTGCTTAGCGCTTTTTGAATTACATCAGAAAGCTGTTTGGGAACCTGTTCCAGGCGGATGTGAAGGGGTATCGGATCCTCATGCCTGTGTTTTTCCCTTGCACACTCTATATATTCCTGGAAGGTTGCTCCCTTAATTATGAAAGGAAAGAAGTCGTTGCTGCCTTCTCTAAAGCGCGAGTATATTCTTCCGGCCATGAAATAAAGGCTTATTGCAAGGGAATATATGTCTGCACGATGGTCGATAGGGGAAAACTGGTAGGTTTGCTCGGGAGACATGAAATCCGGAGAGCCGATACCATAGGGCATTCTGCTCCTTATATCAGGAGCTTCAGGCATCATGGAATACTGAAAATCAATCAGGATCGGACTGCTGTCCAGGAGCATTATGTTGGATGGCCGTAGATCGCAATGGACGATATTTTTTGAATGAATGTAGGAAAGGCAGTCGCACACTTTTGTCATTGTTTCCAGAAGAGAATGAATGTTATTGAAGAATTCGTATTCCATAATATGCGTTCCAAGATATTCCAAAACAAGGAATGGCATATTTTCCTCCTTGCCGCTGTCAATTAGATTTACAACTCCGGGATGCCTTGCCTTTTCAAGCACCATCCGTTCATTGTCAAAAATATCATGAAGAAGAAGGTCTGCTGCTTTTTCTTTCCATGGTGTTTTTACCACTACTTTTCCTTTATCGGAATCTGCACAATAAATTTCTCCGACGCCACCCCAGGCAATTCTAGAAGAGATGGCATATTTTCCTTTCAGTACTGTACCGTTGGCAAGAGCGTAGGACGTTTTCCGGAATTTGCCGGGCCGGGAATTTAGAAATTCTTGAGTCACAATATTTATTCTGTTATAACTGTTTTAAATTCTATGTAATGTGCTTCATGCTCTTTGAAAGAGCTTCCTTCATTTCAGAAGTGCTTTGATAGCGGTTCTGGCGGTCTTTTTCAAGAGCTTTCATTATTGCATCTGAAAATCTTTTGGGAATTTCCGGAATCCTTCTGCTTAATTCTACAGGACTGGCGTTGCGGTGCTTTAATATACAGTCGTTAATTCTGCGCTCCCTATCTGGATATGGAATAAAATCAAAGGGGTAGGTGTCACGGTCGCGGTATATTCTTGCAGCCATAAGATACAATGAAACTCCAAGGGAATAAATGTCTGCCCGGCAGTCAATATTATCGGATGGAGAAAGATAGGTCTGTTCAGGCGAAAAGTATTCTGCAGTGCCTATTGGATTGGCTATTGAAATTCCCGGTTTGGGAAGAACTGCATAATGAAAATCTATGAATGTTACAAAAGAAGGACCTGTAATAAACATATTCCCAGGTTTTACATCCCTGTGGACAATTCCCGCACTGTGGATTTCAGAAAGAACATTGCACGCTGAAAGAAAAATATTCATGGTCTGGATTAAGTTTAGGCGGCGGTTCTGGTGAAGGTTTTTTTCACCAAGATAATCCAGTACAACATATGACGGACCGTGGCTTATGAGTGATACAACTCCCGAAACTTTCCTAAGTTCAAAAAGAGCCCTGGATTCTATATCAAATAATTTTGAGGCGGACACAGGATCTTCTTCATCTGATCTTGGGATTTTCAGGGCGGCTTTTTTTCCGGATTTGAGATCGTCGGCAAGAAATACTTCGCTAATGCCTCCTGTGGCAATGTG
>JAFGPA010000039.1 GCA_016926175.1 Microcaldota archaeon
AATTGGAGGAAAGTTTTAATGGCTGAAGCAACTGTCCGGAGAAGTTTGATAAAACTTTAACCGGAGTTTAATTGGAGGAAAGTTTTATGGTGATGGGCGAACTTACAACAAATGTTGATGTTGCCGTAATTGGAGCAGGGCCAGGCGGATATACAGCTGCAATAAGAGCGGCACATCTGGGCAAGGAGGTCGTCCTTATTGAAAAGGACAGGATCGGGGGGACCTGCACGAATATCGGCTGCATTCCTTCAAAGGCCATTATTCATGCAGCCAATACCAGGCATCTTGCAGAACATTCTGAAAATATGGGAATTTACGCAACGCTGAAAATGGATTTCAAAAAAACCCAGGAATGGAAGCAGGGGATTGTTGAATCCCTTTCCAAAGGCATAGAGAAACTGTGCAGATTAAACGAAATCCAGATAATCAATGGAAATGCATCTTTTACATCTTCAGATACCATCCATGTTGAAGGAAGAACGATAAGATTCAAGAAAGCGATAATAGCAACAGGAACAAAAATAAGGGAATTGGGAAACCTGCCATATGATCATGAAAGAATAATTGATTCTACAGACGCCCTCGAACTCAAGGAGATTCCAAAATCAATGATAATTGTCGGCGGCGGATATATTGCAGTGGAAATGGCCTGTGCCTACCTGATGTTAGGATCAAAAGTAACGATCGTATACAGGGGAGAAAGACTGCTTAGGGAAATTGATCATGAAATCAGCAAAATTGTCCTTGAAAAAATAAAGCAACTTGGAGGGGAAATATTTTTCAATTCGGCCATTGAAAAAACAGAGGATAGGTTTGCCCTGCTGAAAACTCCCGACGGAAAAAGAAAATTAGAGTTCGAGCGACTTCTTGTTGCCGCCGGAAGGACAAGAAACTATGATGGCCTTGGGCTTGACAAAACAAAAGTGCAGCTGGAAGACAATTTTATAAAGGTCGATGAAACTATGAGAACAACAGATGAGAATATTTTTGCTGTTGGTGATGTTGTAATTGGACCTGCACTTGCGCACAAGGCATTCAGGGAAGGAAAAATAGCTGCAGAAGTCATAGCAGGAAGAAAAAGCGCCTTTGACAATCTTATTCCATTGGTTGTTTTCTCGGATCCGCCTGTTGCCTCGGTGGGATTGACCGAAGAACAGGCAGCTAAAAAAGGGATAAAGACCAAAATAGGAAAAATGCCATTCTCGGCTTCCGGAAAGGCAAGAACAATGAATGCTACAGACGGATTTGTAAAGATCATTGCAAACCAGGACAATGTAATACTCGGAGTTCATGTGATAGGGCCGGAAGCGACCGAGCTTATTGCAGAAGCCACAGTTGCAATGGAAATGGGGGCAAGGCTCGAGGACCTTGCATTGACAATACATGCCCACCCCACTTTACCGGAGGCTCTTGCAGAGGCTGCAGAAGTTGCCCTTGGACAGGCAATAAACATTTACAGAAAATAGCCTACTGCAGGATATTGGCTATTTCACTGCAGTCCAGTTCTTTTGCAATGTCCAGTGCAGTTTCTCCGGAATTTCTTGTAATGGAGGGATCTGCACCCGAAATCAGCAGAAATGCCGCAATATCTGAATGACCATGCAGTGCGGCAATGATGAGCGGCGTTTCGCCAAGAAGATCGTCCTTTGCATTAACATCTGCACCTGATTTTATAAGCATTGTTACACACTCAAAATTCCCTTTTGAAACTGCAGCCATCAAAGGAGTGATGCCGTTTTTTCCCCTGTAATCCGGCACTATTCCGCATTCAAGAAGGGCTGCAATACTCTTTTCATGGCCTCTTTCTGCTGCCATCATCATGAGGGGATTTCCTTTTTCATCATTGGAATAGATATTGCCTCCCGGTCCACCGCCTTCTTTATTCCATCTGAATCGTTTTCATTTACTGCCTTGAAAAGCTCAGCATCACACGGCGTTCTCCTGTAAATTTTTTTTTGAAAACTCCACTGCCAAGGACATTCTTTCCAAAAAGAACTATAGATAAAGGGCGTTTTATTTTCAGCATATCCATCACTTTGGAAGCTGGAACAGAAAGCTTGTGCTCTGGCCGTCAGAATCAAAGCTCATGGACGCGCCAAACTCTTTCAGGTTTCTTGCAGAGGAATAAAGGCCAAGTCCATTGATGCAATCTGACGAGAGCGGCTCCTTAAGCAGTGAATCCCTGATGGAATCCGGAATTGGCTCTCCTTCGTTTGTTATTGCAAGATAAAGAAATTTTTCAGTATCGCAGCAGGTTATTTTTATTGTTCTTTTTTCTCTGACACCGTGCTGTACTGCATTCATCACAACGTTCATTATGGCAAGCTGGAGATCGCTTGAAACAACATTTACTTCTGTTGACACATTATTCCATTCCACGGCGACCCCGTGTTGCTTCAGATATGAAGCCAGAATAGAAAGTGCAGAATCAATTACCTCGCTTATGGAAACTCTTGAGGGCTCTTTTTTCATCGTTCCTGCATGCTGAAGATTATTGCAGATTGCAATTCCAAGCTCAACCGAATGCCTTATATGCCGAAAAGCTTCCTGGCTTCCATTAAGCTTATTTCTGGAGAGAATATGATCGATGTTGAGAATAATGCTTCCAAGAACATTTCTGAAATCATGGCAAAGCCCCAGGCACACCTCTCCCAAAAATGCTTTGCTGACAAGCTCTGAATTCTGGCTTGGCAGTGCTATATTCAGCTCCGCTTCACATTCATCAAAGATTATCGGAATTTTTTTTGCTTTCGTGGCCATTGCATGGAATGATTTTGAAGAACAGACCTCTTTGCCGCCAAATGTTATGGAAAATGCGCCGCCGGCATCCTCTGCAATACTTTCCAGCAAACCGGTGTAGTGTAAAATTTTCGTCAATGATGGTCTTGTTTTTGGAACTGGGCCGGAACTTAATCGTTTTGGAGGCCTTGTGCTATATCCTGGCCTGACAGACAGTTTTTGCTTGGAAAGCTTGAACATATTCTCACCAACACCCACTATTTTCATTGAGAACCAGAAAACTATATAAATCTTTCAATTCCTATATAAAAATTATTGAAAAAACTAGGTATTTTAGACAAAATATGTCTAAAAACATACTGTGGTTTTCAATGTTTAAAAAGAAGCAAGCAAACTTTATGCAATTTATGAGAGGAAATTGCATGATAGAATAAATTAAGCAGATATAAAATAATGATAGAATTTTTCTATCAATGGGGGGTAGAATGGGGGCTGGACAGTTCTTGGAGATAGAGGTACGAGTTTTCGACGTATTAAGAATAATGATGCCCAACCGTGCATTCGCATCATGCGTTTGCTTTGCAGCAGGAATGGTGATCAGCGGATTCTTTGACCCCCTGACAGTCATTTTCGGAAGTCTCATGATACTTTCAATATACTGCTCCCAGGCGATTTTCAACAACCTGCTTGATATAGAAGGCGATAAGGTAAATGCACCTGACAGGCCTCTGGTAAATGGATCGCTGACTGTGGAATTTGCAAGGAATTTGATGATTTTTCTTATTGTTTTAGGTTTTGTTTTTGCTTATCTGATCTCGCCCTGGATGATATTTGTCAGTTTCCTGTACATTTTCTACGGTATAATCTATTCCTCGTTTACAAAGGCAAAGTGGTATCTTGCATATTTCACCCTGGCCACAAGCCATGTAGTAACTCCTCTGGTATCAGGATATCTGATATTCGGACAGCTGGACGAAAAAATAATCATTATTGCCCTTTTCATGTATCTCACTGAAATGATTGTCTGGTCTCTCAAGGACTACAAGGACGTTGAAGGGGATGCGAGGACCGGAGTTATGACGCTACCGGTTGTCATGAATCCGAAAAAAGCTGCTGGCATTACATTCCTGGCCCTTTGCCTTCCGCTGTTTCTTATGTGGATGCCATGGCAGATGCTTGGGCTTTCAACCGCATTTTTAATAGTTTATCTGATAGCGGGGGTAATGAGATATTGCCTTGGAAAGCAGCTGCTGGAAAACCAGTCGCCAGCAGTAGCAGCGAATATACTTAAGAACTTTAGGCTGGTTCTACTATTACAAATGATCGGCTGGTGTTTGTCTTGAGTTATGACATATTATCAAAGTTTATAGCAACAAAAATCCTTAGATTTGAAAACGGGAGCCTCTCTCTTTTGGACAGGAACATGGTGATAATACCTGCTGAGGTAATTCTTAAGCTCCAGGAGGATCTTGAGAAAAAGCTGGGCAACGAAGAAGCTGCAAACATTGTTTACAATGCCGGAAGGTTTGAAACAGTGACGGGATCAGTAAGATATCTGAAAAGGCGGGATGAACTGAAGACTGTTTTCAGCTCGGTTTCTAAAACTGGCGATCCGTCCATAGAAATGGGCAGGGAGATGCTGAAATTCATGGGAAAGGGGGATATCCAGATACGGGAAGTGCTGAATAAAGGAGAGAAAATAATCCTTTCATCAAACTCCCCATTCTCTGCAGAATATCTGAAAACACGGGGGAAAAGCAATGGGCCGGTATGTCATTATCTGCGCGGAGTGATGTGCGGGGTTATGGAAGCATATTATGGAGGAAAATACCGGGCAAGAGAACTGAGCTGTGCTGCAACAGGGCTTTCAAAGGATTGTATTTTTGAATTTGTCAGGGACTGAGCTGAAGCTCAATCCCTTTTTCCGTAATTTTGAACTCATGGACTCCTTCGCGGTATTTGCTTCTTCTCATTTTTACTGTTGAAAGCGTCCTTGTCACAGTTGCACCAAGAACATTGTAGTCAAGCAGTATTATACCGTCGCATGCAAATTCGCTCACAGTATCTCTTGAAAACCACCTGGAATCTTTGGAAAGCTCTGAAATGAGCAGGGTTGTAACGCCAAGTTTCCGGATCATGGACATCACAGTGTAAAGCATTTGCTTTTTCACTGCAGTTCCCATGCCTATAGGAGGCGGGTAGTCTGTTTTACCAAGAAATTCAATAAGATCCTCAGGAAGGTTCCTGTATGAGCCACAGTAGACATAAAGAATGGACAATGAATCAAGCACCATCCTTTTTGCTCCAAGCCTTTGAACATGCCTGGATATGTCATCAAGAAGCACATAAATATCAGTAGGGTTGAGCTCTATTATGTCAATCTTGCCCTCTTCTATGAGCTTTTTGGCATCTATCCCTGCACCTTTCATTTGATCGATCAGGTAACTTTTTTCACTGTCCAGTGTGAAAAACACCCCGTTTTCGCCGTTTTTCACTCCTTCGTGTATAAACTGCATTGCAAGGATTGTCTTGCCTGAACCTGGCGGACCGGAAACCAGGATCTGATCACCCTCGGGTATCCCTCCATTCAGAACGGGATCCAGAGCCGGAAACAAAACAGTTTTCATTTCTATCACCCCGAAATAATTCTATATTGTGGTTTATTTAATTATTTGTATCCTTATAGTATGGTTGACAACAAAAAATAACTGGAAAAAATGTTGTTAACAACAATATCGTCGTAAAAAC
This sequence comes from Microcaldota archaeon, assembly GCA_016926175.1. Taxonomy (GTDB): domain Archaea; phylum Micrarchaeota; class Micrarchaeia; order Anstonellales; family Bilamarchaeaceae; genus Bilamarchaeum. The sequence goes on from JAFGPA010000039.1 coordinate 5,488, forward strand.
AACATACTTTTTTTGCAATAAATTTTTCATAATCTCCATATACTTTTTTTATTTTAGCGCAAATCTTTTATACATATCATAAAAAAAGAATAATGAATGTGATTTACCATGGATGAGATAGATAGAAAAATAATTGATATTTTGAAAAAAGATGGCAGTACCCCTCTCTCTCAAATAGCAGACCTCATAGGAATACCAAGGCCTACAGTTTATCTTCGGTTCAACAAAATGAAAGAAAACGGGATAATAAAAGGATTTAACCTTGTTCTCGGTGCACAGCAACAAGGAGATCTTAAAGCTGCAATAATAACAGTAAAGGATTATCTTCTATCGGAAATGGGCAACAGGACAATGAATGCTGTTGGTGAAAAACTTGCAAAAAGGCACGAAGTCATATTCGCAGCAAGGACCTCGAATAACACCATACTTGTTGTGTGGAAAGGAAACAGTTTCCATCCCTCAGAATACAGGGAAGTGATAGGAGTAAAGGAAATTGAAGCAGAGGTATTCAAGACTCCGTGACTATAAGACAGCCAGTTCTCAGGCTTAGTTCTTCAAAAGTAATTGCGCCTGTTATGCGTTCTCCGTTTCCCAGTTCCCACGTAGGGTATGCAAAAATTTCCGAATCAATGCATTGCTGCGTCTGGCCTGCAGCATTTGGAAGGGAACACTCGACATATATGATCTTGTCCCAGCTTTTGCCAAACATATCCTTCTGCTCCTTGCAGTGGCCGCACCAGTAAGTCCCATACATTTTGACTCCGCTATTGGTAAGGCATTGCGCAAAATTGTCATATTTGCCCGGAGCAGCCATTACAAGCAGAATAATGATTATTATTGCTGCCCCACCCACAATATAATTATTCATTAAAATCTCATTCCACAGACATGTTTTAATCCCTATCTCCAAAAATTCCATTCATTTCTCCGGTACCTTTCTTCTGCAAGCCGGACAGCCCGTTCCTCCTCCTGCCCGCTGAGCGAAACAAACCGGAAATTCTTTCCCCTGGTAAATCCTTGGATAAGGGCCTGGAGCAGTTCATCCCTTGAAACGCCTTTTTGTTGTTTTACTGAAGTTACCCTTTCCTTCACAGTTGCAATCAGCTTGTCCTTTATCTTCTCATCCGGAACTTTCAGGAGCGAAAACATTTTGTCGACATCGACTCCATAAATAACGGTGCCGTGCTGCAGCAGCACACCGTTCCTTCTTGTCTGGGCATTGCCGGATATTTTCTTTCCATTTGTTATAATGTCATTGATTGGCTTGAATTCCGAATCTATGCCAAGCAAAGCAAGAGAATCGACAATGCATCTGCAGATTTCCCGGTATGATTCAAGTATGTCTCCGGGAAAAAGAGCCTCCCTGGCTATTATGCTGTAGGTTATCTCTTCATCATGATAAACCGCACCGCCGCCTGTCCGCCTTCTTACAAATTCAACGCCGTGTTTTTTGCACTGGTCAAGATCAACCTCTTTTTCCAGGCTCTGGAAATATCCTATGGAAACTGCACTTGGCTTCCAGCCATAAAAACGGATTACAGGATCATCACCTTTTGCAACAGAGTCAGAAAGTGCTTCGTCTATAGCCATGTTCATTGCAGCGCTGTTTTCCTGGTAGTTTATTACTCTCCACATAGCACCGCCTTCCTGAAAATTCTTGCAAGATCTTCCGGAGTTGCGCCGATTAGTTCTGCATTGCCAAGCGCGCCGGATATTTTTTGTTGGATTTCCGTGCAGTCTGCCGAAATGCCAGTCAGGGATTTTTCGATTCCGGCTATTGCATCTTCCGGATGAAGGAAAAAATCCCCTGTAATCAGTACTTTTGTTGTTTTGCCTTCCTTGCATTCGACATCAAAACAGACCATTTTTCCGTTGGGCACTTTTTCTTCATATCTCACAAAGGGTTATTGCCTTTTCATATTAAAAATATTTGGCTTGAAATGGAATTGTGAACAGGATAAACATCAATGGCAGGGACTATCCCATTGAAACTGCTTATACCGCCAACAAAACTGCAATTGCAAAATTAAAGAACGGAACAATAATTATAACGATTCCTTCCAGGTGGTCAAAAAAAGAGAAGCTGGAAAGCTACGAATCCCTGCTGAAAAGATCTGTGCACGCAATTGCATGCGGCAGATGGACAGATGAGGGCAGCAAAAAGCTTACATTTCACCATGGCCAGATTCTCCGCGTAATGGGAAAAACATTCAGGATTTTCTACGCTGAAGGAAAACGGTTTGGCAGCAAACTCCTTGACGGGGATATTCATGTAACAGTAGCTGATCATCCAAGAAAAGATGAAAAAGCAGCTGCGCATATCAGAAAGCAGATAGTAAATGAAATCATGCCAGGGATAAAAGAGCGGGTGAGCATGCATAATGCATATTTCAATGCAGATATAAGAAAAATAAGGATAACTGACAATTTGACTTTGTGGGGAACTTGCTCGCATGATAACTCTGCTATCAGCCTGAATTTCAGATTGCTGTTCATGCCTGAAAGGGTGCTCGATTATGTCATTGTCCATGAGCTTGCGCATACAAAATACAAAAGCCATGGAAAACGGTTCTGGAGTGTTGTAGGAAAAATAATGCCAGACCATGCGGAACAAAGAAAATGGCTGCGTGAAAACGGATGGTCTGTTTTTTCAAGGATTAATTCAGGACAGCAGAAGATAACCAGATTCCTCTGATGGGCTGGCAAACAATAAAGGACGGGGATGGAAGCGCTCCGGATATAATTGCCATGGCAAATGGCATTACTCTCCAATGATTTTTATCAGAATTCTTTTCGGCCTCTGGCCATCAAACTCAAAATAGAAAACCTGTTCCCAGGTGCCAAAATCCAGTTCTCCTTTTGTGATGGGAAGAACAACCTGGTGACCCATCAGCTGCCTCCAGATGTGGGAAGCTGCATTGTCCTCACCAGTGTCATTGTGCCTGTAGTCATTTTTATACGGAACAAGCGTTTCGAGAATCCTGAGGTAATCCTGATGAAGGCCGTGCTCATTGTCATTCACAACAACTGCTGCAGTGATGTGCATTGGATTTACAAGAACAAGCCCTTCCTTCACTCCGCTTGATTTCACTATCCGGTCAATCTGGTCGGTAATCCTCACTATCTGAATCCGTTTATCAGTAGTTATAGTTATGTATTCTGTTTTTGTTCTCATGCAATTCACATCTGCCCTGGCTTTTGGACTGCTTCTGCACTTTCTGAATCTCATCACAAAACAAACCAGTGTGTATTTCATTCAGCTTGCGCATGAAAATTATTGACGTTCTTTGATTTTATAAACAGTTATGTGTAGTGGATTTCCACATTTCCCAAAGATAGAAAAGTGGACCTCCATATGAATTTCGTCAAAACATATTTATCCCACTGAAAACCAAAGCATTTTGGGGGATGATATGAGCAACTGGGAATTTTTTAAATACAAAACAAGGAAACGCGCAGATGATCTGCTGGACAAAGTAAGCTACTATCTTTACAGGGAAGAAGAAACAAATCCTGAGAAAAATCTGGCAGAATATCTTGAGAGGAGGAGAAAATGAAGGGCCAGCTGAGCGCAGAAATGCTGATAATGCTTGTTGTTATTCTGGCCATAGTTGCCATTGCAGCAACGCAGCTCATCGGAAGCGCAAAGGAAACAAGCGAGAACATCGGCCAGCAGACTCAAAAGCTCAATGCAATGACAAACGATGCAATAAAATCAGAAGAAGGGGACTTCTGCATAGTTGATGAGGATTGTGTTGGAGGAAGGTGTAAAGAAAACAGATGCAGCTGAAAGGCAAAAAAAAAGCACAGAACAGATGTTCTGTGCCCTGTTTCCGGGTTCAGGCGAGCAAGATCCGCCGTCTGATCAGGACGGTAGCTCTAAGCACTTGGGTAACTGTTTGGCAACAAATGGCATCCGGGACGAGCCCTCAGGGGGAAAAGTCCGCAGCCGAAACCATTGCTTTGTTGTTGACGATACCACGCCCAAATTTCCCGACAAATAGTAATTACCCGTTTTTCGCTTATAAATGTTTACAAAAAATCTTAGACAGGTGTCTAATTTTAGACTTTCATCTAACCTGCGCCAAGCAGAAATATTATTACCATGCAGATGATGCCGACGGCAACAAGCTTTATGCCGGTTAGAAGAATATTCTGCTTGGATATCTTGCCAAGGAAAATTCCAAGACCGAAAAAAACAAGTATTGCAAGTGAAAATGCAGCAGGATATGCAATGCCTGCTTCAAAGAAGAAAAACGGGGAAAGAAGCATCAGTGATGCAAGGACTGGTGAAATACCGTTAACAATTCCTGCTGCAGCAGTTGCATAGTCATGTGCCCTTTTGTATTCAGTATCATGAAGCTTCCTGTGCAGTGCCCTTTCCATTGACTTGATTTCTCTTTCCTGTTCTGCCTTTTCGGTTAGGAGGGCACTAGTTATGCCTGAAACTCCAATTGCAATGGAAGTACTCATTCCGATAAATATTATCAGGCCTGTATCCTCCACTCCGCTTACATAGGAGCCAAGAAGCATGCCAAAAATGGTCAGTGCCCCGTCAAACGAGTTCATCACAAAATAGCGCCTGAGGATTTTGCTGATGCGGGTAATGGAATCGTAAAACCTCAAACGGTCTTTTATTTTTTTGTAAAATAAAGTCATCCGACAATCCTTTTTCCTGCGCTTACCCTGTCAGTACTCTGCAATGATGCGCCAAAATCGTGAAGAACCTTCTTGATTCCTTGAAAGTCAATATTGACGCCTTCGATTGTCAGCTTTGCGGTCTGAACTTTCTGTTCAACTTCCTGAACAAGGATGTCAACCCCTTCAGCTCCGCCTACAGATGCAAGTTTTACGGTAAGATCATCCAGCGGAACGTTATTTGGAACCATTATATCAAGGACAAGCCTGAGAATTGCTGCCATGTAAAAGAATCACCAACAAGATTATTTAAGGTTAAGCTCAATGCTGTCGAGGGTTACCTCAATATCTGCATCAATCTTCCAGAAGCTTTTCCAGTTTATGATATCGCTGCGTTTGAGGTTCTTCATTATTTTTTCAGTGCGATCCCGCAGGAACTTCAGGTATTGATTTTCGCTGTCAAAGAAGACAAGATGATTTTGGTCAAGGTTCCAATAAACAAATTGCCCGTTTTTCCAGCCCAGGCGCCTCATCTTGTTCATCAGATGAATGGGTTTTTTTCTGGTTTTCCCGATATTGAAAAGATTTATCTGATCGATCATAAGAATGGGATTGTAATCATTTTCTGCCATCCTTTTTCGGTATTCCCCAATGCTTATTTTATGGGTTTGCTCGAGGCATCTTAGCAGGCTGTCGCTTTTGTAGAACTTATAGTCGGAATATTCTTCAATGGTATCGAAAAGTATGAGCTTCCGGTTATCATTGTCCCATTCAATAAATTGTCCGTCTTTCCAGCCCAGGGACTGGAACCTTTTCAAAAATTCTTCTGGGGGTTTCGGATTTATATTAAGATTGGAACCGTTGATTTCCTCGATGCAAAAATCCATTTGCCCACCTGTTATTCTTACTTCAATAAAAAACTATAAAAGCATTGGCAATTGCATGAAAAAAAGTAGGTTGCAGGGATAATGGCTATAATATCCTTGGGACGGTCATGCCTTTCTCAAAAGCCCGTTGATGTCCAATGTGAATTTATGGTTTGGATTTGCACTGCACTGATAGCCCGTGGCCGTTTTTGTGATGATAACATTCATGCATTTCTCCATAAAACAATCCGGACAGCTCATAAAATATTCCATACTGGTCATTGGGATTCACCTTTTTTACTGGTCAGTTTTCTAGCGTATCTGTTATATTTAAATGTTTGTTTTGGAAATCAAAGAAAACAAGGATATTTAAATGGAAAAGATGTTATAGACATATGAACAATATGATACCCAAAGTTCGCAAGGGAATTGCTGCTGCCGTTTTGGCTGGAGCCGTTAGTTCCTGCGTTACACGTCCCACATATATTTACATTAACTTCTGCAGAACCGAAAAGCCGGCCTTCAACAACAAAGAAATTTTTGTAGAAGAAAAAATTGCGCAGAAACCCCCACAACCAAGCGAACCGTGGTATTATGCTGAACCAGAAGCAACGGATTCCGGACCTGAAGCACCAAAGATAAGCAGCTGGTCGGACGACCCTTTTTATGCAACTGAAAATGCAGGTTCCCTGCCAGGGCATTTCAAAGATCCCGGATTGGAAAGAACGGAAAAGAAAAACTGGAGAACAAACAGCGGCTTGTGATCAGTATTTTTCAAGATAGCGTTCTATTTCCCATGAAGTAACGTGCATCCGGTAGGAATTCCATTCCTCAATTTTCGCCTCAAGATACTTCTCATAGGTATGCTGGCCAAGAGCTTCCTTTATGACACTATCAGACTTGAGACATTTCAATGCCTCATTTAATGATGAGGGAAGAGTTTCAATGTGCAGTTCTTCCAGTTTCCGGTTATCAAAGCCGTAAAGATTCTCTTCAATTGGAGAAGGAGGCTCAAGGCCATTCATGATGCCGTCAAGGCCTGCTTTTAGCATCACTGCAAATGCAAGATAAAGATTGCAGCTCGGATCAGGGCAACGAAGTTCGCATCTGGTTGACTGGCTTTTGCCCTTAGAATATCGCGGGATTCTTATCAGGGCAGAACGGTTGGTATTGCCCCAGCTCAGGTAAACAGGAGCCTCATAACCCGGCACGAGCCTCTTGTATGAATTCACGGTCGGTGAAAGTATTGCAGACATTGCACGGGCATGCCGAAGCTGGCCTGCAATAAAGCTGTATGCTGTTTTGGACAGCTTGTACCTGTCAGAATCATCAAAGAATATGTTCCTGCCATCCTTGAAAAGGCTCTGGTGCACATGCATGCCTGAACCATTTATGCCGGCTATGGGCTTTGGCATAAAGGTGACATGAAGATCATGCTGTTGAGCCACTGCCTTCAGGACAAACCGCATCGTGGTGCCGTTATCAGCCGCTTTCAGTGCATCTGCATAGCGAAAATCTATCTCATGCTGCCCGATAGCAACTTCATGGTGGCTCGCTTCAACATTTATTCCGAATTTCTGCAATGCGCTGTTCATCTCCCTTCTGATATCATAGGCCTGGTCAGCAGTCATATCAAAATAGCCCCCGCCATCATGAGGCAATGGAAGAAGCCTGCCGTTTTCCTTTCTTAAAAGAAAGAATTCAAGCTCAGGACCAACATTATATTCGAATCCAAGCTGTTTTGCTTCATTAAGCGCTTTCTTGAGAATATTCCTCGGATCGCCGGAAAACGGAGCGCCATCAGGCTTGTAAACATCGCAGATAAACCTGGCAGTATTGCCTTCGGAAGAATTGTGCCATGGAATAATAGCGTATGTTCCAAGGTCAGGCTTCAGGTACATGTCACTTTCATGAATCCTGGTGAAGCCCTCTATTGATGAACCATCAAACCACGTCCCGTACTCAAGAGAATCTTCAAGATGCTGCACTGGTATCGTAAGATTCTTCACCATGCCAAAAATATCTGAAAACTGCAGGTTGACAAACCTTACATTGTCCTTTTCCAGCTGTTCAAAAATTTCGTTTTTCATAAAATCTGACCTTTCAAACGTTTGAAAAATCAATGGATTTTTCTTATATTTATTGTTTTTTGGAAAATTACCAAACAAATAATAAAAAGGTTAATAAAGATTATGCACAAATGTTAATTTCATGAAGGTGCGATTCAATGAAATCCGAACATTTGAAACTGGACCAGACAGACCGGCGAATTATCCTGGAACTCAAACAAAATTGCAGGCGTTCATACAGAGAGCTGGCATCAGTTACCGGAATGAGCCCGGCTGCGCTGATAGAGAGAATAAAAAAACTAGAACAGCAGGGAGTGATTACAGGCTACTCTGCGAATTTTAACTTCCTTAGGCTGGGCTATGAATTCATGGCAATAATCCAGATAGGGATCTCCGGGGATCTTCTCAGGGTACAGCAAAAAATAAGCAGAATGAATGGCGTTGCATCTGTCTATGACATGACAGGCAGGTATGATTCAATGGCAGTAGTAATGTGCAAAAACAGAAGCGAACTGTCAAAACTGATAAAAGACATGCGTGCAATCCCCGGAGTAGAAAAGACAAACACCGACATGGTGCTCAATGTGGTGAAAAAACTGTCTGATTTTGACATATCAGGGAATGAAACATAGCTTTTTATTGTTGTCTTTTTATAGATTATAAAAGGTGTAGCTGAATGGTTAGAAACAAAAACAAAACAAATTCTTTTGCAAAATTCAGCTTTAGCTTTAGGCACTTCTGATATTGCCGGAAATAAACCTGGCAGGGCTGGCGGAATAAAGAAGCCGGCCCGGCGCCCCGTGAAACTCCGGAAAAAATTCTTTTGTCTTTAGTTTTTTTGATACCATGAGGTGATAAAAATATGACATTACAATACAGACATGAAAAACAAGGAACTGCCCGGATAAGAGCAGCATTTCCGGGAGAGCACGGTGCATACAGCGAACTTGCGCTGAAGAAGGCAATAAAAAGGGCAGAAACAGTAGCCTGCCCCCATTTTGCAGATACGTTTGCAGCAGTTGCAAAAGGCAGGGTTGACTGTGGCCTGGTGCCTGTTGAGAATTCAACGGAAGGCAGCGTAAACCAGGTTTATGACCTTTTGCTGCAGCACGAGGTCATTGCACTTGCTGAAGTGTTTGTAAACATACACCACATGCTGATTGCAAATCCAGGAACAACAATTGAAGATGTAAAAAGGGTTTATTCCCACCCTCAGGCTCTTGCCCAATGCAGGGAATACCTGGCTTCCAGGGGGCTTGAAGCGGTGCAGTCATACAACACTGCAGGCGCTGTCAAAACGCTTAAGGAAAAGAAGCTGTTGGATTCTGCCGCAATAGCAAGCGAAGAGGCTGCTGAAATTTATGGAATGAAAATACTTGCACGCAAAATAGAGGACAAGACAGACAACTGCACGCGCTTCCTGATAATAGCAAAACAGGAAATGGAAGGACGCATAAGGGAGATGCTTGGCCGCAACGGCAAATACAAGACTTCCCTTGTTTTCGGCCTGCCGCATGCTCCCGGAGCCCTGCATACAGTATTGGCTGAATTCGCAAAATCAGGCGCAAACCTTACCAGAATAGACTCAAGACCAACAAAGGAAAAGCCTTGGGAATATGTTTTTCACGTTGACTTTGAAGGAAGTACATCCGATCCTGCAATAGGGAAAATGCTTGAAAGGGTGCAGGAGAAAACAGCATTTCTGAAGGTTGTAGGCTGCTACAGCGTTGCATCTGAATGAGTTTTTCAATGTGGGATTCACAACCGGGTTTAATGTTTAAAGTGAGAGACACCATTTCCAAACAGGAGTTATGTGAATTTTTTTCCCGTTTTTTTGGATTTCTTTCTCTTGATCATATGTAATGATTCTTCCTTTTTTGATGTTGTAGGCCTCCATGGCCTCTAACAGACCGTCAATTTCCCTTTTTTCATTGCCTTCAGTAAGCTCATAAGTTACCTGAAGTGCCTCAGTCCCATCAATGATAAAATCGCATTCTCTCTTTCCCTGATGAAAGTTCGTCTTTTTTCCTTTCTTCAATAATTCAGTGAAAACAAGGTTTTCAAGAAGAAGATTTTTATCCTCCTTAACTTCCAGAATTTTAATATATCCATTATCAATGAAATATCTTTTTCTTCTTTCTTGCTTTAGAACAGATTTTGCAAATGGTTGGCAAGGAATAACCAGGAAAGCTTCTTCCAGATAATCAATATATCCTTCTACTGTATTTGGACCTACATGAATTCCGGCATTTTTCAAAGAAGCATAAATTGACCTGGGTGTTAATACATTTCCAATGCCTTCTCTTAGTTTTTTTATAATGAATCTCAGTGCAGGTGCGTTTTTAAGATCTTTTCTCGTCATTAGATCCCTGTAGAATACAAGGTTAAAGTAAGATCTAAGTAACTTGATTTTGCTTTCTTTTTTTGAAAGAGTTGAGATCTCAGGAAACCCTCCATAGGACAGGTATTCATTAAAGTATTTCTTTATCTTGAATCTTTCTTTTGAATAAAAATGTTCTTTTTTGATTTGTATTCCTTTGAATTTCAAAAATTCAGCAAAGTCCAGCGGGTGGATATCCACTTCAGGAAATCTTCCTCCAAGCTTTTCTGCGATCTCTTTGCTTAGCATTTTTGAATTAGAACCAGTTGTCACTACCTTATATCCACCGTCTGCCAATCTGCGTATGAACCTGGCCCAGTTATCTACATTTTGTATCTCGTCCAAGAAGATGATGGGCTTTTCTTCTCTCATCTCATGATAAGCTTCCAGGATCAGATCAAAATCTTTATTCGTGAATTCGGCAAGCCGTTCATCTTCAAAATTCACATAAATGAAATCGTTGGGGAGCATATCCCGCATTTCATAAATAGTGTAACTTTTTCCTGCTCTTCGTGGCCCTATAATGACAAATGAATGTTTCCCTTTTATGAGATCTTCCGGAACCCTTCTCCTCTGGATATATTCTGGTTTTCTGTCCCAGAATTCTGCCATGATCTTCTTCAATACTTCTTTCATGTACTACGTATAGTACAAAAGCATTTAAAAAGTGTATTATCAACAGTACAAATCCAATTTAACCAATAAATAGATAACATTCAGCAAGTGAATTTATTTATAAAAAGTACTATTATCCATCAAAACTAAACTTTTGTTTACAATTAGTACAATATTGTACAAAAAATAAATAAGATCCTGGTAAGAACCATTACCTCGTAGGTAAGCTCCCTTACTAATGATGCAAAACCATGCATTTTTATGCAACATATTGCATAAATTTTATTTAAAGTTAATTGACATCAACGCGGCCAGAATGTAAATTTATGTTCCTCAAAGATAGATAATGATTCAATATCCTGAATGAAACCGCTAAAATGGCTACGTAAAGCGATCAAAAACTGTTGATAATCTACAGGGGACTGGACATCCAGTTCTAGTTCAAAATTCCAGCTTCCAAGGGTTTTGGTATAATAATAAACATTGGGATGAAGCTGGCAGAATGCCAGTAAGTTCTCTTCTTCGCTCTTGGAAAAATTCCTTACAGTTATGAGGGCTTTAAAGCGATTATAACCAAAGTCCTGCATTCTTGAAAACGTCATATATCCAGATATAATCCCTTTTTTCTCCAGTTGTTTAAGTCTGAATGAAACCGTACTGGGCGCCTCGGTTATCCTCTTGCTTAAATCTACCAGTGAAAGCCTTGCATCAGATACCAAAGCAGATATTATTTTTCTGTCAAGTTCATCTATTTGTTCTGTTTTTCCTGGCCTGGTTTTTATTGTTTTTTTCCCTATCCTTTCAGGCCATAGGTATTTTTTCCCAAATGTATCCTGAAAAACCCGTGTTGAGATATGATAATTGCCTATATTATCCGGATATTCATCAAGCAGCTTGGAAAATTGTTCATCAAATTCAGTAATGCTTGCTGCAGTTATTTCAAGGACTAGATCAAACCTACCACCCATGGACGCCAGCCAGGTTATGTATCTTTTCTGGCTCAGCGCATCTACGAATTGTTTGTATTCTCCTGAGTTCAGATTATTCAGCTTCAGGTACACGATATAGTTTACAAGGCCCAGTTTACTGAAATTCAGTTTGGTTATGAATGCCTTTATGGTACCGGATCTTTGCAATTTTTTGATCCTGTAATTTACGGCTTCTCTTGATAGGCGTAATTGTGAAGCTAGTTCACTGAGTGAAGCGCGGGCATTATCGTCAAGTAGAAAAACCAACCGTTTGTCAGTACTGTCTATTTTCATAATATTAGCGTTTATACAAAAGAATTTATATTTATTGTTTTTTTGCTAAAAAGGTACTAATTAGTTTTAAATATAAGCAAAAGGATTAAATAAACATGAATAACAGTAAAATAACACCATTAAACATTTTCATAGCTACATCCATAACAAATAAGTTAACCAGGCCCAAGGAGATTGCTAAACTCCGTTGTCTGGTCGAAACAATAGAACGCACTGCAGCAAAAAACAGTAGCATAACACTCTGTGCTTTTCATCAGGAAGGATGGGCAGGGGAAGAAAACCCTGAAGTTTATGTTCCCAGGGATTATGGATGGTGCAAGGCATGCAATGGGGCAATAATTCTTCCGGAATTGTCATATGGTGTCAGGATAGAGGAGGGTTGGTTGACGGCGTTCCATAAACCAATGCTAAGATTGCATGAGAAAGCCGTCTGCCACCAATCACATATGGAAGAACATCTTTGCCAGGTTGCAGCTGTCTTTGATCGTTCTTTCACTGGCCCGCTTGACATAGGCCGGCATGTGGATGAATTTATACGCTTTTTAAGGCGATAGCATGGAAATCCGCGTTGAGAGTTTAGAAGAGGCATTTTTCTTACTGCTTGAAGCCTTTGAGCGAAGCCCGGGAGTTTATGAGGTTTCGCCAAGGGGGCAGAACAGCAAGGATCTGGTGGGTTGCCAGTTGTTTATTGAAAATCCGCGTAATCGGCTTATCTTTGACCCGGTTAGAGCCATTAATCTGGCAGCTGTCATTGGGGAAACATTATGGCATCTGCGGGGAAGTGACTCGGTTGATGAAATTGCTTACTACATCCCACAAATGAGAAGATTTTCAGATGATGGTTGTAAGATAAACAGTAGCTATGGGATATGTGAAAGTTACGTGCCGGTTCTGATCGATCAGCTTAGGACAGATCCGGATAGTAAAAGAGCAGTCATATCTTTTGTCGATTCTGCAGATGTAAGTTCGATAGGCACCACTAAGGATTTTCCATGCACTCTCACACTGCATTTTCTCATTAGGGCTGGAAGGTTAGAAGCTACTGCTTTCATGCGTGCACAGGATGTTTTCTGGGGTTTGCAGCACGACATATTCTTCTTCACTTTTTTACAGGAGATGGTGTCCCTTAGACTGGGAATTCCGTTAGGCAGTTATCGCCATGTTGCCGGAGTTTTCAACCTGTATAAAAGACATTATGAAAAAGCTAGGAGGATATTGAGAAACAAGATTGCAAACGAAGCAATGCCCATGCTTTCTAGCCTTGATGAAGTCGAAAAATTAAAGATGCAGGAGCCAAGGATACGTAATGGAGATCTAAGGTTTTTGGAGGAGCTTAAAGATCCATTATTAGAGGACTTCCGCAGGATACTCTTGCATAAAAGAACGGGCGAACGAAAACACTTAAAAAAACTCCAAGCATCTTGTTTTCGAAGATTGATAAGATGATAGGATAATCAAACTTGCATGTGGCATACAAGATGTTGCACACAAGTTTAAATTTAAGCCGGGTAAGAACCCTTACCTCGTAGATAAGCTCCCTTACTAATGATGCAAAACCATGCATTTTTATGCAACATATTGCACGAAGGGCGGGGATGCAATCTGCGTATGAACCTGGCCCAGTCATCTACATTTTGTATCTCGTCCAAGAAGATTATGGGCTTTTCTTCTCTCATCTCAAAAGGAGCTGATATCAATGCAAAGGACCGGGATGGCGAGACCCAGCTTTTCATCGCCGCCTCCATTGGCAGGCTGGCAGTTGCCGAACTTCTGATTGCCCACGGTGCCGATACCCATGCGGAGAACAACCATGGTTTCAAGGCGCTTAGTCCTGCTTCAAGATACGGCCACAAAGAAGTGGTTGAACTTCTGATCTCCAAAGGCGCTAATATAAATGCAAAAACCAGGTTTGGTCAACCCCCTCTATTCTTCGCTATAGATATGAATTGCCCCTAAATTGCCGATCTTCTCAGGCAGCACGGGGCAAAATGAGCAATCCCTTTCCTGTATTTTATTATAGTTTATATAGTTTTCTGAATATTATAAAGTGATGAAGCTTTTTCATCCATCCAAATTCGTAAAAGGGGAAACTGCTTCTCAGAGACCAATATCAAAATTTACTGCTGCTTCTGTGCTGACTTCTGCTTTAGGCTGCGGGAGCGGGGCACTAACTGTGCCTTTGGAAACACCAAAACCAGTTTATCATGAAGAAAAAACAGCAGAGGCAAAACAAGATGCCAGGGAGAAAGTGCCAGAGGCAAAACAGGTTGCCCCAGCCGTGCAGCCCCCTGAAGAGAAAATAGACCTGAACGCTGAACTTCTTGGCGCCGCAAAAAAAGGTGAAACTGCCAGGGCAGCGAAGCTTATTGAAAAAGGGACGGATGTGAACGCGAAGAATGATGATGCCTGGACAGCACTGACGCATGCCTCAAGAAAAGGCCATGCAGAAGTTGCAGAAATCCTGGTTGCAAAAGGC
>JAFGPA010000007.1 GCA_016926175.1 Microcaldota archaeon
CTGGTTCCTGCAGCAATCCCGGCATACCGTAGGATTGTAGTTCATAAGACAGAAAAGGCTGAAGAAGAACTTGTTGTCAAGCCAATGAGCGAGCCTGTTAAAAAACAGGAAGCTGAACCAGTGGAAATTGAAGAGCAGAAGGTAGAGATCAATGGAACAGGAAAAAAGAAAGCAAAGAAAAAGGAACAGCCAAAACTTGCACATCTTGAAAATGAAAGAGAGAGGTTCAGGCTCGAACTTTTCCTGGATCTGAGTTCGGATCAGTCTGGAGAAGTCAAACTGGAATCAATGAGATTTATCGACTTCTTTGTGAAATCCTGGTATTATGACCATGCAATTGCAAGGACAACGGAGGGGAAAGAACCGGAAGCAAGCATGGATGACATGTATCGGGCTTTCAACCATATAAGGGAAGAAGCTGAAGGACATTTCAGGCCTGGAACAACTACCCTGCAGAAGATCAAATTCTTCAGGTCTGCAATGATGGGCTATTTCCAGGGATATGAAAGGGATGCTGCTGATTTTGGCACTGCTCTGATTCATGGTGTTTTCAATTGCAGCAGCTCTACGATGGTCGGAATTGCAGGTTATAGCCTCTACAGCAATAATGTGAGGATGAACAGGATGAGAGAGCATGTCCAGGCAGCAGTAAATACAAACGAAGGAACTTTCGTGATTGAAAATGCAGGCCCGATCGAAGTTTTCTACGAGCATTCATGCGGCTATCTGATGAAACCGGAATACTATGTTGCAGAATATCTTGTCGAAGCTGGGTACAGGAAAAGCGACTTTCCGAGGGAGGTAAATAGCTGGTTTAGGGCAAGAGTACCTGATTGCGGTGAGAAGAAACCGCCTTCAGGATTTATTCCGCTTTCACATAGGCCAGGATTTTCTGAAAAAATAAAAATCACAGAACAACCGGAAAACCAGCATATTGGAAGGGAAGGATTCGGAGCAGGCTGGAAGGAGAAAAGGCCAAAGAAAAAATCCATAGAGGATGTAGAAGAACCAGAAAAAGAAAGTGGGCATCCTTTAGTCGCTGTGATATATGGAAAGGAACTGGCAGTAGCCCAAAGTGCAATATTGGAACGTTTTAGGCATTATGCAGAGAAACGTATCAGAGAGATGCGCCTGAGCTTGGAAGGTTTCGAAGACACCCTAGGAGATATGGGGAACTTATATGCAAATCCAGAGATTACCATAAAGGGATTCCCAGGCAGCGTTGGCAATTTTTTGTTTCCTGATCCTTATCTTTATACAGATGCTTTTGAAGCAAGAAGCGAAAGGCATGCAGAGAAGAGAACCTTGGAGGATTACCAGGAAAAAGAGGTTCTGCCGGAAAGAATAATGAAAGCTGATGTTGCTGCGGGACGGCCGGGATTGCTTGAGGATCTTTGGTCAAGGCAGGGAGGCGATGAGCTTGTTGTCTGGAGAATGGCCCCTTTTGATTATGCTGATATTGCAGAAAAGATTGCTGACAACAGGATGCTGTTGTTTGGGGATAGTTCCAGAGGCAGGCTAAAATCAATACACATGAGAAAGCTTGCATTTGAAAGGGCAGTGCTGTTCTGCAGTGACAGGAAAAGATGCGACGCAGCTGCTGCTTTATTGGAAAGAAGGCTTGATGCAATTGAAAGAGTTATGAAGGGGGAGAAAGTTGATGGATTTGCAGAATTGTTTGAAAGGCATTCTGCATACAAAAAAGATCCTCTTATCAGTTTGGAAGCAATGGGCAATGGACAGGGCGGAGTTTCACTTGAAGCAATAGAGGATCTGGTTTCCTTCAGAGGGGAGAAAAAAGCAATTCAGGCTGTAGCAGGATATTTGGAAAGAGATGACCTGGGGCTCAAAAGAATCAGTTTCCTGAAACTGATAAATGCAACACATGGGAAGCTGCTTTTTGAAAGGGAGAGTTTTGCTCAGGAACTTGAAAGAATATTGAAAACCGGAAAGAATGTTGAACTGAATGCAGCAATAGCGCAGTTCCTTCATGCACAAGGGCACAAAACTGATGAAACGGTCGGTGCCTTGGCTGCATATCTTGAATCAAAGGAAGCAGTTCCCAGGGCATTGGTCCATGAACTGGTTGAGGCTGGACTTCCTGCCAAAACAGCATACGATATAATAGAAAGAAAGCTCAGGGCATTGTTACATGATGATGTTGTAGGGTTCGAGGCAGACTTAGCAAGAACATCATATTACCAGATCCTGGCAGACCTGGATGAGGGAAAAGTTGTCTCAATATTCAAGGAAAGGCTGAAGATGGATGGTTCTGGAACAACTTGGACAATAGCTGATGACATTACAGTGATGGAAGGCGGAAAGGTAAAGAAAAGCGTAAACATAGAAACAATCGCATATCTTCTCCTGAGAAGAGGGAAATTCACGAAAGGGGAGATAGGATACCTGATTGCCATAGACGAAGAAGAGGAACGGGAGTTCGATATTCATGTGTTTGCAGCCACTGCCCATGTTCTTGGGCAAAAAGAATTGGCAAGGGAGGTTCTGCTTAAGCTGGCAGAAAGGGAGAAGATTCCTAAGAGAACCAGTACATATGTTTTGCTTTACCACATGGGACATACTGAAGAAGCGCGCAAAAAATTATTGACAATGCTTGCTGCAGATGCAATCGAACCAGGGGATGAAACATATGAAGAATCAGGCGTGGCAATAGGAAAATACGGATCGTCAAAAAAAGTCACAAGAGTGAGAAAAGTATTGTATGAGGAGCCTTTGTATGCCCTTTCCATGCTTGGCCTGACAGAAAGGGACAAAGAAAGATTAGATGAAGTGCAGCAGACCTGGGGCGATGATATACTTGGCGGGCGACACCCCCTGTCAAGGATTACAATGGAATCTGCAAGATTGGGGATGAATGACTATGAGGGAATTTATCATTCTACTTATGCATATAATGTAGCAAAAGCAATAGAGGGCCTTGGAAGGAACAGTATTGAACAGGCCGGAGCATGGTATTACAAAGAAAAACATTATGCAAATATGTTCCCGAACTGGAGAATCGATGAGGAGCACACAAAAAGGAGGAGGGAGCTGGCTTGGGGATCGCCTGCAAACCAGCTGACTGCATTGCAGTATTATTTCGCTTATGGTGTTCGATTAGAGAGGGAAGATATAGAAGCCCTGCTTCACATGGCAAGAGGAAACAAACAGAGGAGCACATACCAGGCAGGCGGAATCACTTACATAGTTGAAACAATAGGCAGCAATGAAGTTCTGCAGTTTGGAGCAATAACTGTTTTGGCAATGTATGGTTATGCCAACTTCAATGAAAAAGGAGAACTGATCATTGGTCCTAATTTTGGATATACTGAAATGAAAAGAACAGGCAGACATAAAATGAAAGCAGCTCCTGGAACAACTAAAATAACTCCTTCAAAAATAAAAACCAGAAAAGCAGATGTAGAAACTACTTACGAATTTGAAGATCATTCAGAAGAGTTCGAAGAACACAGAAAGAAGAAGTAATGGGCCCACGGGGATAATCATGCGTTTCCGGTTTCGGGTTTCCGGCATCCCGATCTGAAAACGGGAAACCAAAAGAACAAGACTGGAAACACAATTTGAACCCCGGACCTCCGGCTTTCCTAGGTCAGTTCAGTCTGTATATGACTGTATTAGAACGTGCCATATAAGACCGGCGCTCTAACCAGACTGAGCTATAGGCCCATCATCTGAGAACTTGCCAATAAACGTTTTTAAAACCCTTACCCGGCAGATTCTAAACATGTACAAAATCCTTTCCGGCAAAGAGCCATCAGACGCGTTGCTTGAAGAACTGAAAGCAAAGGTGAAAAAGATGGCAAAAAAGCCCCATCTTGCAATTGTGCTTGTGGGCAATGATCCTGCTTCTGAAATATATGTGAAGAAAAAGCTTGAGAAGGCAAAGACAACAGGAGTGAAGACCACTTTGAGGGAGATGGACGGGTCCACCAGCGAGAAGGAATTGCTGGAGCTTGTTGATAAGCTGAACAATGACCATGAGATCCATGGTTTTATTGTGCAGTCACCATTGCCCGAGCAGATTGATGAAAAAAAAGTGATAGAAGCAATTGATCCGAAAAAAGACGTGGATGGATGGACATCTTCAAACATGGGAAGGATGTTTGTCGGTCTGGATACTTTCCTGCCTGCAACACCAGCAGGGGTGATGAAGATTCTGGATTACTACGGCATTGAACTGGAAGGCAAAAACATTACTGTCATTGGAAGAAGCAATGTTGTCGGAAAGCCTTTGGCTTTCCTGCTGTTGCAAAGAAATGCAACTGTTACAATCTGCCATTCAAAAACAAAAGATCTTTCAATGCATACGAAAAATGCAGATATCATAGTAGCTGCCGCTGGCAAGCCCGGGCTGGTAACCGCAGAAATGGTAAAAAAAGGGGCTTGCATAATAGACGTTGGAACAACAAGGGTTGACGGCAGGCTGAAAGGCGATGTTGATTTCGATAATGTCATAAAAAAAGCCCATTGCTCTCCTGTTCCTGGCGGAGTGGGACCGATGACTGTTGCCATTCTGATAGGCAATGTTGTCAGGGCGATGGAAAATTCGAATTGATCTCTTCGCTGTGCTTCAAAAGCAGTTTGTGGACACCTGAACCATATTGCAAAGCTTTTTTCCTTCTCTTTAAAACAAACTCAGGAACCCCCAGTATTTTTCCTGCTTCCCTGATTGTCCCTTTTTTGAGTTCCCTGTCTTCCATCCTTTCTTCAAGGGGAACAGAGAATACAAGTTCTGCTATTTTTTTGTCGCAGTAGGGGAATCGTGCCTCAATTCCATTTTTTCTGCAGACTTTTTTGATGTGGCCAACATCCCTTTGCGGCAGTGTTTTGAATTCCTCTTTCAGAATCGCATCAAGATCTTTTCCTTCCTGATGATAGCGGTAATAACGGTCATAGCCGACGAACAGTTCCTCTGCACCTGAGCCAAACAAAAGGACAGAATGTCCCTTGTCTTTGGCTTTTTTGGAAATGATATCAACAGGAACCATGATCTCAAGCTTCAGGAAATCCAAAGGCAGGTAGGAATAGACTTTTTCATATGATTTCATTGCTGTCTTTGCATCAATAAGGGTTATGTCCAGAGGAAGGCCGAGTGCCTTTGCAGCCTTTTCTGCATATTCAAGATCCTGGCTTCCTTCCACTCCGGC
>JAFGPA010000008.1 GCA_016926175.1 Microcaldota archaeon
GATTTTGCAAATGAAGCCCCTCAAAAATACTTTTCTTGGACTGCTGGCAATATTCATTGCATGGAACGCAAGCCAGTTCCTGGCAGGAGGGCTTTTTGAGGTTTATTTCTTCAGCCTCGGCATTGGCATTGAGGAGATATATCTTGCAAATGCCCTGTGGTTCATGGCAGGAATTCTTCTCATACCCCTTGCAAGAAAAATGGATGCAAAAAAGTTTATGATACTTGGAAGCATTGTGTCACTGCTGTGCATTTTCATTCTTATTTTTCCCGCGGAAAAATCCGCAATAATATTCAGGCTGCTGTATGGTTTGCACATTGTCCTGTTCTGGGTTCCATTCAATATCCTTTATTATGAATACAGCAACAAAAACCATGCCTTTATGGGATCGCTGTATTTTTCAGTGGGCCCCTTCGTTTCTCTGATTCTTCCGGCAGTGTCAGGGTCTCTGGCAGAATTCTTCGGATTCACAAGCCTTTTCATTGTTGCAATGGCTTCCTTTGCAATAACAATAATACTTACTTTGCTTTTTGCCCCTGAAAGAAAATTTGAATACCAAACAATGAAGGCAATAGAAACAGTTTCAGGACTGAAAAAGCTGCTGTTTATTGAAGGATTTTCAACAACAGCAATAATGTCCATAACCCTGCCCATAATGGTCCTCAGCTATCTTAATACGCCAATGGAAGTGGGGTGGTTCCTTTCTTTCGTAACCGTGTTTTCAGTAATAGCGTCATTTGTTCTTTCCGGAATATCGGACAAGAAGCAAAGCAGGCGGATTTTCCTCATGATTTCCGCAGCCGGCATGGGGATAGGATGCATTGCCACCGGACTGGCAGCAGATCTTTTTGGATTTTTCATTGGGTTCGGAATGGTGAAATTTTTCATGGCAATTTTTGGTCCGCTGGCACTTGCGCTGGTTGTTGACAACAGCAGATCCCTTGTTGAAAGCATGGCAGGGAGGGAACTGATGCTCAATATTGGAAGGCTGAGCGGCGGCCTGTTCGGATGGGCGCTTCTGGTTTATTCAAATATAGAAACTGTATTGATGGTACAGGGGTTTATTGTTTTCCTTTATATTGCAGCGCTGGAATTGGAGAACGGAAAAATAAGGATGTGACATGAATTTATATATTTATCTTGCTTAAATTATTGCTAACGCACACAATACTGTGAAAGGTACGAGGTGAAAATTTATGGCCGGGTGTTTAGAAATTCAGCAATAAAATGGATAAATTAAGAAAAGTCAGGCCTGATTTTAGGAAAAAAGTTGTTATCCTGGATACGACTTTGAGAGACGGGGAACAAACTCCCGGAGTGATGTTTTCTCCTGATGAAAAAGTCACTATTGCTTTAGCGCTCAGGAGATTCGGCGTTGATATTATAGAAGCTGGCAGTGCAATTAATGGCGATTCTGAAAAACAGGGAATAAGAAAGGTCTGCGATGCGCTGGAATCGAATCATAATGTCACTTCATTTGCAAGAATCAAGAATGTGGATATCGATGCAGTTGTAGATGCGGGGGCAGGAAGAATAAGCCTTGTCTTCCCTTCATCAGACCTGCATATTTCAAAAAAGCTGAAGACAGACAGGGAAGGCGGACTGAAGATAATCATGAAGTCAATGGAATATGCAAAATCCAGGGGGCTTGTTGTTGAAATGCTTGCAGAGGACGGGAGCAGGGCTGATCCGGAATTCCTCAAAAAGATTGCAAAGGCATCACAGGAAGGAGGAGCTGAAGCGTTCTGCGTCTGCGATACCCTTGGAATTCTGGATCCTTTTGAAACGCATGGATTGTTTGAATATCTTAGGGAAGGCCTCGGCATCGGACTGACATTCCATGGGCATAATGACAGAAGGATGGCAGTTGCAAACACGCTGGCTGCTTTGCAGGCAGGAGCGGACGGCTTCCATGGAACTATCAATGGTTTGGGAGAAAGATGCGGCAACTGCTCTCTGGAAACTGTTGCACTTGAGCTGAAACTGAAGCATGGAATTGAAACCGCTGACCTTACCCGGGTTATGGAAATCTCCAAACTGGTTGCAGGCCTGTCCAATGTGAGGCCTGCTGATTCCGCTCCTGTTGTCGGAACATTTGCATTTTTGCATGATGCAGGAATACATCATGACGGATTGAAAAAAGGCTTTGAAATGTATGAGCCCTATAGCCCTGAAACAGTTGGAAGAAAACATCAGCTTTCACTGGGAAAACTTTCAGGAAGAAGAAGCATTGAAATGAAATTGGAGGAATTGGGAGTGGAAGTTCCTGATGAAAAGATCCCCGATCTTGTTGAAGCAGTCAAAAGAATGGGAGAGGCAAGGCAGATTGTTAGCGATGCAGACTTTTGCATGCTTGTGGAAAAAGTAAAAGGCAATGGGGTTCATGACAAAGTAAAGGTTGAGGAGGTAAGTGTAACAACCGGCAACCGTGGAACTCCCGTCGCAACTGTTCATCTCAGGTTCAATGGAAACAAGGAAACGAAGTTCGGCGCTGCTCCCGGAGACGGGCCGGTAGATGCCGCCCTTCGTGCAGTAAGCAATGCGCTTGGCGATAAAATAAATCCCGAGCTTGTATCATATGAAGTTGCTGCGATTGCCGGAGGAAGCGATTCAATGATCCGCCTTAATGTTACGGTAAAGCTCGGCGGGAAGGAAGTAAATGCCTCTGCCATGGGAACAGATATTATACTGGCAAGCGTGGACGCCTATGTAAAGGCCATAAATGTGCTGCTTTAGATTTTGAGAATGTTATAGTTTATAAATATTTGTGGTTAAAATAATATTATTACACGGTGATAAAATATGCAATTAAGAAAACATGTTCAGGCGGAACGAAAAACATTCAGGCCAAAAAATACCATGCAGGAAGGGCTGCTGGCAGGAATGAGAAGCAAAGACCATAAAATAAGGGCAGCTGCGGGCGAAACCCTCTACAAGTCCCTGTTGCACCAGGGAAAAAATGCCATGGCAGTGAGCGTAAAGGCCCTTATGAATCCTGATCTTGAAAAGGTTGCAGGCTGGGAAAAATCATCAGTACGAGCAGGCGCTGCATATGCACTTGCCGGAGCCGCAAGAAAAGGAGCTGAGGTTACAGCCGCATTTTATCCGGTATTTGCAGGGCTTTCAGATAAAAGCCCAGAAGTTCAAAAACACTGCTCATTTGCCCTGGCCGCAATGCTTGAAAAAGGCCATGCTGTCGACAAAATGCTAAGGGAATTCACAAAAAGTCCTTTGCAGATAAAAAAGAGCATACTTTGGATAGTTGAAGAAGCATCAGAAAAAAATGAAAATGTTGTCCAGAAGTTCGTACCTGCAGTTGCGCAGGTGCTTTCAGATAAGGACATTGCAGATTATGCTTTCAATACATGCAGAAAAGTTCTGAACGCCGGAATTAGGCACGAGGATCCCGAAGTAAGGGAAAAATACAAGAAAGCGTTTGGTGACAATCTCAAAAACGGCGGGAGCATATCAGACAGCCTTCCTCCCCTTCTTGGCGTATGCAATGATACAGCCTGGGAAGTAGTTCATGCTGCTGTTGAAAATCCGGCAAAGGCAGAAGAGATTAAACAGGCCCTGGCAGATTTCCTGAAGAAAGGCGGCAGGAATTGCAGGGAGGCCGAAAGGATGCTGATGTTTCTTCAGGTAGCAAAAATGACTGATGGGATGGAAAGAAATCGAGCGCAAACAATTTAAACTTTCAAAACAAAAAACCAGCATGGCAAACGTGCTGATGATTGTTGCACAGGTCGGGTTCAGAGACGAAGAGTTTTTTGTTCCAAAGGAAATTCTTGAAAAAGATGGGCATATTGTAAAGACTGCAAGCCTTACAAGAGGCCAGGCAAAGGGCGCTCTTGGAGCAATTGTATCTCCGGACATGGCAATTTATGAAGCAAATCCGGAATTTTTCGACTGTATTGTTGTGGTTGGAGGACCGGGATCCCCGGTACTTGCAAAAAATAAAGAGGTAACGGAGCTTATTGAAAAAGGCTTCAGAAAAGGCAAGATCATTGCGGCAATATGCCTTGGGCCTATGGCCCTTGCTGCAGCAGGCATCCTGAGCGGCAGGAACGCAACAGTTTTCAAAAGCAGGGAGGGCCTGGATGCATTATATAATGGAGGGGCTACCTATAAGGATAAAGGAGTGATAGTTGACGAAAATATCATAACTGCAGATTCGCCGCAGAATGCAGAAAGATTTGGAATTGCTATTGCAGAAAAATTAAGGTGAAAAAATGATTAAAATCAAACATGAAGGCTGCATACTTTGCGTAGGCTGCTCCTCAGTTTGCCCAACAAACGCAATTGAGGTTGTAGGAACAAGAATGCAACATTTTCCGGAAAGATGCATTAACTGCGGGTTGTGCGTAAAAATTTGTCCGGCCAATGTAATTACCATGTGCAAAGACGCGGAAAAAAAGGCAGATATACAAAAGTGATTGCATGGATTATGATGTAATTGTTATTGGCGGGGGGCCCGCAGGAGCAACATTTTCAAGAATTGCCGCTCAGGGAGGCATGAATGTACTAATTGTTGACAAGAGAAAGGAACTTGGAGTTCCTGTAAGATGCGGAGAGGGACTTGGGGTCGGGGAAGTGATCAGACAGGATCTTGATCTGCCAAGAGCATGCTATTCAACGCCCATAGACGGTGCTAAGGTTATAGCGCCAAACGGAAAATCCATTGTCTGGGCAAACGATGATACAAAAGGCTGGGTTCTGGAAAGGAAAATTTTCGATAAATGGCTATGTGAGCTTGCCGTTGACAAAGGAGCCCATGTCAAAACATATACCAGGGCACTGGAAATATTGAAGGATGGTAATGGAAAGCCCGCCGGGGTAAAAGTAAGCCATGGAGGAAGGGATCCATACGAGATCCGCGCTCCGCTCATAGTATCTGCAGAAGGAATGGAATCCCTCATGGCAAGGCAGATGGGATTCAAGACTGTGCACTCACTGTATGATGTTGATACCTGCTACCAGTATGAAATGAAGCCCTACAACCATGAGAATCTTATTGAGCTTTATTTTGGAAACAGTATGGCCCCAAGAGGGTATGTCTGGATATTCCCTAAATGCGACAAGAAAGCCAATGTCGGAATAGGCATTGGAGGGAATGTTGTAAACGGAAAGAAAAACGGCGGTATTGACGGCGCGGCGCCAAAGCCCCTGCTTGATGAGTTCATCAAAAACAATGAACAATTGAAGGATGCAAGCACTTTGCTTGATTTTGGAGGGGTTATTTCTGTGGGAGCGCCGCTCAATGAATTTGTAAAGGACAGCTGCATGGTTATCGGAACTGCGGCAAAGCAGGTTGATCCCATTCATGGCGGTGGAATTGGCCTGGCAATGGAAACCGGAGTGATTGCAGCGAAAGTTGCAATAAAAGCGCATGAAAAAAAGGACTATTCAAAGGATTCGCTTTATGAGTATGAAAAAATCTGGAGAAGCGAACCAGGAAAGATTTGCAGCCAGAGATTACTGCTAAGAAAGGTGCTTGAAAAAGTAAGCGACGACGACCTCAACCACATTTTCAACCAGATAAGCCAGCCGGACCTGCAACAGATAATGGACGGCAATTTTGCGCCTTCTGTTGCCAAGGTGCTTGTTGGAAGACCGCAGCTATTGGGCATATTGAGCGCCCTCAGGTCCTAGAGAAGTTCAGGGCTGTGCGGTCATTTCTTTTTGGCACCGGAGCAATTTCAATTCTCAAAGGCAGCGGCGGTTTTTCATCTTTGGAACAGTTGTAGCCGAATTCATTTATGGGTTTTCTGAGATGAGGATCAAGATACCTGGCAATCTCAACAGCCACCAGCCCTGAAAAGGCCGTTGTATCGACAAAATAGGAGCTGGAAGTTCCTTTTGCCGGATCAAGAAGGTCAGGTATGTTTTTTCCGAAAAGCTCGCCGCCCATACGAAGCTTGCCTGACTCGTATTCCAGGGCTGACTGTCCTGCGGCAAAATCTATTCTGACACCATCTGGGGAAACATAATGTACAGCACCGTACTTCTTCAGATAAAGTGAAATGAAGGAATTCGGATTTTGCTTTATTGTTCTTTCAATGACCCTGTCAACTGCCTGCTGCACAGCTTCCGGAGAGTTTCTTTCATTGAATCGGATTCCTGTACGCTGGATTTCCCTGGAAATTGCGGTCTGAAGCTGCCGCATCTGGGGAAGCAGAACCTTCTGAAATACTTCGGCAACTGCAATATCATATCTTTTCTGAAAGCGAGCCTCGATCTGCGGGGCTGAAAGTTTTGGAATGTTTATTTCAGTTGGTTTTGTCCTTGGGGGGCCCATCTAACCAGCATTTATTTCTCCGATTTTTCTTGGGCCGCCATATTCAAGCTTGAGCTTTGGCGGCGAAAATTCTGCCACATATTCAGCATTCACCGGAACAGTAGGGGTGTTGCTCTTGATCTTCTGCCCAAGCACTGAACATAGTTTTTTGAATTCATCAGCAGTAAGAAAAGAGGGCTGCTGGACAAAGAAGTGATCGTATTTTCCTGTTTCAACAGGCTTTGAAGCCTTCACCATGTTATCAAGAACCAGTTTTTTGAAATCACCGAATGCTTTCTCAAGTTTTGCGGCTGTGGAAGATGCATCTTTTTTGAATGCGTTCACATCAGAAGCAGAGAATTTCACGCTTGCAATCTTTCCATTCTGTTCACTGAAATCAAACTGCGGCTGGAAATCGAAGCCTTCTTCACGAAGAAGATAGCTGAGTGTTGATTTTGGATATTTTTTCACATATTCTGCATTTGCGCTTTTATACGCTGATTCTGCAGTTTCCTGCGTGGCCGGTTTTCCCTTGAGCTTTGCTTCAAGTATTTTAAGGTAATCTGCAATTTCAGAATTGAGATTGGCAGCTTTTGGAACAAAGAAACTGCTTGCTGCTGCATCAAAAATAGGTTCTGACCTTCTTCTTACTTCCTGGGGAGCAAGTTGCGGAACAACTGGCTCGCTTGGTTTTTCCTTTTGGGCTTGTCCCATAAATACCACCAGATAAAGTGTGGTATCAATATTTAATAAATGTTCCACCTGGACGGATCGGAAAGGACAACACTCCATTTATTTCCTGCTTTTGTGGTTATTGTGAACTGCTCTCCGGTAATGGAAGCGGCAACTATCTGCTCTGATGTGGGCTCTTCAATGTTCAGGGAATAGCAGTTTGCAGGAACAAATCTTCCTGAGAGCTGGCCCAGCATTTCACTTCCTTCCAGTATGGGATTGCCGCCAAGGCTCACAACCAGGTCCTTTGGCGTAAGTATCACAGTATAATAATCCGAACAAATAATTTCATATGCATCCCTGACAGGCATGTCAAGAGGAATTGTCTTTTTGGCATCTCCTGACGTATAGGAAAGACTATTGTTTTCAAGGGAGCAGTTGCCCGCATTCCAGCTTCCGTTGACAATGCCTGAATGAAGGGGCTGCCTGGAAGCAGGAGATATTTTTGCCGTTCTTGATGCCACTATGAGCTGGGTTGGCTTGACTGGCTGATGCACTGCACATGCCGAAAATGAGAGGGATAGTATTGCTATATTCGAAAAATGCCTCATTAAACCACTATATTGATTTAATTACAACACTTTAAAAATGTTCATTAATTAAAAGGATAGCTGAGAAATCCCTCCATGGAGGAGTTCACAGAGGATGAGAGAAGGCTATTGGAACCATTTATGACTAATCTGGACAAGCCTGTATTTGTACTGAAAAATCTGCCGGAAGTTGTGAAAGGGGCATTATTTTCAAGATACAGCAGATCTGCAAACAGCCTCAGGAGGGTACTGCTCAAGGAATTCATACAGTCCGAAGAGCTGGATCTGGGCGATTTTTTCAAAGGCGTGCCAAAGGATGACAGGATACAGACCAAAAAGGCTGAAGAATTCTATGACCGGGTGCTTGTAGGCTATGGTGATGATTCTGTTGCCGAACTTGCAGGAGCACATATTGCACTTGAAGAGATTTCAATAATCGCCACAAAATTCGTTGAAGACGCAAGAATAGGATTATCGCCATTGGAAAAATCAACCAGGTATGTTTATTTTGACAGGAAAAAAGAGGACGGAAACTGGCCGTATTTGCGAGAGAAAACACTGATGGACTCTGAATTTGCAGATGTTTATGCAACTGCATGCGATAGCTGTTTTGAAACATATGCGGATCTTATTCCAAAGGTATCCCGGTACATAATGGAAAAGGAACCAAAGGATGATCAAACAAGCGACAGGGCATACAAATCAACAATAAGGGCAAAAACCTGTGACCTTCTCAGAGGATTGCTGCCTGCATCAACACTGACAAACATGGGATTCTTCGGAGACGGAAGGGCATACGAATATCTTCTCACACGGATGTATGCAAGCGGACTTTCTGAAATGGAAAGCCTTGCGGCAATGATGCAGGGAGAGCTTGGAAAGGTAATTCCTTCATTTGTAAAAAGGGCAAACAACAAATACGGAATTTCCATGCAGGATTACTACGTGAGAGTAAGAAAGGATATGAATGGGCTTGCGGGCCGGTACCTTGGCTGTGGCGGAAATGAAGGGGTAACTCTGGTTGACTATGATAAAGACGGAGAAAGAAAGATCATCATCGCGGCATTGTATCCTTACCTTGGGATTCCTATGAAGGACATAGGAATAGTAGTAGATGCAATGAATGAAGAGGAAAAGCAGGCAGTAATGAATGCCTATATCAGCGAAAGGGGAAACAGAAGGCAGAAGCCCGGAAGAGGATTTGAACACTCATACTATACTTTCGACATTGTTGGCAATTACGGAGCATACCGGGACATGCACAGGCACCGGATACTCACACAGCAAAGGCAGCTTTTGAATCCTTATCTTGGATACAAGCTGCCATCTGAGCTGGTGGATGCAGGCTATGAAAACGAATTCAAAAGTGCAATGGAACAGGCGAAAAATGCATATGAGGAAATTGAAGCCAGGTTCAGAAATGAGGCGCAGTATGTTGTTCCTCTTGCATACAATATCCGATGGTACATGACTTTCAATGCAAGGGAAGCATATCACATGCTTGAGCTGAGGAGCTCGATGCAGGGGCATATCGATTACAGAAGAATGGCACAGGAAATGTTCAGAAAAATTGAGAATGTGCACCCCGTAATTGCAAAAGGCATGAAGTTTATGGACATGAATGAATACGGGCTGGAAAGGCTTGATGCAGAAAAGAGAATCGACAAAAAAATGGAAGAGATAAAGAAGAAGTATGGCAGCTAAAATATTCATAACGGGAGCCACCGGAAGGCTTGGCAGCGCTGTTTTAAAAAAAACAGATGCGATTCCATTAGTTAGAAAAAGATGCGGGCTTCCGAAGGAAATTGTAACTGATTTTTCGCCGGAGAGCCTGAAGAAAAATCTCGCTGGTGCGGATGCAGTAATTCATATTGCAGGCTCTGTTGATACTGCAAATGGGGAAAAAATGCAGCAGGCAAATGTGGAGCTGACAGGAAAAATAATCGATGCTGTGCCGGAAAAAGCAAAAATAATTTTTGCAGGATCAATATCTGTTTATGGAAAGAAAATGAAGGAGATTCCTGCAGATGAGGAAACTCCGGTCAGTCCTGATTCCAGATATGCAAAAACAAAATATGATGCTGAAGAAATTGTAAGAAAACACACCAATCACGTAATTCTGAGGCTTGGAACTGTATATGGCCCGGGGTTTGATGACTTTTTTTATGTCATCAGAAGAATCAAAGAGGGGAAAATGAGGATTATAGGCAGCGGAAAGAACAGGGTGCCGTTTGTGCATGCAGATGATGCTGCAGAGGCATTTGTAAATGCAATAGGGAAAGGGCAGGGAACATATGTTATCTGCGGCGAATCGCTGCCTCAGGAAAGAATTTTCGAAATTGCAAGCGGCCAGCTGAAAGTTGAAATGCCGGGGAAGATTTCAGAAAAGATTGCACTGTGGCTGGCAGGAATTGCCGGGCTGAAAGCAATGATAACAGGAAAAAAAGTGAAGATGACTGCAGAGCATATCAGGATTCTTGCATCTGACAGGGAATTTGACTGTGCAAAAGCGAAAAAGGAACTGGGATTCAGTCCAAGGTCCCTGGCAGATGGAATCAAAGAGATGCTGAATATCTATGAAAAATAAAATTAAGATTCAACGATGGATTTCTTCAGAAAAAATAATTGAAAGGCAGAATTCATACTGCTGGAGTCCTGGTGATGGAATGTTACAGGCAGAAACAATCAATAAAAACATTAACCTGGAGGGAATTGCATGAA
Source organism: Microcaldota archaeon (assembly GCA_016926175.1). Lineage (GTDB taxonomy): Archaea > Micrarchaeota > Micrarchaeia > Anstonellales > Bilamarchaeaceae > Bilamarchaeum. The sequence continues at coordinate 10,261 of JAFGPA010000008.1, forward strand.
AGGAATTATTTTTCTGTTATTATTGACAGCAGCTGTGAGTGCCGGACTGGATCAGTTTTATGAGCAAAAAGTTCTTATAAGCGGAGAATCGGTAGTAGAGAAAACCATGGACATCTCGCTGTTCAGCGATGATGAAGCGCTGGCAAAGGTAGAACAGGTGTGCAGTCAAAAAGAATACTGTAGTCTTGATAACAAAACCATAACAATAACCGAGAAATTTGCCCCTGGCCCCTATTATCAGTATAATGACAATTATGGGTTGTTTATTGAGTATGAGATCACGGTAAAGAGAATACCAACAGATAAATTCAGCCGGTCTCTGGACAGCATCCTGAAAGAAGCAGGAGCGATAGATGAAATAGGAAGTGCAGCCGAGCCGCTTGACCTTCTGGATAAGGAAGCCAACAGAAAAAGCGCTGAGTTCCTTCGCAAATTCAATGTAAATATTGTTTATGCAATAGATATGCCTGCCGAAATATCAGAGGCAAGAGCAGGAAATGTGAGTGGAAAAATTGAAGGATCAAGGGCAACTTTTGACATCATTGAGATAATGCAGGATTCTGATGTCATAGTTGTAAAAAGCAGCCAGATAAATATGGGATACATAATAACAGTTACGGGCATAGCATCACTGGCAGTACTTGCAATACTGTTCACCAGAAAGAAAAAATAGTTTTAAAAAACGGAATAAACGTTAAAACAGTGATAACATGAGCGGTATTGTTGGTTATGGATCTTACATCCCAGTCTACAGAATAAAAACTGAAGATATTGCAAGGGTTTGGGGAGAGGAAACGGCAAGGATAGAAAAAGGCCTTGGAATCCTGGAAAAGGCAGTTGGCGGAGTGGACGAGGACACGGCGTCGATATCTGTAGAGGCGGCAAGAAATGCCCTGAAAAGAGCAAAGGTCGACCCGCAGAAAATCGGGTGCCTGTATGTCGGTTCAGAATCGCATCCATACGCAGTCAAACCAACCGGAACGATAGTTGCCGAGGCAATAGGCGCAACTCCGAATCTCACAGTAGCTGATCTTGAATTTGCATGTAAGGCAGGGACAGCAGGCCTGCAGATAGTTCTTGCCATGGTGGACGCAAAAAAAGTGAACTATGGAATGGCAATCGGTGCTGATACTGCACAGGGAAGGCCGGGAGATGCTTTGGAATATTCTGCAGCATCCGGAGGCGCAGCATTCATAGCAGGGCCTGACAGCGAATCAGTGGCAATTGTCAATGACACCTGCTCTTTTACAACAGATACTCCTGATTTCTGGAGAAGGCAGCATGCAGAATATCCTTCCCATGGAGGGCGGTTCACAGGAAAGCCGGCATATTACAGGCATGTGCTGGGAGCAACTAAGAATATGCTTGAAAAAACAGGGGCAAAAGTTACTGATTACAAATATGTTGTCTTTCATCAGCCAAACGGCAAGTTCCCGATAGATGCTGCAAAGAAGCTTGGGATAACTATGGACCAGCTGAAAACAGGATTGCTGACTCCCACTATCGGAAATACCTATTCGGGAGCATCGATGCTTGGATTGGCAGCTGTTTTGGATAAAGCCAGTGCCGGAGACAGGATATTGGTGACTTCTTATGGTTCCGGCGCAGGAAGCGATTCTTTTGACATTATAGTAACTGACAGGATAGAAGAATCGAGAAATAGCGCTCCAACTACTTTTGAGTATATTGAAAACAAAAAGTACATTGACTATGCAACCTATGTTAAGTTTAGGAAAAAACTGAACTCTTAGGGGGTATTGAAGCGCCATCACTGAGCACTACTGCATTTTTTTCTCCAAAGCCCTGGTCAAGATGGATCGTAGATCCTGATTCAAAGGATCTTGCTATTGGGGCAAAAGTTGTTTCTTCTTTCCTGTACATCATTACAGTTCCTTCAATATCCAGGCTGACGCCCGTGCTTTCATGGATAGCAAACCTCTGACTGCCGAACTGGGGGAAATTGTAAATAATATCTATTCTTTCATCTTTTTTTGGCTTTACAATGAACATTTTTCCTTCCTGGACAAAATCATAGCTGCCAGTGTCAAAAACAATTGCTGCTCCCCTCATTCCCAAGAACATGGAAGTATCAAGGCAATATTCGATTCCGTAGCTGTTTTTAATACGGATTTCATCTTCAAACGCTTTTCCCGTTTCTGGATATGCTATAATGGAACCTGTCCAGAATCTGAATGTTGAAAGCTCGTTGACTCTGCGGTTGGACAGGGTTTTTGCAGCAGAATTTGATATCATGCCCATTGGTTGCTCGCTTGCAAATTTGTAGGCTTCCGGAAAGCTGACTTTCTTTACAGTGCCATCTGGATTTTTAAGAATACGAAATGCCATGGTCTTTATTGCGCAGAAGGAATATTTAAACCTTCTTTTGACATTTTTTGACAATAAAAAAACATGAAAAAACAAAAATATTGTGAAAAAAACAATGCCAGGTAAAAATGGGGGTTGAAAATTACAATATTTCATCTGTTTTGCTAGACATATACATTGTTGCAGAAATTCCTGAAATAGACGGTTGCAAGTTGCTCCCACAAAGGGCGCTGCTTTTTTTGTGAAGCAGCAAACTCCATAAAACCTTCAGAATCAGCTACATAATGAAGATAATTTTCAGCAACAAACTGGCCGAATTCATATTGTTCACGCTTTCTTGATTCCTCTCCATAAAGATAATCAATGGCAAATCTTGATTTGGCTTTTCTGAAAAGGTCTTCCAGAATATGCATATCAGAAGCAGAGAGCAGTCTTTCAAAGCTATGGCCTATTTCATGCAAAAGAATGGCATGGTAGTTTCTTCTTGGCCCCATCATCGCGGACTGATACATATGAACTGTGCCGTTGCGATATTCCGAATATCTCGCTGATGTTGAACTGAAACCTCCAAGAATCAGTTTCCTGAAATATTTTTGGCTGAGATGGTGCAAAGGAAGTGCCTGAAGTATGTCAAGGGTTGAATTGTAGACGCTGGAATGATAGGGTCCTGCATACACCGGCATTCCCATTGAGAAAACCAGGAGCTGGAGTCCCCGTGATTCAAGGAAAAGCTCGAGGTTATGCCTTGCTTTCAGGCTTTCCCGGCAGTCCTCAGTATCCGGGAAATATTCTTTTTTTACAGCTGTGTTCATTTTTTCAAGGAGTTCGCCTTCTATTGGTTCTGTCTGGACCGTATCAGCCCTTCCGGTCCTCCATCTCATGAGTTCAAATGGCTTATCGGGATGGATTTTGACTGGCCTGGAACCCAGCCTCACGTGCTTTTCAACTATTGGATCAAGGATCCAGCGATTTTGAAGCTCTTTTAGGTGAACCGGCCGGGTGATTTTTCTTATCATACCATAAATTAACATATAGAACCATATTTAAACATTTACTATCAAATCTCATACATGGCCAGGCGGATGATAGGGAGGAATTTGCCATTGCATCTACCCCTAGCTGCATCCATAGCTTTTCATGCTGCTTTTCTAGGGCAACAGAAACAAAATTATCCTCAACCTAAACCAAAGGAAAAAGAAGTGGAACAAAAGAAAAAGGGGAGGCTGGCAGAGATCGA
>JAFGPA010000009.1 GCA_016926175.1 Microcaldota archaeon
CACATCTGGAATTCATATGAATGCGGCGAGCCTGACTGCCCGCCATGCACAACCGGCAGGTGCGAGGACCACCAGTGCGTTGAAAGGGATCTTTTATGCCCGGAGAATGCAGAGATTGGCAGTGAAGTTACCTGCCTGGCAACTCAAAACAACGCATCATGTGATGGATGTACCATTGAAGTGACTCATCCAGACGGCACAAAAACCTCTGGCAAAACAGATGACGGCAGATTCGCTTTCCCGATTGACAATGCTGGAATTTACATTGTTAGTCTTGTTGTGAATGGCGAGGCGCTAATATCTGAAGAAGTTTCAGTTGCACTGCCAATAATCCCAATGCTTCCAGATGGTTTGCCATTGCTGGAAATAGTTGCAATTCTTGCAATTATCGGTCTGTTGTTGCTCCTTCTTTTGTTATGGAAAAGGAAAAAGGGAATTGTTGCAGAATTGATTACAAAAACCCCTGCCCTTGGGAAGCCGGTACAGGTTAAGGTAGAAGACAAATCCCACAAGGGAATCGGGAAAATAGGAGTTTCAGTATTTCACAATGGCAAGCTGTCAGAGTCTGGCATGAGCGCCAAAAAAGGAGAATTCAGTTTCACTCCAAAGAAAAAAGGCAGCTATGCGGTTCACATAATGGGCAGAAAGAAGCCAGAGACCACATTTGAGCTGTAGATAGCTATAAAACCTTTAATTTGGATGATACTCCATGAAGCAGAGGTTGGAACTTACTGTAAAACCCAATGTTAAAGATGTCCAGGGTGAACAGCTGAAGGAAAAAATCAAAAAATCGCTTGGCAGGGATGTCAACTGCAGTTTTATAGAAGTTTATAATGTCGATCCTGAACTCAGCGAAGATGAAATGCTTATTCTTGGAAAGGAAGTTTTTTCGGATCCGGTTGTCCAGCAGTACAGCATCGGAGAGCCTATTTACGGGGACAGCTGGAGGATTGAGATTGGAATGCTTCCCGGGGTTACTGACAATATAGGCCATACGGCTGCAGGAGCAATCCGGGACAGGCTTTCAAAAGAGGTCAAAGTTTACTACTCCCGGATGTATTCCTTATCCGGAGCAGATGAACTCCTTGCTGAGCAAATTGCATCCCTGATACACAATCCGCTTGTTGAAAAGTTCAAAATTCATCTTCCCGGCTCCATTCCGGAGCCCTATCTTCCAAAAGTTGATATTAAGCACGAACCGTCAGTCGAAACAATCAGCCTGCACATGAGCCAGAAAAGGTTCGAACTTCTTGCAAAGCAGAAGATGCTTTCACTGAACCACGATGAATTTCTGGCAATAAAGTCATATTTCAGGCTTCCGGAAACCATTGCCGAACGAAAAGCAGCAGGTTTAGACACCAAAATCACAGACGTTGAGCTTGAAGCACTTGCACAAACCTGGTCCGAGCACTGCAAGCACAAGATTTTCAATGCCATGATAATCTATGATGAGGGCGGCGAAAAGCATGCCATAAACTCATTGTTCAAGACATTTATTGCAGGGGCAACCAAGCAGGTGAAAAAACCATACGTGGTCTCGGTTTTTGTTGATAATGGCGGAATAATCAAATTTACGCCTGAATATGATATTGCTGTGAAAGTTGAAACCCACAATGCCCCGTCAGCCCTTGATCCTTATGGAGGCGCCCTGACAGGCATTCTTGGCGTGCAGAGGGACATACTTGGCACCGGGCTTGGCGCGAATCCCATAGCAAATATAGATGTCCTTTGTTTTGGCTATCCTAATGAAAAAGATGTTCCAAAAGGCGTTCTGCACCCTGAAGTTATCTATGACGGGGTAGTCAAGGGCATAGAGCACGGCGGTAACAAGACCGGAATCCCAACTGTGAACGGCTCCATTATTTTTGACAGGGATTACACCTGCCGGCCACTTGTTTATGCAGGGACAATAGGAATCCTGCCTTCTGAGATTGATGGAAGAAGAACGCATGAAAAAATAATCCTCCCGGGATATCTTGCCGTAATGGTCGGAGGGCGGATAGGCAAGGATGGCATTCATGGTGCAACATTCTCATCAATGCAGATTGATTCCTCAGTTCCGCAGAGCGTTGTTCAGATAGGCGATCCGATTACACAGAAAAAAGCCCAGGATTTCATTCTTGAAGCCCGGGACAGTAGACTCTACGAGGCAGTTACGGATAATGGTGCGGGAGGCCTGTCTTCAAGCATAGGAGAGCTTGCAGAGATATCCGGCGGATGCGAAATCTATCTGGAAAAATGCCCGTTGAAATATCCAGGTCTTGATCCATGGGAAATCCTTGTTTCAGAATCACAGGAAAGAATGACCCTTGCAGTTCCTGAGGAAAACCTTGAGAAGCTGAAAGAGCTTGCAAAAATCCATGAAGTTGAGCTTACTGCCGTTGGCAAATTCACAAATTCCGGAAAATTCCATGTATTCTACAATGACAGGACAGTTGCCTATCTTAGTATGGAATTCCTGCACAAAGGAGTGCCGCAACTGAAGCTGAATGCAAACTGGAAAAAGCTTCTTTACCCGGAGCCTCTTATCAGTGAATTCGAACCAGAAGAAATCCTTATGAAGCTGTTGTCTTCACCAAACATCACTTCCAAAGAAAGAGTGATCCGGCAGTATGATCATGAAGTCAAGGGAACCAGCGTTATCAAACCAATAATGATAGGACCGTCGGACGCAGGCGTGATAAAACCATTGTACAATTCCAATGAGGGCCTGGTGATTTCCCACGGCATATGCCCCAGATATGTTCAGGATGGCTATGCAATGGCAACTCTTGCTTTCGATGAGGCGGTGAGGAATGCAATATCTGCAGGAGCACGATTCGGCTATCTTGCATGCCTGGACAATTTTTCCTGGCCGGATCCGATCCACTCGATAAAAACCCCTGATGGCGAGCAGAAACTTGGCTCTCTGGTAAGGGCATGCCTCGGAATGTATGACTGTGCAACCAACTACAACATTCCAATAATTTCAGGAAAGGACAGCATGAAAAATGATTACTACTCCCAGGGAAAAAAATATTCCATTCCACCGACACTGCTTGTAACAGTGATCGGAAAAATAGATGATATTTCAAGAGCAATGTCCACTGAGTTCAAGTTTCCGGGCGATTTCATATATGTGGTTGGAACAACAAAGGATGAGCTGGGAGGAAGCGAATATTACAGGCTTTACGGGGCAGTCGGCAACAATCCTCCGGAAGTTGATTTTCAGGAGACTACGGCTACCTACAAGGCCCTGTCATCTGCTATTGAAGAAGGCATTGTTTCATCAGTTCATGATGTTTCTGATGGCGGACTTTCAGTTGCATTTGCAGAATCTGCCATGAGCACCCGTCTTGGAGCTGAAATGGATATTGATGTTGTGCCAGCCGCCACAAAACTGCTGGAATCACTGCTCTTCTCAGAAAGCGCAGGCCGGTTTGTTGTTTCAGTTCCTCCTGAAAAGGCTGCCAGATTCGAATATCTGATGCAGGGCACCCGGTTTGCCAGAGCCGGAAGGGTTCGTGGAGACAAGCGTTTCATCATAAAAAGAGCAAATGAGCAGATAATCAATATGCCAATCGATAAAGTTCATCTGGCTTACCATAAGGGTATATAATAATTCTTGGCCAACTATGGGATTATGCTTGCCAATCTCAAAACTGAAATTGCACAAATGGTTGCAGAATCAGCAAATTCCGATCCAAAAACAGTGCTGCCAACCATTGAACTAAGCAAAATGGCTGACATCTCATGCAAATACGCATTCATACTTTCCAAGGAAAAAAATAAAAATCCTGCAACGATTGCAGGAGAAATTGCAGGCAAGATAAAAAAATCAGAAAATTTTGATAAAACAGAGGCCAATGGCCCGTACATAAACTTTAGCCTCAGCAATAAGGCATATTCCAGCATAGTGGGAAATGTCATTAAGCAGGCAAAAGACTATGGCCGCAGAAAGAAACAACCCGGAAAAATAATGATCGAGTTCCCATCTGTCAATCCCAATAAGCCCTGGCACATCGGGCATTTACGAAACGCGATCCTTGGCGATTCCGTTTCAAGAATTCTTGAATCCGGTGGCAATCAGGTTGAGAAAATGGATTATATAAATGACCTTGGCCTGCAGGTTGCACAATCGCTCTGGGGCACCCTGAATTCTGATGCAAAACCACATGGCAAATTCGATCAGTGGCTTGGAGAGCAGTACGTTGAAGTTGCAAAAAAATTCGAAGAAAATGAAAAGATCGCAGGAGAAATACGCGTTATGCTCAAGAAGATGGAAGAAGGGAGCAATGATATTGCAGAAAAAGGAAGAGCTCTTGCAGAAGACTGCGTGAAAGCACAGTATGAGACTTCATTCAGCTTTGGTATCTGTCATGATGTTCTTGTTTTTGAATCAGACATTATGAACACTGTTTTTGGCGAAGGACTTGAATACATAAAAAAGAGCGATTCTGTCATATGTGAGGCGGAAGGCAAGAACAAGGGCTGCTGGGTGGTGAAGCTTGATTATGATTTCGGCTTTGGAAAAATGGAAAACCCGGATAAAATATTAATTCGCAGCGACGGAACCGCAGTTTACACCGGAAAAGACCTTATCTTCCATCTCTGGAAATTCGGAAAACTGAAAAACAGGTTCAAATATAAAAAATTCATTGACCAGCCCAATGGCGTAACTGCATACAAAACATCCACCGAAGGCGAGGAAAAGGATTTTGGCAATGCATCCAGCGCAATCAACGTCATAGGCGTTGAACAGAAATATCCCCAGAAAGTTATTGTTGAAATATTCAGGAAGCTGAATTTTGCCGAAGAAGCAGACAATCTGAGGCATCTTTCCTATGAGCCTGTGGGTCTGCAGGAGTCAAAATTCTCAGGAAGAAAAGGAACCTGGATGGGATATACTGCTGATAATTTACTGGCAGAGGCAAAGCAGCGGGTTTTGGAAAAAATAAAGCTGGATGTTTCTGATGATGAAAAGGAAAAAATTGCACTGGATGTTGCAGTTGCAGCAATCAAATTCGCTTTTCTGAGGACAAGCTCTGACAAGCGGATCACTTTCAAATGGGAAACTGCCCTGAATATGGAAGGGGACTCGGGCCCTTATGTGCAGTATGCATATGTCAGGACAAACGGAATATTCAGCAGAACCAATGAACAACCGGAGATTTATGATATAAAATTCAATGATTCAGAAAAAAGCCTGATCAAAAAAATTGCGGGGCTTCCTGATCTTGTGGAAAGATGCTCCAGGGAGCTTGCCCCCCATCACCTTACCCAGTATGTGCTTGATGTTGCCGCTGATTTCAGCTCGTTCTATGCGGCATCTCCTGTGCTTCCTGAGCCGGATGAAAGAATAAGAAAATCAAGGCTGGCAATAACAAAAGCAACGGCAATTACCCTGAAGAATTCGCTTAACCTCCTGGGAATTCACTGTCCTGAAAGAATGTAACCATAATGATGATCCGTTTGCCTCGTTAATCTTCAGTTCTATCATTAAAAAGTTCCTTTTTATTCCCGTATATAATCCATTGCCTTCTTGAAATCCTTTTCAATCCTGAATTTCCTGAAATATTTCAGAATGACTTCTACGTCACGTTCCAGAAATTTTCCTGCATTGGGATGCCCCAAAACCACGCCCTGGCCAAAATCGATAAGATAAGGCACTTTGCCCTGCAATATGTTGTATTCGCTTATATCAGCATGAACCAGTCCTGCTTTGTACATGCCACGGATATCCTTCAGAATGCCTTCGAGGTCCCCTTTCCCTCTTGGCCCTACCTGCTCTATTGTAGAATAAGGCAAATCCCCTTCTCCAAGAAATTCCATTACGACAATGTTTTCAAGAATATAGTAAGGCTTTGGCGCATGCACTCCGGCATCCTGGCATATCGTCAGGTTTTTGTATTCTTTTTTCGCAAATGCCTTGACAATCTCCCATTCGTTGTGCTTTATCTTGCTGAACCTGGGATCCCCTTCAAGATAGCTGGATCTCCTGAAAAACCGGGCAGTTTCGGTTTTGTAGATTTTGACTGCCACATAGCTTCCTCCCGGAACCGTTGCACGAAAAACATTTGCTTCCTTTCCGGTAGATATGGGATAATCTATTGTTTCCACAATCCCTTTTTTGAAAAGTCTGGAAAGATTCAGCAGTGTTCTTTTGTCAAAAACATCGCTTTCAATTTTGATTCTTTCCTTAAGCTGAAAATCCTCTTTTGATGGTTTTTTTGCCATCAGATGTACCCTTCTTCCTTGAGAATCCTGGCCTGGGATGGGAAATATCTCCATATCACATCCCCTTTTTCATCACCCTGGATTTCCCAAGGTTTTACAATTACAACATCCCCTTCACGGACCCAGAGCCTGTTTTTCAATTTTCCAGGAACTCTGCACATCCGTTCTTTGCCGTCTTTGCAGGCAACTTTCATGCGTGATCCGCCCATGAGCCCCAGAACCAGCCCAAGAACCTCAGGAGGCCTGGGCAATCTTAATCTTCTTCTTTCCTCTTCCCTGCTTAGCTGTGGCACTGGCGCTTTCTTTTTTTTCGCACCGCCATGATAGCCTCCTTTTCCTGCCAACATATCACCTTATTGTTGATTTTGCACCACATGCTTCACAAACAAGAAATCTTATGTGATGCTCATCTGTTATATGGGTGTCCGGTTTATTGCATTCCTTGCAAACCACATATTTCTTTACAAAATCCTCAAGCTTGCTGTTTAGCATGTCGCCTACAACTCTTCTTTGAAGTACCAATCTTTCTTCCTTGATTTCAACAGGTACTGCAAGCTCTTTTGAAAGGTATTTTGAAAGCATTGCAGGTTCCCTTCTTATTTTGTCAGCAACTGCCTTAAAATTCTTGACGATGGTTTTGTTGCCTTCTGAGAAGTAATCGAACTTTGGCATTTCAAACCTTTCCACGCTTGTCGTATTCTTTGGAAGGTTTTCATAGACATTGTCCAATAACTTTTCATAATCAGAATCCATAGAATACCCTTTCATGGCGATGGTTTTAAATTAGGTGCACTATCCTGCAGTCCAAAACTGATTTATAAATCTATTGTAATAAATAGATTAATATGGTAAACAAACTCCTGAAAAAAGAAACCTGCAGTGCAAAATCCTCACTAAAAGGCAGTTTCAGGGAACATGGCCCTATTTTGAGTTATGATAAACTAGATAAACTGCTGAATTGCCAGCTGCCTTCGAAGGCAGTAAGAATTATCAATGCTCATCTGAATGACATGCTTCCAACTTCAGACAGTATGCCTGATAGAACTGAAAGAATGAAAAAGAAGATTTTAAGGGCAGTTGTTTTTGCAGCCGATACAAATTGTGCTCAAAAAATCAGTATCAAGACGCTGGCAGCATGCCTCAGGTCCATTGGAAACTGGGAGTTTAATAAGGGAGACCTGGAACTTGGCTCAGAACTCCGGGGATTGGCAGAGCAGCTATATGCAGTTGCAAAAAAACATTAGGTGCCTTCCTTCCAGCCTGACAGATACTTTTTCTGTTCAGCCGTAAGTTTGTCTTTTTTTATCCCCATTGCCTCCAGCTGGAGCTCTGCAATGTGATTGTCTATTTCTTCCGGAAGCCTTATTACTTTTGTCTCAAGCCTGTCCCTGTTCCTGACTAAATATTCGCATGCAAGCGACTGGCCGGCAAATGATGTTGCCATTACTTCTGACGGATGGCCTTCGGCAGCAGAAAGATTCACAAGCCTTCCTTCGGCACAAAGATAAATTTTCCTGCCCCGGACATCATACTCATCAAGAAACGGGCGTATCCTTCTCTTTTTCCAGAGCCTGTTCATTCCTTCAACGTCAATTTCATTATCAAAATGCCCCGAGTTTGCAAGTATTGCCCCGGATTTCATTGTTCTGATATGCTCTGTACGGATAATTTTCTTGTTTCCTGTTACTGTGACAAAAATATCACCTGTCCTGGCAGCATCTGAAACAGGCATAACCCGGTATCCGTCAAGAACAGCCTGCATTGCCCTGAAAGCATCAACTTCTGTTACAATGACACTGGCACCCATTCCGCCTGCCCTAAGAGCCAGCCCTTTTCCACAGTCTCCATAGCCGCAGACAACAAAGGTTTTTCCTGCTATAAGTACATTTGTGGCTCGGAGAATGCCGTCGATAGTGGACTGTCCCGTACCATAATAATTGTCCAGCAGGTGCTTTGTTTTGTTGTCGTTGACTGCAATCATGGGACATTTCAATACCCCCTCCCGCTCCATTGCGTGGAGCCTGATTATTCCGGTTGTTGTTTCTTCGCAGCCTCCAATTACCTTTTCCAGCATTTTCCTGTGTTTTGTATGAAGAGCAGTTACCAGATCGCAGCCATCATCTATTGTGATATTGGGACCGGCAGCAATCACGTTTTCTATATATCTGTAATATTCCTGCAGGCTTTCTCCTTTTTTGGCATAAACGCATATCCCTTCCTTTGCAAGTGCAGCAGCGACATCATCCTGGGTTGAAAGCGGGTTGCAGCTTGCAATCGCTATTTTTGCCCCGCCTGCCTTCAATGTCCTTACAAGAACCGCAGTCTCCTTTGTGACATGCAATGCCAGGCCGATTGTTAATCCTTTGAATGGTTTCTTTTTTGCAAACCTGTCCCTGATTTTTTTCATTATTGGCATGTTTCTTTCTGCATATTCTATATTCAGCATTCCCTGTGCGGCTAATCCAATATTCTTTACTTCGTAATTCATGGTATGGATGGAGCTGAAACCATTAAAAAATACGCGTTAGGGCATATATCTTTAAATATAGGTCTAATTTAATATATATCCGAGATTATGATCATTGACGGAAAGATATTCTCCAGCAAAAACTTCATTAATAAACTGAGAAAGGAAAAATTTTCAATTTTCCTGCTCTGGATGATGTCCAGAAAAGAGCAGCATGGTTACGAAATAATTAAGACCATTAACAAAGATCCTTGCATACCCTCTTTTCCAGCAAGCAGGATATACCCTCTTTTGCATGATCTTAGCCAGAAAGGTCTTTTATCCCAAAAGAAAATTATGCAGGGAAAAAGGTCACGGAAGATTTACGCCATAACTGCAAAAGGCAGGGCAGTTCTTGAGAAGGCAAAGGAACATCTGAATAAAAGCCCGCTTGTGGTGGCTTATATGGAGGATATGTTGAAATGAAAGAAGTAATGAAGCTTGAGGATATATCAAAGACATATGTCATGGGTGAAGGAATCAAAGTCCATGCTCTCCTCGATGTTGACCTTGCAATACAGCCAAATTCCTTCATGTCGATACTTGGCCCGAGCGGATCAGGCAAGTCCACCCTGCTTCATATAATGGGGCTTTTGGAAACCCCTACAGGCGGAAAAAGATACATTGACGGAATAGAAACAAGCACAATGAATGAGGATGAGCAGGCAAAAGTGAGGGGAGAAAAAATCGGATTTGTTTTCCAGACATTCAATCTTATTCCTTCACTTACTGCACTGGAAAATGTTGAGCTGCCCCTGATACTCTGCACAAGCAACGGTTTAAAAAGAAGAAAAAAGGCTACCGAGCTTCTTGAAAGCGTTGGCCTTGGAGACAGGCTCACCCACAGGCCCGGGCAGCTTTCAGGAGGGCAAAGGCAGAGGGTTGCGATAGCCCGGTCCCTTGCAAATGATCCGGAGATAATCCTTGCTGATGAGCCTACCGGAAACCTTGATTCGAAAACAGGCCATGAAGTGCTCGATATATTCAGGGATCTTCACAATGAAGGGAAGACAATAATCATAATAACCCACGACCAGTATATTGCAAAGCAGACCAAGAGAATGGTCCGGCTTAAGGATGGTCGCATTATAGAATAGGTGTATGAAATGAAGAGATTGTTTTTGGTTTTGATGTTGCTGGGAGTTGCCTTTGCGGGCATCTCGATTGATGATTATACGGTTACCAAACCCGTGTACAAGCCCGGAGAGCCGGGCGTTGCCACTATATCTGTTTCAAATCCGTTGGGCAGCGAAAGGGTCACCTCAATTACAATGACCGTAAATTCTGCATATGAACTGACAGTGACCAGTTCCCCCAATCTTGCCGATATAGATTCCGGGGGGTCAGCCATAGTTTCAATCCCCTTTAAGGTAAAGCAGGATGCAAATCCGGGGATTTACACTATAAATGTATTCTTCAGGGGATACAAAATGGGGGATAGTGCCGGAACAAGCGTTACATCTGTCAACAGCATTGCCATTCCTATAACAGTTGTAAATGAGCCTGAATTCTCATTCTCGGTTGATAATAAACTTCTTACCGGCCTTGACGATGTCAATCTTAGGATAGTCAACAACGGCGGCATTGCAAAAAATGTGAAGATCAGCATTGTCGGGCCTGTTTCACTTTACGGGGCAGACCAGATTTATGCAGGTGAAATAACCGGTGAAAAAACAATTCCACTTTCCCTTGATTCCAGAAGCGCAAATGAAGGCGTGGCTGATTTACTGGCAGTACTGAGCTATCAGGATGCACTTGGAATTCCGCATACTGAAAATGCAACTCTTCGCATGACCATAAGAAAAGAACAGCTGGACATCCTGATTATCCCGCAGGATAAAATCAACACGCGTGACAAAAGCCAGCTTACGCTGAAAGTAATCAATGAAGGCACAGAAACAATTTCAAATCTCAGGATCAAATTCCCCGGCGATTCAATTAAAATGATGGACGTAACTGAACTGAAATTCGGAGATCTTCTGCCAGGGCAGAGTGCAACCAAGAATGCCACAATATACACCGAGCTTTCGCCAGGAGTGAATCTTGTTGATTCCAGGGTGGAATGGATAGAAAAGGATGTTCAGATGGAGGAGCAGAGAAGCATTGCACTGACCGTAACATCTGATGCAGATGTCGAGGTGTTTCTTGAGGCAAAGCCGCTGCCGCTTACCCTGGGAGGGGACCATACTATCTCTGTTCTTGTTTCCAATCTCGGGACATTCTCTATTGAGAATGTTGATGTTGCCATAGAATCCCCAGTGATGAAGTCAATGGACATATCCAACAAACAATATATAGGAGGCCTGCAAAGGGATGATTTCTCAACCGTGCAGTTCCTTATGCATATTAATGCAACTGAACCCGGCATATACCCGGTCTACCTTGACATTCACTATAGGGACCAATCCGGCATGTGGATGCAAAAGAAAATCCAAAAGGAAATAAATATCTACAATGGAACGGCTGATGAAGGCGGAAGCTCTCTGCCAATTCTGATCGGGCTGGGAGTAGTCATAGTGCTTGTATGGCACTTCAAGTTCAGGAAAAAGTGACAAGATGAATCTGAAAGAAATGGTTGAATTCAGCATGAATTCACTTTTCCACCAGAAGCTTCGCACCTTCCTTACGGTGCTTGGAGTTATAGTGGGCATTTCTTCAGTTATTATTCTTGTCGGCCTTGTACAGGGGCTCAAGTCTGATGTGCTTGAACAGCTTGAGGACTTTGGGCCAAGGACATTCATAATTACCCCTAAAAGCGGAGGCTCATTTGGAGGCTCATCAACATTCATGCCAACTTCCGGGAAGCTTTTTGAAAAAGATTATGAGAGAGTTAAAAAAATCCCCGAGATAGAAAGCATTACCAAGGTCATTATAGGCCAGACCACAGTCATCTTCAAGAACCAGAGCATTACTGGTACAGTATATGGGATTGAGGCCGGTTTATTTGATGATACTGTTCCTGTTGAAATAGATGCAGGCAGATTCCTTCAGGATACCGACCTGGGAGTTGCAGGCCTGGGATCCGATGTTGCATCAGGCTTTGCCCAGGATGTCAAAGTCCAGTCAAGTATCTATCTTGGAGAAAAGAAATTCAAGGTTGTCGGGGTTCTGAAGTCCACAGGCAATTCCTTTGCACCGATAGACAATGTCATATTTGTTTCCTTTGATGATGCAAAGGAGCTTTTCAACAGATCGCTTCTCGCAAACGAAATTTCAGCCATAAGACTGACCCTGAAAGAGGGAAGCGATGTCGATGCAGTTGAAGAAAAATTAAACAGTATAATGCTTGCTTCACACAGGGTCAGCGAAGATAACCGGGATTTCACCATCATAAGCCCGAAATTCATCAACCAGAGGTTCAGCGAAATTCTTGATCTTATTACATTGTTCCTTGGGGCTATTGCATCCATATCCCTTCTTGTTGGCGGAATAGGCATATCAAATACAATGTTCATGAACGTTCTGGAGCGCACCAAGGAAATCGGGACTATGAAAGCCGTAGGAGCAACAACAAAGCAAATCCGCGATCTATTTATGATTGAGAGCAGCATCATAGGCCTGTTTGGCGGTGTGCTTGGCCTTTTGGTTGCAGTTCTCACGGGGTTTGCCATAACAGAGCTGTTTGACCTCACATTTGTCTTTGACCCTTTTGTCATTGCAGGAGCAGTAGTTTTTTCAATTCTTATCGGCCTTATTTCAGGAACATTTCCGGCAATTGAGGCCGCGAAGGTTGATCCAATCGTTGCATTGAGGTATGAATAATGAAACTTGAAGATGCGGTTGTCTATGCATTGAAAAACCTTTCGCAGAGAAGCCTGCGCAGCTGGCTTACAATAATCGGAATGGTGATCGGGGTAATCGCGATTGTGGTGATACTTTCAATCAGTGAAGGTTTCAACAAGGACATTACAGATCAGCTGGCCTCATTTGGCGCAGACCAGATGTTCATCTATCCGCTTTCTGATTTTCTTTCCGCGTTCAGCGGAACAGGAGCTCTTCAGCAGACAAGCGGAAAGCTTTTTCAGGCAGATGTCGATGACATAAACAATATTCCGGGAGTCAAAAATACTGCACGCATTATCTATGGCCGTGCAAGCCTTTCTTTCAAAGGAAAGAACATCACTTCATTTATATTCGGTACAGACCGGGAAATGTTTGAAATGTATGGAGACTACATTGAAGTGGAGTCCGGGAGAATGTTCAAGGAAGGAGAAAGAAACGTTGCATTTTTTGCCGCAGATGCGGCAACTGACTATTTTGGGAAGGATAAAATTAATGTGGGCAGCGTAATCCAGATAAACGGAAAGAACTTCCGCGTTGTCGGCATCCAGAAAAAAATCGGCACATCCCTCTCAACATCTGACGACAGCGCCATATATGTGCCTTTTGAGGACGCCCGGGATCTTTTTAAAGGGCAGTTTCTTGCCGATGAAGTCGGCATGATAATGGTGCAGATCGATGAAGGCTTTGAACCAGACAAAATAAAACAGACGATTGAATACCGGCTTGCCAGCAATCACCGTGTAAAATCAGACGATCTTGATTTTTCTGTTATTACCTCAGACCAGATAAACGAGATTGTCGGCACTGTTCTTCTTACAGTACAGCTTGTTCTGGCGGCAATAACGCTTATTGCTTCTTTTGTTGGTGCCATAGGAATTGCCAACACAATGTTCATGAATGTGCTTGAGCGCATAAGGGAAATCGGAATCCTGAAATCAGTTGGTGCAACAAAAAAGGATATTCTTATGATATTCCTTGTTGAAAGTGCAATCATTGGTCTTGCGGGCGGTGTAATTGGCCTGGTGCTTGGATATGGCCTTCTGCAGCTGCTGATAGAGCTGTTCAATATCCCCGTTTTCCTCAGGCTGAGAATAATAGCATTTGTCTTCGTATTTTCAATAGGGACCGGGGCAGCGGCAGGTTTCCTTCCTGCATGGCGTGCTGCAAAAATGGATCCTGTTGAGGCATTGCGCTTCTAAATCAGTTAATTATTTATAGTTTCACATTTTAACTCAGGAAAGACTTTCATGGAATTAATCGTAGCTGAAAAACCAAGAGTTGCGGAAAAAATCGCAAATGCAATAGGTGACAAGGTCACAAAAAAAGCCCACAAGGGAGTTTATTATTATGAAACAGAACGCAATGGGGAAACTATGCTGGTAGCCCCTGCAGTGGGCCACATATATACTCTTGTTGAGAGGGAAAAGAAAAGGGCATACCCGGTTTTTGATATCGAATGGGTTCCGGCATATGAAGCTTCCAAGGAAGCCGCATATACAAAAAATTATGTGGAACTGATACAGAAACTCGGGAAACATGCAGACACTTTTGTTTCAGCGTGCGACTATGATATTGAAGGATCAACCATCGCATATAATGTTTTTCGCTATGCAACAACAATCCGGGAAGGCAAAAGAATGAAGTTTTCGGCATTGACAAAAACCGATCTTGTGAATGCATACGAGGACCGCGCTGAATTTGATTATAATAATGCATATGCCGGCGAAACAAGGCATATCCTGGACTGGTATTACGGTATCAATCTTTCACGGGCGTTGATGAGTGCACTGAAAGCTGCAAACAGGTACAAGGTAATGTCGATTGGCCGTGTACAGGGTCCGGCACTCAATCTCCTGTCCTCCCAGGAAAAGGAAATCCGCGCGTTTGTGCCGACTCCTTACTGGGAGCTGACAGCAAAAATAAAGGATATTGAATTCAAGCACATCAATGACCGCTTCCTTGATGAAGGCCAGGCAGATGTTGCCCTGGATAATACAAAATCAGACGGCGCTGTTGAAAATGCTGATAAAAAAGAACAGAAAATTGCGGCAAATCCAAATTTTGACCTTACCAGCCTCCAGGTAGAAGCCTACCGGCTGTTCAAATATGCTCCATCAAGAACTCTTGAGCTGGCGCAAAATCTTTACGAAGCCTCATTGATAACCTACCCCAGAACATCATCACAGCAGATTCCGCCAACCATAAAACTTTCGCCGATACTTCAGGAACTCTCAAAGAATGCAGATTACCGGCAACTGGCAAAAAAAATTCTTGACAGCAGCTGGCTCACTCCGAAGCAGGGAAAGAAATCAGACCCGGCGCATCCTGCAATCCATCCAACTGGCCAGCTTGCTTCTCTAAGCGGCCCTGAAAAGAACCTCTATGATCTTATTGCCCGGAGATTTCTTGCATCCTTTGCTCCGGATGCTACAAGGGAAAGAAGCAGGATTGAAGTAAAAAGCGGCTCCGAGCTCTATGCTGCGTCAGGGAGCAGAATCCTGGAAAAAGGATGGACGGAATTCTACGGCCCATACTACACTACTGAAGATACCCAGCTTCCCGAATTCAGCAAAGGTGAGAAAGTGGAGCTGAAATCAAAGAAGAAAACAAAAAAGGAAACAAAACCTCCGAAAAGATATACCCAGGCTTCCATTGTTTCAGAACTGGAAAAAAGACACCTTGGAACCAAATCCACCCGTTCTGTTATTGTTGATACCCTGCTGAAACGAGGCTATGCCTCAGGACAGTCAATCGAGGTAACCGATTTTGGGCTTAAAGTAGCTGATATACTCAACAAATACGCCCCTGAAATCCTTGATGAAAACCTTACCCGGAAAATTGAAGAGGATATGGAAGGGATCCAGGATGGCAGGGTGGATAAGGATGCGGTAATAAAGGAAAGCAGGGAAATGCTCATCCAGATACTCGACAAATGGAAGAAAAGCGAGGCCAAAATAGGCAATGAACTTCTTGATGCGCTTGTATCAACCCAGGAACATGCAAATATAATTGGCGATTGCGACAAATGCAGCAACAAACTGAGAATCATAAGGATGAAAAACAATAAGCAGTTTATAGGCTGTACCGGATATCCAAACTGCAGAAATGCATACCCTCTTCCCACAGGGGCATTTGTAAAACCTCTTGATACCAAGTGTGAAGCATGCGGAAAGCCAACAGTATATATTAAAAGGGGCAAAACATCATTTAAGATGTGCATAGACCCTAACTGTCCGACAAAGGCTGATTGGAAAAAGCGTGGTTCAAATGAGGAAAATAAATGAGATTGACGTTAATGGAAAAACAGTGATAGTGCGTGTTGATCTCAACTGCCCTGTTGAAAAAGGCAAAATAACCGGATGTGCAAGGATATATTCCCATGCAGGAACAATCAGAAATCTCAGTGGCCGGGGCGCAAAGGTTGTTGTTCTTTCCCACCAGGGAAGAGAAGGCAGGGATGATTTCATAGGCCTTGAACAGCATTCCAAACTCCTCCAGCAAATTCTTCACAAAGAAATAAAGTATGTCGATCAGGTTGTAGGGCCCAGGTCCGAGGAAGCCATCAAAAATCTGAAAGACGGCGAAATAGTCCTTCTTGATAATGTCAGGCGCCTGAAGTCCGAAACCATAGTTCCTGAGGGAAAGGGCGAACTGATCCAGAGGGTGGGGCCTCTTGCTGATTATTATGTGCTTGATGCTCTTTCAGTGGCTCACAGGAAGCACTCAAGCGTTATCGGCTTTTCCGAAACTCTCCCGTGTTTTGCAGGGCAGATTCTTGCAGATGAACTCGATGCGGTTGACATAATAAGGAACGGCTCTGACGTGGTCTTTGTTCTTGGAGGCTCAAAGATAGATGATTCATTTTCCATAATGAAGAAGTGGCTTTTTGAAAATCGCGCGAAGGAAGTCCTTGTAGGAGGCGCTGTTGCCATCCTACTTCTTTATGCTTCAGGGAAAGACATAGGGGATTCAGCGGAGTATCTGAAAGAAAAAGGGCTCCTTGACAAAAAGGAAGAAGCAAAGAAAATCATTGATGAATATGACGGCAGGATAATAGTTCCTGTTGATGTTGCGATTTCAGTGGATTCAAAAAGGACCGAAGTGGATGTGGACCATATCCATGGAAGGATACTTGATATCGGCGAAAAAACAATGTATGATTTCTACAGAAGAATCATGAATGCAAAATACGTTATCATGAACGGCCCTCTTGGAGTGTATGAGGATCCCAAATTTGCAGTAGGCACCTCAAGGGTATTCCATGCAATGTCAAAAACAAAGGCATATACCCTTTTGGGAGGCGGGCATACCATTGCAGCAATGGAAAAACTTCAGGTGGACCAGGACAAGTTCAATTATGTTTCTCTTTCCGGAAAGGCGCTCATTGCATACCTCTGCGGAGAAAAGCTGCCGGGCATCGAAGCGCTGAAAATGAATGAAAAAAGCTTTCCGGACCTATAACCTTTTTATTTCTCCTGTCCAACTATCATTGAAGAGGCGGGTTTATGGACGACAAGCTGCTTGAAGAAGCCAGAAAGCCACATGGCGATGCAAAAGTGATACTTTCACTGGAACAGAAAGGTTTCTGCGTATCCCGCCTGAGACGAGGCACCTCAACAAAGGAAAAGGAAGCAAAGGATGTTGCGGAATTCGAGGATCTTATCAAATCAGCCGCTGTTTCATGGGTCGATTATGTTGTCGAGGACCTGAAACGCGATGCCCCCGAAGTTGCAAAATCCATAGGTTTCAGCGAACAGCTTGTTAATAGCCTCCTGTCCCGCCTGTCAGAAAGCGGCTATGAAGATCTTGACAGTGAAATGGGGCTTCTTGTTCCTGTAATATCTGCCCAGGGCTTTGATGTCAAAATCGAGTACATGCTTGTTCTCCTGAGAAACAATCTTGTTGTCACACTCCACACCACTCAAATGACCAGGTTTTTCCGCCTGAGGCGCTATGCCAAGATATTCATGAAAAAGATCAAGCCGAAGCTGTCCA
Source organism: Microcaldota archaeon (assembly GCA_016926175.1). Taxonomy (GTDB): domain Archaea; phylum Micrarchaeota; class Micrarchaeia; order Anstonellales; family Bilamarchaeaceae; genus Bilamarchaeum. Next base: position 17,501 of record JAFGPA010000009.1, read on the forward strand.
AAGAGGACCGCATTACCATACTGCTTACAAGAATTCTTGATGAAAGCAACAGCAGGAATTTTGATGCATTGCGCAACATTGAAAAGTCTGCAGATAATGTCAGTGAAATGCTGTCAAGGACAGATACTGACCGTGAGCTAATCGGAAGGCAGATACATGCCATGAAGCATGGATTAATGATCTACATGAACGGCCTTTGGGAAACAATCGATGTTCTTAACACACTGCGCTACGGAGATCCCGAGCTTCTGAGTGACAACAGGAGACTGCTCGAAAGAATCGGTGCACTTACAATTGAAACAAACTATCAGATAGAGCTTGCAGAGCATATGAGCCAGGTTCTTGCGAGCGGCCTTGAAGTGATGCAGAGCATCTACAACAACCAGCTGCAGATTCTTAACAACAATCTTGCCCTTGTTGTCGCTTATCTTACTGTTATTGGAACTGCGGTTCTTGTTCCAAACACACTTGCAACTATCTTTGGAGTTTCGTTTTTTGATGATTTTGGAACCGGATTCCTTTCCGATTATCTTATCCTCATACTGCTTTCAACAGTCATTTCAGTTTTGCTTGCATACCTGTGGGTAAGAAAGAGCGGCCTGCTTCCGAAGGGCATCAAAAACCAATAGATGTATTATGAAAAGCACAGATTGTTGCTGTCAATTGTGGTATTCTAAGATATATTTATGGCTATAAAACCCGGTTTTGCCGGTTAAAAAAGTATTTTTTTCGTCTGAAGACCAAAAAGTATTTAAATCCCATTGTTCATAAAATGTTTTGCAAATTTTTAAAAACTTTACTAATGGAGGGAGGTTTTAGTATGGCTGGTAGTTCTGCAACGAAAAAATGCCCAGAATGCGGCAGCAAAAGAATAGTGAGGGATTATGAAAAAGGAGAACTTATTTGTTCACAGTGCGGTTTGATTATTGCAGAAAATATTCATGACATGGGCCCTGAATGGCGCGCATTTGATGCCGAGCAAAAAGAGAAAAAGGCACGCGGCGGAGCCCCGATAAAATTCATGAGGCCAAACAAAGGTCTTGTTACCGAGATAGACCAGTACAACAGGGACATAAGAGGAGGTAAAATCTCTCCGAAGAAACAGGCCCAGCTGTACAGGATGAGGAAATGGCACAAGAGGGTTTCAATTGCAACTTCAATGGAAAGAAATCTTGTCATTGCCCTTGCTGAGCTTGACCGTGTTGCATCATCCCTTGGCCTTCCTGAAAACATCAAGGAAAGCGCTGCTTTGCTGTACAGAAGAGCAGTGAAGGAAGAGCTCATTCGCGGAAGACTGATAGAATCCGTTGTTGCCGCTGTTATATATGCCATCTGCAGACTGCAGGGCATTCCAAGGACTCTTGACGAAATTTCCAGAGCATCCGGCATCGAGAAAAAGGAAATCGGAAGAGCATACAGATTCCTGAAATCCGAACTGAAAGTAGACGTTCCTTTGACCGATCCTGCACAATATGTTCCAAAATTTGCCACTGCCCTGAAGCTTGGGCCTGAAGTCCAGGAAGAGGCAGTGAAGCTTATCAAGAAAGCTCTCAGGAAAGGCCTGATTTCCGGAAGAGGCCCGACAGGCGTTGCGGCAGCTGCTTTGTATATCGCATCTGCAATGCACGGCGAAAAGAAAACCCAGAAGGAAGTCGCTGATGTTGCCGGCGTAACCGAAGTTACTATCAGGAACAGATACAGGGAACTGAAAAAAGAGCTTGGCCTGAAGGTCAACCTTTGATATCTTCCGTATTTCAGAATTTGAAATGCTGCGGCATTTCAATCTTCTGATTTTTTAATTTTCATCCATGAATTTTTTGAAAATCAGAGATAGTGTTATCATCACAGGATATCCAGTGAACAAGTTCACCGGCTCCCAGGTTCTTTCGAGCCCGGGATCCTCAGTCTGTCGAACACTCATCATCTGTTTCCTCTTATATAGGTTCAGCTTAAATCCCTATAGGGTTGGGAATAAATGTCTATTTATGATTTTTTATTTCCGGAGAGGATACTTGCATTTATAAATTTTATTTAACTATATCTTTCCCCCCCATGACACAAAAGGTGACCTCCATGACAACAATAAAGCGTGAAAAAGATGCCGGATATTTCCTGGTGGTTAATGCCAGGCCTTCTGACCAGCTGCTGGAAAAAATCAGGAATTTAGGCTGGAAATCAGGACAATATGTTTACTGGAACCGTAAAAATCTTGAACTGAAGTTCTTCAATACCCGTGAAGATCTTGATCATTTTCTTCATAATTAACTTATCCTTTTTTAATTTGCCGCCAGCATAATGGAATGCAGTGATGAAAAGCAATACCTCTGAGAAACTTTTAGCAAAAGCTTCAATGAAGAAGATCTTGAGTTCTGAAACTCAAGAGACTTGAACTTTGTTCAAGAAGATCTTGAGTTCTGAAAACCCTGCAAAGTATTTATCCGGCAAAGTATTGCCGGTGCAGCAAGATCACAAAAAAATAAAGAAGAGAGAGCTGCTTTAAAGCAGCTCCTGCTTTTTTATCCCTTCCACATCATTCTTCATCTTCAGATTCGTTTTCAGCTTCATTGCCCGGCCTTCCAATTCCTTTTCCAGGTATCTCATCCTGTCCGCCAGTTTTGTTCTGAGTCTGATTATGGATCTGCTCCTGTGTTCTGTTCTGGGTTTCACTCTGGTTTTTGTCTTCTTTTTCGCCTGGCCTCTCCTGCGTCATTTTACCTTCCCGCTCCTGCATTCTTTCCATGTGCCTTTCCTGGTTCATTATTGAGTTGTTTAGGGCATTAAGCACTCCTTCCTTTGCCTGTGCAGGTACTTTTTCATATACTCTCTGAAGGACTCTTATGCTGTTTCTCACTTCATTTTGTACCTGCTGAACATCTTCCTCATCTGCACTGCCTTCGTCAACTGCTTCTTCAATGGCATTTTGTGCGGCCTGGTTTTCCTCATTTTGTTCTGTGGTTGCCTGCTCAATAAGCCTCAGGGTTTGATTTAATCCTGCCTGATCCCCCTGTGCAGCAAATTTTTGTGCCTTGCCGGAAAGAACATGTGCCTCAACTGCCCTGAGCATTCCGTATTTTGCATGCTTTCTGGCCTTTTCAGCCTTGTCAAATGTGAAGAATTTATCGACATTCTCAAAAAATCTTTTGAATCCATAAGTGAATTCGCCCGGAAGTGTCCCTACTTCGCTTTCATTTATTATTATATCCAGTTCATCATTTGTGACATTTACATTCTCTTCACTGTTCTCTGCAAATGCAGGGACAACAAGCATTCCCAAAGCAACAATCAACAATACAAACGCTTTCATTTACATCCTCCGGTCAAAAGACCGAACAAATAAAAACATGAACAATACTAAAATAATCCTGTGAACTGGCGTGAACAACTATGAACAAGGCCGTATTTCTGACACTGCTGCTGCTATCGCTTGGCTTTTCATCTGTCATCTACACTGTTGATACTGACAGAGCCGGCTTTTCATATGTTACGGTCTCACTTGGGCAGGAAACATCCACAAACGTCAGCCTGCCTGCAGATGCAAACAATTTCCTTATAGTAGGAGGATCATATCGGTTAATCAACGGCACGTCACTTGTTTCCCCGGGCTTATCCGGCATAACAACATTCTCATTTACCAGTGAAATCATGACATCCAAGTCAGGTTCCGAATGGAAACTTAATTTTTCCCCGCCTGAAAATTCCAATGTCTATGTTTACATGCCTGGATTTGCAACAATTGTTTCCTCTTCCATACAACCTTCAGCTGTTTCGTCAGAAAATTTCAGGACAGTTCTGCAATTTGATTCACAGGAAGCAATTACAATCTTCTACAGGCTTGATGAGGAATATGCTGAACCGGAAAGCGATTCGACACTGATTCTTGCAGCTGCAATTATTGCAGCGGCAGTTATTGCCGCCCTGATAATCCGGCAGAGCAGCAAAAAGACCGGGAAAAAATCATCATTGCACATTACTCCGGGAAAAAAGGAAATGATGGAAACGTTTAATGAAAATGACACTAAAATAGTTCTTTATTTATTACAGGAAAAAGGAAAAGCAAAAAGGAATGATCTTGAAAGAAAAACAGGAATAAGCAAATCAAGCCTTGCGATGGCGCTGAACCGTCTTGAAAAAAGAAAAATAATCGAAATTGACAGGGGGGCAACAACCCATTTCGTCAGGCTTTCCGAGTATTTTCTGAAACTGTAGGTGAAAAAATGAAATACGCAATTTTATTGGCAATTATTCTGATTGCAGGATGTACTTCAGATAATGGACCTGCCGATACAACCGGAACTGTTCCGGCCGGCACATCTGAAGGTCCGGAAGACAGGAGCGGAACAATCACAACAACGGGGTATGCTGATTGTATGGAGCGCTGCGAATCTGGCGGGCCTGGAACCGGGCCATACTGCAAGGACGGCTGCAGGTTTGAACAGGCAGAAAATACAAAAGATCTTTTCTACTGCAACCAGATGGACCAGAAAGAAAGCATTCCAGAATGCTATGGGACAGTTGCAATTGCTGCCGGAGATATAAAAATCTGCGACAAGCTGTCAAACCCGGAAGACCGGAATCACTGCCTTGCAGCATTCAGCCCAAGATAATTTAATTTTTTCCATATTAATTATTCTTTATGAAAAGGGGGATGATATTTGCAGGCGGCCTATTGTTAGGGATCCTGGTCACTTATATTGGCACATTGTTTTTCATCGTGCCTGTCAATACTGTTTTTTCTCCGGATGACGGACGTGAAATAATCGATCTCATAGATTCTGCAGAAGATTCAATTGACATTGAGATGTATGTCTTTACATCCCGGGATGTTGTTGAAGCTCTGGAACGGGCAAAAAACAAAGGAGTGGAAATAAGGATCATAGTGGAAAGATCAACCATAAGCGGATCCAACAAGGAAATATTCAATGAACTTTCTGCAAAAGGGTTCAGAGTCAAATATGCATCAACAGCATTCCAGCTTACCCATTCAAAATTCATGATCCTTGATGGAAAAGTTGTTTTTGTCGGATCGCACAATTTCAGCAATTCTGCGCTGTACAAAAACCGCGAAGCATCAGTAATAATATACAGTGAAAAAACAGCAGGCGAATTCCAGGAAACTTTTAATTATGACTGGAGCCTAGCTTCTTGAAATTACATATTTGCCATAAAGCCTTGCAAATACCTTGTATCTTCCGCGTTCAATCTTTGTTATCTGGCCACGGTCCAGCAGCCTTTTTACCAGCGCAGTAACAGGCCCGAGAGGGATTTTCAGTTCATTTGCAATGTCGGAAACATGGATAAAATCCCTTCTGGAAATTGACAGCAGTATCCTTCTCTCTGCAACGGGCGTTTCCTGATACATTTTTCCAAACCATTCGCGGCCAAGCATGTTCATGATATGGGGCAAATATGCAAGATAATGGCCTTTGGATATTACCTTTTCATTCTCCCTTAGCCTGTCATAGATATGGTGGCAGACGGTTTTGAAAAGCCTTGGGTTGCCCTCGCTGTCATTCATTATTGAGCTGAAGCATTCCTCCCCCATCCTAAGCTCTTTTTCCAGTGCCTTTTCTACAACCTCCCTTGCCTCATGTTCTGCAAAGGGCTGTAAAACCATGGCTCTTTCTGATTTCATTTCTTTTGTACTGGTCATTACAACTGAAATCCCCTGTTCAGCTGCCTTTTCAATTATTTCTATGGCTTCTTTCGCCTTTTTCATCCTGTCGATATCGTCGACAAAAAGAATTGTACCGAAATGCCTGGGGCTGCTTGCAGTTTCCAGCAGTTCCCCGAAGCTTTCCGGAGTATTTCTTCTTATCTCCAGATTTGGTATGGCCCTGGTTTCCTGATAGAGCTTGTCTACCATAGCCTCCATTCCCTCTCCTTTCTCTATTTTAACATAAGGGGCCAGGGCACCCTCTTTTCTGGCAATATGGCTGAAATGCCTGATCAGGGTGGTTTTTCCTGTTCCCGGTCCTCCAGTTATCATTAATATTCCCGGCTGGCCTGAAACCGCTCCGTTGACGAAAGTGTTAAATATCCTGACTTCGTCTTTTCTGCCTATAATGTTTTCCGGATCTATTTCATATATCTGGAATGGATTTGGACCTTTCATTAAAATCCCTTTTTCATGCAAAGCCGGGTTTTCCGCTTTTCTGGTTTTTTTAATCCTTTTTAAAGGTTTTGGTTGGGTTCAACCAGATATGGCAGGATTCCTGCCATATACGAACACTACTTTGTTGTTTTTACAACAAAAAACTACAATCCATGTAGTTTCTGTAGTTTCCATAGATACTATAAACCTAAACCTTTTTAAAGCGCCGGACACCCGAACTAATCATGACAGCCATAAGAAGTTTGTTTGGAATGTTTTTGTTCATGGTCCTGGTTGGCAGTGTATTTGCTCAGCTGGGCCTTGGTGGCCAGTCTTTCGAAAAGGAAAGCGTGGTCTACTATGAAACTGACGCAACACGTCAGGTCCTCACTATCAGTGTGGTGGCATTTGAGCCGGCACAATCCCAGGACGGCACTCAGCTCACTGATACCATAAAGCAAGAGCTTTTAGCCGAATGCAGGGCAGAAGGAGCAGATAATATCATGGTTTGCCTGCAGAGAAAAGCCTTGGAGAGAACTGCCGCTTCAACTGATTACAGGCTGGATATGGAATCTCTTCAGGAAGGCACTATTACAGTATATCAGTGGAATGCCATCAGCAAAACATACGTTGTGGTTCCAACATGTACCCAGATTCCAATAAACAATGTCAGAACGGTAACTGACTCAAGCGGAGAGGCTGTCGACAATTATTATACTACATGTGATCTTTCAGGTGAACTTGAAGGGGCAACCTCGGCAAGCTTTGTCATTGAATACGAACCCCAGGAAGGTTCAGGCATAGCTCCGAGTACAACCACCTATTCCTATGACAGTGCCCGTGTTGCAGGTACAGATGCTTTAACCCAGCAGATCAACCAGGTTATAAGCGCAATATCAAGTGGCGGGGCAAACGGAACCCCGGCACTTCCATGTGTTGGCATATTCCTTATTCTGGGTCTGTTGCTGTCATCACTTTATTTCGCTGGCAAATCACCAGTTTCATTGCTCGATATCACCACACCAAGACTTCCGGCACCCAAGGGAGTAGCTGCAGGCGGACAGATGCTCATGCCTTTTGGTTATGCGGAAATGGGAAGAACCACAAAAGCTAAAATGAGGACTGCTGCCGTAGCTGCCGGAGTGACTGCAGCCGGACTTGCTACAAAAAGCAGAGGAGATGTTGAAAGGCGCCAGCTTGAAAGCCAGGTGGATGCAACAGCAGCCAAAGCAAGCCGTGCGCATGTTGTTTCAGGAGATGTTGGAGAACAGGCCAATATACAGAAGGCGCTCATAGCAGGAGGAAGAGAAGCTGGAATGAGCCGGGCAGAGCTCGATAAGCTTTCAAGAAGACTTCTCTATGACTACGGAGATTCAGAGCACAGGACAGTTGCACAGATACTTGAAAAGCTTAAGGCAAAGGGAGGAAAAAACGCTCTCATGGCAATGACTCTCCAGGACTATATAATAGGCCAGAGGCAGCTTAAAACACTTGAAGCAATTACAACCCATCCTGACATAGGAAAAAGAGACTATGTTAGCGGTAAAATCTCAAGTGTCACCAGCAAGGCATTTGGTGTAAACAGATATGCAATAATCGGCGGTTTTGTTCCGGCCATGGTGGGTTCAACTACAAGAACTGCAAGGCAAATGGTCAGAATGAGCAAGGCATCAGTTAAACAAGCACCCAACCTGGTCAAAGCAACAGCAAGATCCACAATTGAACTTGTTGGAGGCAAGAGAGCGGTTGAAGAGCTTGAATACAAGGCAAAGACTTCCCAGACTGCAGGATGGTTTGCAGGGCAGCTCAAGGAGAATCCTGCGTCTGTCATTGTCGGACAGTCATTCCCGGTAAGCGACAAGGCAGGATACTTCTACAAGCAGCTCAGGGATGAGGCTCACCACGATTCAATGAGATATCTTTTAAGACAGATCTACAAGAAGATGGGTGTCAAGTTCAATGTTTCCGAAGAAGAAATGGCGCAGATGGGCCATGTTGACATGGACATCCTGAAGAGATCAGGCTACAAGCCAACAAAAGAAATGCTTGCAATGGAAGCAGAACTCAGGGGAATATTAGGAGACAAATCAAAGAGTTTCCTGGAAAAAGTAAATGCACTGACAGCATTTGCAGAGAGATGCGGAGCACACGTAGACCACAATGCAATTGCGTTCACACAAAAAGTGGAATCAATACATATGTCTGTGGAAACAGACCATGGCAAGATGCTCCTGCTTCAGGAAGAGCTTGAAAGGCAAAGCAGGGTCAGGGGCTCAAATGTTCATGACGATGCATTTGTATGCCATATTGGCGGAGACACCCTAAGAGGCCCGGCCATCTGGGAAACTATGGTTCTTCGTACAATGATCTACGATGCAGAAAATGGGCACCTCCAGGGAGGTATCCGCGAAGAGCTTCTGTCAGCCAGACTTAACACTGCAAACAGACTTGCAACTCTTGATCCAAGCCATGCAGGTGCAATGGAACAGCTTCCGGAACACATGAGAAACCAGGCACAGCTTACGGCAGTTGCAGAAAGAAACAGGTCAGAACTGGTTCAGCTGTTCTCTGAAGAAGGGAAAGCAGCATTCCAGAAATCCCACAAGGACGGAAAGTCCATGGAGTCTGCTTCACTGCATGAAATAGTTGCATTCATGTATGGCGGAGGAGTCAAAGAAAAGGCAACCGGACACGTCGATCCAAAAACAGGAAAGATGATGTGGTGGGGTGCAGACCAGGAACACACAGTTCCAAAGGATTATGCCCTTGTCGATGTCAAAAGACACTGGGTTGACCACGTAAGTGTACAGGACAACTATGCAATAGGGCAATGGGTGGAGTCCAGGTTCACAAGGAGCTATGTTCCGGCAGCCCGGGCATCCATTGAAGCAGAGCTCGACAGAATGCCAGGTTCAGCGGCATGGACAGTTGAGGAAAGGGCAAAACAGGCCAAAAAGCTCTGGATACGGGACGAAATGATCAAGGACTTCGAGCAGAGATTCAACTCACAGTTTGCAAATAATGCCTACGGCGGAACAACAAGGGAAACTGCAAGATTCTACAATGGCATTGCAATGGGATTCCTTGCAAAGGCACTGGAAGAAAAGGGACTTTCATCCAATCACCCGGATGCAATGTTCCTTCAGGGCATTGACCACACCAATCCACAGCACATTGGAAAAATGAGAGAACTTCTCTTGCTCCACCGGGATGCATATGAGAAGGTTGCACACAGGGATGTCACATATAATGATGTTGCCAAGTCCAGCAAGCCAATGGTTATGCTCCATGAAGGTGGATTTGCATACTATCACAAGGGCATGATGCTGTCAGATGCAGACCGTGTTATGGGCGGACAGGTGTCCATCCGGGATAACAACGGCCAGATGAGGGCATTTGTTCCTGATGATGTTGTAGTGAAATTCGGAGCAAGGGATGACCTTACAGCACAGTTCTACAAGGCAAGAGGCTCAAAGGATCCAAACGAATGGCATGGATTCCTTGATGCAGCAACCAAATGGACAAAGGAAGGCAACTACAGCTATGAAAAGGAGAAAGTGCTCGCAGCAGTGCTCTGGGAATACTCCAACAGAACCTATGATTATGAAAGATTCTGGAGCAAGAGTGCAGTTACTGTTGAATCCAAGAGGGAAGTGGCTCCTGTTGCACCCTCCTTCCTTAGATTCTTTGGTGCTGACGGCCACAAATACGATACAATGATCAAACCATTCAGGGACATTGGTCTTCATGCAGGAGATTATGTCTCCAAGGTTGCACTTGAAGCAGGGGGACCTGTTCATACAGCATCCTATGAAATCACTCCGACTTCAGAGTACTACAGGCAACACTCATGGAAGCTTGCAGAGAGGATAATGTCCGGGCAGGACGTTGCCCAGCTCTCAGATGCAGAGAAAGTTGCATACAGGAATTATGCACTTTCTCAGGGTGCATACCACCAGGTTTGGGACTATTCAATTGACAGGAACCCCTGGAGAACATCCACATCATTCGGAGCTGCACAGTCATGGGCATCATTCTTCCACTTTGGTCCTGCACAGAACTTTAACGTCAGGGACAACCTCAGGGCATACATGGGCAAGGGAGAGTATACCGGCTTTATGGCAACCCATGGGTTTGCACTTGACCTTGCAGGCAAAATGATGAGGCCATACCTTGGGGCAATAAGAGGTATGCAGATGTCTATGCAGGGATATGCATCCAAATGGGACAGCCAGGACAATGCCCTGAGACAATGGAACTACACACAGCCAAGGCTCAGGGAAGCACTTCAGTCACTCAACCCATTCTCATACAGATGGTTCCCAGGCAAGACAAGCGAGAATATTGCCAAGCTCAATGTCTTTGGCGGTTCACTTGAGCAGCACCAGCTTGCAGGTCCTGAATATATGGCCGGCCTCAAACAGGCTCCACAGGACATATTCCTGCAGAGAAAGGGTGTCTATGCCTCGGCAAGAACTGGCGAAGCAAACCCGGCAGCGTCTTTCTACAACTACAGACACGAACTCATGTACGATGCTCCAATGGCAGAGTATATGATCAGGCAGAAGGACGCATCCTTCATGTACGACAAGAAAGTACAGGATGCAGCAATGAACAACACCCAGAGAAGGACAGTGTCTGCAGAAGCACTTGCAATCAGAAGGGAAGAGGAACTCAGGGGATTCGGAATTATGCAGAACCCGCTTTACGGCTGGGCCAACCCGATAGCATTCCTCTGGCACGCACCTCTTCCGATGATGCCATCATCCCTTACGCCAAAGGACATAGTGGCAAATGCAGTGAGAAAGCACAAGTATGGCCAGGGCGGATCCTGGAATGACACAATGAACCAGCTTGGGCAGAACATATCCAAGGGAACCAAGGATATACTCTCGCCACACATGCTTCACAGGACAGTTTACTGTCCCAGCTGCGGCAGAAGCGGCTACAGGGGAGCAAGATGCGGCTGCGGCAAGCCTCTCTATTGATCTTTTAATTTTTTCTCTTCTAATTTTATTATATGAGATTTCCTGTTTTGCTAATTATAATGATCTTTATTTCCGGTTGCCTGCAGAGTATAGGCTCTGAAGAATTCAGAAATGACTACATCCGAAACCTGCACAGAACTCCAATAAATGATCCTTCACAGATTGAAGAATGCAAAATAGGAAGCTGCTATTGCATGGTGTGCCAGAACGGAAGTCCGATATGGGGGGGCATATGGAACAATCTTGTTGGCGGCAGATGCTACATGGAAACGGAATGCACGCCCGAACGGGCAATGGAGCTGAGGAACAGCACAGCGACACCTGATCTTTCAATAAGAAATTTCATGCTTGGCCAGGGACCGTCCATTGGCGACTTTTCCGATGCCAATCCCTATTGCTCCAACAAACTTTCAATGGCAGTGGAATGGCTTGTGGGGAATGCTGACAATGCCTATGAAATGCCTGATGCAGGCAGGGCACTATGCGTGCTGAGCAGGGAAATAATTCCGGTTTATATTCTTTACAGTGAAGGAGAAAATATCAATGCTGCCCGTGCAGGGGAGATTGGCCGTAGCCTTGCAAATGACGGCCAGAGCCTTTACCAGGGCTTTCTTACTCCCGGGCCGGTCGGTCCCAATATTGTTGTTACCGAAATCGATTACGATATTTCTGATGCAGGCCAGATAATCGAGCAGATTCGTGCAGTGAAGAATGCATGCGGCGATGCCTGCTGGGTTGCTGTTGCACCAAAAATCGGTGATACCGAAGCGCTTGATGCAGTGATGGCAAGTGCAGGGGATCAGGTTGATGTCATTGCATTTGGAGTTAATGGAAATTATGTTGATGCCTGCAGTTCTGGAAGAATAAGCTCGCAGAAGATGATGAACCAGGTTGTCAATTTCACTGAATATGCAGTTTACACCTATGGAAAGCCAGCTTTAATACCCTATATAATGTTTGATCCTGATACCACTGACATAAACGGATGCGTCTGGAAGGAAAGTGATGTGACAGCGGCATATGGCGCATTCATACCCGGAGGAATCCAGCGCCTGAGAAAAATCGGAGTGATCGGCTTTGCACCATATTCATTTAACTCAACCAGCTTTGGCTCTGTTTCCAATCCGCTGAAATGTGCCAACTGTGCAATTGCTTCAAATGAGCAAAGGCTCAGGGCATACTATGGAGCATGCCAGCAGTATACAAACATTTCAGGAACGCGGCCATCATATGGCAACGAGATTCTTTATCCAAATGAATCAGCGGGCTTCTGCGATTTCGGTACAAGCATTGAGGGCCTGCTCAGGGAGACCAGCTATGCCAGTGTGGGCGGAAACCGGGATTATCTTTCTCCAAATGCGCCGGAACTCAGGCCTGTCGGCACTCCATCATTCAGATGCAGTTCCTGCCTTTTGAGCAATATTACCTCCAATCCTGTTGCGCCGTTTAATTTTGGAGGCACAGCATCTGTTGATTCTTCAAGTTTCCACGGCTGCATTGAATACCAGGATGAAATAAATGCATGGGCAGATGCAAGAAACCTTGATCCCATGCTTGTACGTGCATTTGCATTGATTGAAAGCAATCTTGATCCAGGTGCGGCTGCAAGAGTGTGCAAGGAAGGATATACAGGCACAGGTCCTGACGGAAGACCATGCTTTGAAGCAAGCCCTGCACAGGATGAATGCTATTCAAATGCATACCGGATAATGGACGATCCGTCTGGAACATACGATTTTGCCGATGCTCCGGATGCAGAAGACCTTGATGAAGACCCAGACTGGAAATGGTGCGGCCTTGGTTTTATGCAGTCACTGGAGCCTCCCTATACATTGTGGCCGGCATCTGTAAATCCAAGCGGAGAGCCCGGCGAGTTTGCGTGGGCATGCGATGATGCGGGAATCTGCTCTGAAAATCTTCTCGTTGTTGCAAGGGGATGCGCGGCGGAAACAGATCCTCCCGGGCAGTTCAATCCATTCAATATTTCACATTCACTGTGCATTGGAACATACAAGATGCAGCAGGGTCTGAACGCTGCAAGAGGAATAGTCCGCCAGATGAAAAGCGACGGCCTTCTTGTAAACAGCAATGCTGAAAACGAGGAAGTGCTTGCAGCTTATATAATGGCCCAGATGTACGGCGGTTCCTGGGGGATTACAGGAAGTAGTATGAAAACAGTGAATGGCGTTCTTCCCCCATGCGGAAGCGAAACCTCTGCCGGGGACTGCTTCAGAAGCCTGTTTGCAGAGAATATGCGATGGAACAGGGACGCCTGCGTGGAAGACAGCGGCGGGGAACTTCCCTGGCAGTGCAGTGAAGAAGGCGTGCCAAGATGGCAACCTCCGGAATACTGTTTTGGGGAAAGCGATCCTGCTGTTTTCTGGGACCAGTGCATCCAGCCATTCCTGACAACTCCTAACAATCATGGAAATGTAAAAATGAAGCAGTTCTTTGCTCTGCAGAGTTGCAGTACCAATCTTTGTCCTGACGGCCTGAAAATGCTCAACGATATTTGCACTCCTGATGAAAGCGGAACACTAAATGAAGAGCTGTGCGAAGGCCCTGGAAGGCCGAGAATTCCTGAATCAGGAAGCTACTATGCACAGGCTGCAGAGCAGGCACAAGACAACTGAGAAAACAGAAGCCATTTCTATTTCAGCCATTCTTTTCCTTCTATTTTTTTCTTGATGTATTCTCCTACAAATGTAAGCCTTTCGCCCTGCAAAGCATCCTGCTCAATCTTTTTCTTGGTTTTCAGCACAAGCTTGAGTTCGTGGACCCAGTCCTTTGACCTGTTGATCCACGGATAGCCGAGCATCTCTTCAGCCCTTTTGATGTCAACTTCCTTTGCCCTGATTGTCAGCTTGTCAAGAAACTTGAATTCTTCAATGTCGCTCATTGTTACCCCTATGAATTTTGCTTCTGGAACAGCAAAATCCCTTCCAAGATATGCAAGGTTCATGCTTCCTGTCTTGATTGTCCAGTAGATGTACCATCCCCACGCATCACAGTCCATAAGGCAATATACCGGCAGTTTTCTGTCTGCAAGCTTCCTCAGCAGCCTTCTTGTTCCCCTTGTCGACTGCCCCTTTGGCGTGACCAGCAGGCAGTTTTCCTTTTTCCAGAATTTGTCTTCATTCAGTCTTTGCCAGAGGGCATCTTTTTCCACTACAAGAACCCACTCTGCATCCAAGGATTCAATATCCATCCCATTATCGACATCAGATGGGATGGACCATCCTGACCTTCCCTGTTTTGAAAGGTCTATCAATGTTTCTTCACCGCCAAACCTGTCCCTGATGGTCATTCCCCCTGCCACAAATCCCTTCCTGTCTGTTGTAAGGTTGAGATCCTCTCTTTTCAGCTTCAGTGCAACTTCCAGGTCTTCGATCAATGCATTGGATTCGCTCTGCTCTGTGAAAAGATCCTCATCCATTTCCTCCCCAAGTGAGAACTTCAGCTGGTAGAAAAGACCCCTGATTGAGGTGTGCAGGTCCTGCTCCAGGAATGTTTTTGATTTTGCAGCAATTGCAACAGTCTGCATGAATGTCCTTGCCTGTGCAACTGAAAGATATTTCCTCAGTTCTTTTTTATCGCCTGTTCTGAGACAGCCCAGCCCTTCATCATAAATGGTATTGCCTTTTGTTCTCAAAGTGGTTTCAAATGTCGGGCCTTCTCCTGCATGGATCTGCACAACCATGTCTTTTCCGAGCTTTTCAAGCTTCTCCTTCGCTTTCATCTTTCTCCTCCTCAATTCTTTCGGTGGTTTCGGGCTCATCATCCTTCATGGTCACATATTTGTCTTCCACGATGGAAGAAAGTTTCTTTGACAGTTTTTCCTTTTTCTCGCCAGTAAGAGATGCAAGATCTGCAGACAGCTGCTCAATATATCTTGAAACGACTTTTTTCTTTGTGGCAATTTCATTAGCTTTTCTTTTTCCTGAAATAAATTTCTGTATTCCCCTGGAAGCTTCCATAACGGCAAACTTTATCTCTGCCATAAGATCTTCCTCATTGGCTATTGCCTGCTTGCCTGCGCTTGTATACGGTACATGTACGGAAACAACATTTACCAGGACTGCAATCGGCTCGTCTTCAAAATTTCTGATGTTGTACCGCTTCCAGTCTATGCTCCTGATGGTTTCTGTAATTGCGCAGCCTCCTGCATCGAAAAGAAGCGGAACCTTGTTTGCAAACCTCATCAGTTCTCCTTTTTTGTTGGCATCACTTACACCGCCTCCGTAGGCAATTGCAGTTTCAATGACGAAAGGAATCCCCCCCCGGTAGACCTTCGGGCTTCTTTCAGTTACTACCAGCACATCCGGGTTGAAAATATTTCTGAACGACGCTTCAATCTGCTGCTGCCCTATCGGAACAAGAGAATCTGTTGCCGGAGCTATCCACTTCACTTTTCCAAATGCCTCTACTATTTTCTCAGCCTCGGCCCAGGTAAGATCGCCCGGTTTTTTCCTGAAATTCACTTCCGGGGCCAGATCCCTCAATTCAGAAACCTTTCCTGCACTCACCCTTGAAAATGCATTCTGTAAAAATGAAGAAAGCCTGGTTTCCGTGGAATGCTTTGCGAATTCAAGAATATCATGTGTTGTTATCCCAAGCGGATGCGGCCTGATTTCAAACGGCCTTTTGGGGTTTTCTTCTATTGATCTAGGAAACAATGTTTTTTCACTGTTCGGCTCAAGCAGCGATATGATTGCATTTGGATTTGTGAGCGCCGTTCTTCTCAGGTATTCAAAAACCCCGTAGTTGCTTCTTTCATACCTTACATCCTTGTATTCTGAAATCACCGTAAGTCCTGATTCTTCGGTATCCTGCTCTTCAATAACTTCAACAACCGGCTTGTTTTTCTTGAAATCCATGGATATCCTTGCAGTCAGTTTCTTTCCATTGTGGCATGTAACTGCCTTTGTGGGCTGGCCAGTTGTTATGTATGAAAACATGGTGCAGGCTGATGCTCCTATCCCCTGCTGCCCCCGTTGCTGGATATACCTGTGGAATTTTGTTCCTGCCAGCATCTGGCCAAGGGCCTTTCCAATATGTGTTTTTGGTATTCCCGGTCCATTGTCCTTTACCGTAACCTGGTAATGGTCCTTTCCAAGCTCGTTTATTTCTACTGAAATTTCAGGGAGAATACCTGCCTCTTCGCAGGCATCAAGGCTGTTTGTTACAAACTCGTGGACAATCATTGTAAGAGAGCGAATCTTCCCTGAAAAACCCAGCATCTGCCGGTTTTTCTTAAAAAATTCGGCTACGGAGTGCTCCTTAAAGTCTTTGAATTCATCCATGAAATAACCTCAACTGGTGCTGAAATGATTATCTGCAATGGCTTTATTATTGCTTTCTCTTCTGAAAAAACCCACAAACCACCACCTTTAAATATCTGCTCTACGTAATAATCGCATGCAACGTTCGTCCCAAGTAACCCGTCAAATACCACAATCTGAATACTCCAGGACTGCCCTCAGGGGAAAACAGCTGCTTGAAGAATCAATAAGATGCCCAAAAAGAGAAAACCGGGCCCTCAGGGTTCTTGTTCTGGACGATTGCCCGGAAGTACTGTTCCTATACCAGGATCTTCTCAGGTCGGACAATGTGCAGATTTTTGCTCCAAAACCAGTCAATTCAGTAAAAGAGGCAATGGACCTTGTCCGGGAAGTGAAGCCGGATCTTGTGATCAGCGATCTTTGCCTTACCATGGGCCGCACTGAGGGGTTTGAAATTCTGGCCAGAATCCGGAAAGAAATGCCTTTTGTTCCAGTTGCCCTTTCCACAAGCAGCTATCCCTATCAGCATGATCTTGTTGCAGAGATAGATAAAAAGGAATTTGATGCTGTTTTTAACAAAGGCGATCTTAAGGGACTTCAGGATTTTATCTCTAGGAACCTCTGAATTTTGCATCCATTATCTGGCGCCTTGCCTTTGCCAGGTAGCTTAAAACACCGGAATGCGGAGCCCCGCTGATAATCTTGTATACTGCTTCTTTTGCATATTCAATTGTTTCAAGTTTTGCGATTATCCCTACAGTATGCCCATAGACGCTGACAAATGATTCGGTGGCGTTTTCAATCTCGGTCTTTATCTTCCCTTTTTCCCCGATTATCCGGGCCTTTATCCTTTCCATTGCCTTTTCAGAAGGAAGTACTTCCCTGAGATGAATAATATAAAATGCATAATCGTCCTTTACCAGCTGAAGCGCCTTTCTTGGCTCAAATCCCCTTCCAATGGCCCTTACAACATCCATGGCAAAGAAAATGTTTTCCGACTCGCCACTGATCTCAACTTCTTCATCACGGACAGTGATTTTTATTTTGCATTTTTCCTCTATTTTCTTCTTTGTCTGGCCCTTTTTCCCGATCAGTACACTGATCCGTTCCCTGGGAATCTTTATTATCTCGGTCATTTCAATATCTCCTTCAGTATTCTCCTTATCTCGTCATTATTTTCAGTTTCAAGTCTTTTTGCAGCCTCTCCTTTCACTTCATCATCATTGATTGATTTCAATGCTCTTGCAGCAGCGAGCCTTGCCTCCTCATCCCAGTGTGAAAGAAGAATGATGAATGTTTTTTTTACTTCATCCTGATCGCCTATCGATGATATGGCTTTGATGGCATTTTTCTGATTCTCTCCTATGTCCCCTCTTGCAAATATTACAAGTTCCTTTTTCAGCTGCATACTTAATTCAGCATCGTCAAGGTTAGCTATATACTCCAATGCAACAGATGCATCATTGCTGCTTCTCAGCATTGAACTCATGCAATGCACTATCTTTTCTTTTTCCTGTATTTTCCTGAGGCTTTGTATTACAATATCCTTTATCCTGTGCTTTTTTTCAAGTGCCAGCATAAGGAAATCTGCAAGCGCATCCTCCCATCCGCCGTCTATCAGCATTTGTATTGTATATAATGTGATGAACTTTGGGGAAAGTCCGTACTGATTGCTGTGTTCCTGGGAAAGTATGGATACAGCTACCCTCATCAGTGCGAACCTGTCTTCTTCCAGCGTTGAAATATCAACTCCCGGACTTTTTGTGGCAGCATACGACCCCATTATTTTCCAGAACAAATCCCTAATGTTTGCATCTGGCGATAATCCAAACTTATCCAGAGAAGGCGGTTTCGGCTCTTCCGGCACCTCCTCTATATCGTCATCGCCGCCAAACCCCTGTTTTGGCATACAAATTTATCCCTGTTGTTCTTTAAAAAACCTTTATGTCAAACCTGGAAATGGTTGAATACCTGAAAAGGCAGGGTTATCTGAAATCAAAAAGGGTGGAATCCGCCCTTCTTGCAACAGACCGCGCAGACTTTACCGGGTCTCCCTACTGCGACAGTCCCCAGCCCGTTGCCCGGGGGCAGACAATCTCTGCACCCTCTGTCGTTGCATTCATGCTTGAGCACCTGGATGTCCGGTCCGGGATGAAAGTCCTTGAAATAGGGACAGGTTCAGGCTACAATACTGCTTTGCTTTCCCGCCTTGTTGAAAGCGGGAAGGTAATATCGTTTGAATTCTATGATGAAGTTTTTGAAGTTGCAGAAAAAAACCTGAAGAACTTCAAAAATGTTGAAATTTATCTTGGTGATGGAAGCGCAGGACATGAAAAGCAGGCTCCATATGACCGCATCATTGTAACGGCAGCCATGCCATCCCTTGATGATGATCATCCGCTGATCCGGCAATTAAAGCATGACGGAAAACTCGTTGCTCCTGTGGGAAGCCGCTACCATCAGGACATTGTGGTTTTTGATAATTCCAAAAAGACACGTGCAAAAGTGCTTCCGGTAATTTTTGTTCCCTTAAGGGGGAAGCTTGGTTTCACTTCCATTTGATGTTGCATCCGCATGACGGCAAAGCCTGCACAGTTACCTCTTTCCCTTCCAGCAGCTGCCTGACCGCATCTTCCATTTCAGAAGTTTTTCCTTCTTCATGCTTTTTTCCATGGGCATCGTCAAATCTTCCATGGTAAACAAGCTTCAGGCCAGCATCAAAAAGAAAAGGATCGGGAGTGCATTCAGCGCCATATGCTTTTGCAGTCTCCTGGCTTTCATCAAATAAATAAATGAAATTGAAAGAGTATTTTTCCGAGTATTCTTTCATCTTTTCAAAACTGTCTTCCCTATAATTATCAGAATCATTGGAATTTATGCCGATAACCTGCAATTCCGGATATTTATTTTGCAGTTCAATGAAATAAGCGAGTTTCGGGACAACATATGGGCAATGGTTGCACATGAAGATAATCAAAACAGGCTTTCCCCTGAATTCTGAAAGCGAATGGCTCCTGCCGTCTGTTCCTGGAAGATCAAATTCCGGAGCACTGTCCCCTCTCCCCAATTTCCTGTAGCTTGAATATGTCAGTGTCATTTTTTCACTATCCCCCGCTGCCTTCTTTTACCCTGAATGGGCTCACAGGCCATTTCTGGTTTCTTTTTGCTTAATTCGACAAAATACCTTCCTATCAACCTTCTTATTTCACCGTATGCATCTTTTTCATCTTCCACCTGTCCTATAACTCCGGGAAGATCAGGAACAGTTATTACGAATTTTCCTTTTTCCCCCCGCTCCACCAGAACCCTGTATCCCTCTACTTCAATTTCTTTCATATTAAATCGCCTTTCTTGCTGCTTCAAATTCTCCGGGAGTCACTCCGATATCCCTTACTATCTTTCTTACAGTTATGGGGTCATACTCCCCATCATGCGGATCAGAAATTGTCAGGCTTTTCGGCCCTTCAAATACAAGTTCTTTGACCTTTCTCTTAAGTTCAAAACCCAGCTGCGCAAGAACCTTAACCATCTCAGCCTTTTTCATTGGCCGTGAAACATACTTCTCTTCCTTTTCTTTAATTTTCTCTTCAGGCACCGGAATGCCAAGCTGTCTGCTTATTTCCTGATAGCTGTCCAGAAGAATTCCGGGAGTTTGGTTGTAATCAACCCATGCCGGAAGTGCTGTTGTTTTTGCCCATTCATCTATCATTTCTTTTTTGGTTTCCATGGCTTCCAATTCTGAAATGAAATTATTCTCATCCGGTATAAGGATTATCTCAGGGTATTCCCCAAAAATCTTTTTTACCACATCTTTTCCAAGTGAAGTGATCCAGATGTCTTCTACCCTTTCTTCTATTTTGCCAGGCCCCAGCAATGCTTCTGCACGTTCCATTATTCCTTCATCAGTTATGCCTATTGACCCAAGCAGTTCCCTCGTTTTTTTACTTGCAGAAACTCCTCCTTCAAGCATCCCAATCCTGAAAACCCCGCTTTTTTCCCTGCGTTCACTTCTGCGCCTTTCTTCACGCTCTTTTATTGCATTCTGCACAGAGGCAAGTTTTAATATCATATTTTCAGCTTTCTTCAGATTTTCCCTGTCACTTTTTTCATATATCTCAACAAGAAAACCGAGCCTTGTGGAACCAGTGATTGTTACCTCATACCCAATATCTGAAACAAATTTGTGGATTTCCTGCTGAAGCTCTGGATCAAGGTCCCGTAACATGATTGATTTTACCGAATCAAGATTCATACGTTCTTTCCCGCTTTTCATAATTTAAATGCTTCTGGTGCTCGATTTTTATGCAGTGGTTCATTATGACGGCAATCCCGGATTTTTCAGCTTTCTTTGCAGCTTCTTCATTGACAATGCCAAGCTGCATCCACACTACCGAAGCTCTGATTTTTATTGCATCATCAACTACTCCGGGAACAAATTCGCTTTTTCTGAAAATATCAACGACATCGACTTTTTCTTCAATTTCCAGCAATGATTTGTATGATCTGATTCCGTTCCATTCCCTGATATTGGGATTGACCGGAATGACTTTATAGCCATTTTTAATGAGATACGCTGCGACCTGGTAGCTTGCCTTTTCTGGTTTTTCAGACAGTCCGACAACGGCTATTGTTACTGCTTTCCGGAGAATCTCTTCCATGCTAATAGTTTATAAACTTCTTTTCTTATTCTTTGTCATGACAAAAGTAGTAAAGCGAAGGGGAAAGGAAGAGCCTTTTGATGAAAAAAAGTTTTACGACTCTGTTTTTTCGGCATGCAAGGAATGTGATCTGGGAGATGACGATGCAAGGAAAATTTCTGATAAGGTTACTGCAGATATCAACAAATTTGTAGGGTCCAGGGATGAAATCAACACTACTGAGATATTTGCCTATGCGCTCCAGCTTCTTGCCCAGCATCACGAAGCCGTTGCTTTCATGTATCAGACGCACAGAGACCTTTCCTCGAAAGTATGAATGCACCTGCAGCTGAAAACAGCTATGGCGCAGTCTGAATCATAGCATAACTCTATTGCAGGAAAAAGCGCCTGCAGCAAAGGCAAATCGAAATTTTGCAATTGGCTGATTTAAAAAATATACTGTGGAAGTTATTTTATGACCGATATCATAGCGGCAAAAAAACTCGGAAAACTTTTGAAAGCAGCAGATGAAGCTTATCTTAAGGAAAATGGCCAAAAAGGGGAAGACTGGGCGCAATGGTGCGGACAGTGGATACACAACAAGCTCAAGGAAGAAGAGGAAAAAGGAATATGTGAGTTCTGCTAATGGAACTGACTGAGGCAGTCGTTCTGGGCATCATACAGGGATTGTCGGAATGGCTTCCGATAAGCTCTGAAGGAATGGTGACTCTTGCAGGGCGGTTTTTATTTGATTCACAGTACCAGGATGCCCTGGGCTCGGCAATATGGCTGCACACGGGCACTACAATATCTGCACTGGTATACTTCCGCAATGATATCCTCGAAATCCTGAAAATGGCAAACAGGCATCTGTTTCTCTTTCTTCTGATCTCAACTCTCTCAACTGCGATAACTGCTGTGCCCCTTCTCATTCTTGCCCTGAATCTTGAGATCCCTGAATCGCTGTTCACTATAATGATAGGCATTTTCCTTCTGGGCATTGCCTGGCTCCACAAAACAAGGAAAATTTCCGGACAACAAAAACAGCTGACTGATAAAAATGCATTTGTGGCAGGCATTATACAGGGATTTGCAATACTCCCCGGACTGAGTCGCTCAGGACTTACCATTGCAACCCTTCTGGGCCAGAAATATCCGCTGCACCAGTCATTCAGGCTCAGCTTCCTTATGAGCATTCCCGTAACCTCTGCAGTTCAGATTGTTTATCCTCTCGCAAAAGGGGAATTTTCTGTATCTGCAGAACTGCTTGCCGGAACAATAGCTGCTGCCGTGGTTGGCCTGCTCACAATAAAATATCTGATGGAACTATCTGAAAAAATCAACTTTTCAACGGCGACCTTTGCCCTTGGTGCGCTTGTAATTGTTCTTGGGTTTATAATTTGAATCTCTTCTTGGCCTGTATTTTTCAGTGTGTTCTGCTCTTCTTTCAGTATATCCTTCCTTCATCCAGGCAAAATCAGGATGGTCTTCTCTCATCCTTTCTTCACGGCTTTCCCTTCTTATTATGAAATTGATTACCCTGCCTGTTGATCCCATCCTTCCGGTTCTTCCTACCCTGTGAAGGTGGGTTTCATCGCTTTCTGCCTGGTCATAGTTGATTATGAGCCCAAGATCATCAATGTGCAGGCCTCTTGCAGCAACATTAGTTGCTACCATTATCTCAAGTTTGCCTTTTTTGAAAAGCTCTATCATGCTGTTTCGGCTGGCCTGACTCATATCTCCCTGCAAAATGCCTACATTCTGCAATCCCTTTTGCTTGAGCCTGTCAGTGAGCCATGATGTCCCCCTTTTTGTCTCCATGAAAATAAGGGTCTTTATGCCGGCATGCCTTTGCAGTATTCTCACAAGCTGTGAAAGTTTTCCACGCTGGGTTGTTTCAACGTGTTCTTCCCTTATTGTAGAGACAATTTCCTTTTCCCCAACTTCTATTGTCTGTGCCTCTGGAATGTGTTTCGATGCTATGCTCATTATGCTTTCATCAATGGTTGCCGATAAAAGTATCATGAGCTTTTCCTTTGGCAGAGCATCAAGAACTTCCGTCATTTCATCCTGGAATCCAAGATCAAGCATATGGTCAGCTTCATCAAGAACTACAGTTTCAAATTCATTCATCCTTACAATCCCTCTCCGGTTAAGGTCGAGCAGCCTTCCAGGCGTTGCCACAAGTATCTCATAGCCGCCCTTAAGGTCATTGATCTGGGTGTTTATGCTCTGGCCCCCATACACTGCAAATATCCCGGAGTACTGGTCCTTTCCGATTGCCTTTACTTCTTTGCATACCTGTATTGCCAGTTCCCGCGTCGGGGTAAGGATCAGGGCTTTTTTAGTATCCCCGTTTGCAAGTCTTTCAACCAATCCGATTCCAAACGCAGCGGTTTTGCCTGTTCCTGTCTGGCTTCTGACAACAAGATTTTTCCCCTTTATTATCTCAGGAATCGTCTTTATCTGGACCTCTGTTGGCTCTTTATATCCGAGAGCTTCAAGGGCCCCCAGTGTTTTTTCATTTAAATTTAATTCTGTGAATTTCATTTTCTCACTTAAAATAAGAATATATTTTTTTTAAAAAAATTTCTTATGCTTAACTATCTCTCTTTGGTACTTTACACCTTAAAAACCTATTTGTATGTGAAAAAACCGGCATAAACCGGATAATGGTCTGAAACAGCCTCAGCCTGTTTTTGATCCAGCCCATATTCAAGATCAAATCTGAACACCCCGCTTACGCCATTGTATTCATCTGTTTCTTTTGTTATCACTATCCTGTCATATGTGCAGTTTGTGCTTTTTGTTGTGGTGTCCTCGTCATTGCCAATCAGCCATTGGTATGGCCTGTCCTGCATCTCATCAAAATAAGAGCAGTCTGCGTTGAAATCGCCCATTACTATGATATCTCCGGGAATACTTTCAATCACCGTTTCCAGCGCAGCTATCTCCTGAAAGGCCTCATCGGGATCAACATGAATTGCTGCAATTGTGAACGTGAAATTTCCGGATCTGAATTCTGCAATATAAGGTTCCCTGTGAAACTGGTCTTCGCTGTCATTGTACGTATAGTTGTTTAGAAGCACTACTTTTTCCGTATTATAGAAGTATGCGTACTGCTCTTTGCTTGTTGTTCTTCCAAGGCGTGGCCCCACAGTGAGTCTATAGCTGCCATTTTCATTCACTTTATCAAGCAGGGCGGATATGGCAGTTCCGCTGCTGTCCCTGATCTCCTGGACAGCTACAATGTCAAAATTTCTTATTGTTTTTGCAAGAATTTCCATTACCTGGCCATCAGATGCCTTTGAAATGCCAAAAACCTGTATGTTAAATGCTGCGACAGTGATGCTTGTTGCAGTTGTATTGTTATGAATTTTTTCATTATTCTGTTCTGGCGCTTCCAGCGCCACACATCCAAAAAGCAGCAAAATAACAATTATTGTTCTCATAAATTAAAAACAAGGCAAAAATTTTAGAAGATGACCATGAGCAGAGGAGCCATGAAAAGCAGCAGGGTTATTATAAGAGCTATGTACTCCACAACCACCATCCTTGCCATTCTATTTTCATCGTTCACGTACATTTTAGTCACCCATACTATATAGAAAACTAGTTCTATATATATTTTTTTCCTAATTTTTTGTGGCTAAGACTAATTTTACTAGTGTTTTTGTGTTGTCAGCTACATTATTCACGTCGTTAAACGCCTGCAACAACCTCTTCCGGTTTTTTCAATGGATTTTTACAGGTAAAGTGAAAGGATAGTGGTCAAAAGTATCTTTATAAGATGGGAAATACGCTAAGCAGAACCCGGAAAGGGTTCAGCCTAGGATATCGCGTCTTCCACCATTATATGTATGAATCCGAAAGAATCCTTGAAGCTTCTCTCGCGGTTCATTTCATACCTTAATCTTACAACCCCCCTCATGATTATATTAGGTATGCAGTGATTTATATAGTTTTTCTTTAATTTTATGTTGCTAAGCATAGTTTTTGGCTAATTTCCTGTAAATTACATGTAAAAAGTGGAAAAAATTAGTGAAAAATGGACAATTATTGTTTCAATCAGATAGCTATATTAGTCTTTCCCTCTATTTTTCTATGTGATTTTATGGGAACTAAAGGGATAGCTATAGTGAAAATGGATGTCAAGGAGCTTATTGAACTTCTTAACAGTGCACTTGCAGATGAATGGCTTGCTTATTATCAGTACTGGACCGGTGCAAAGGTTGTCAAGGGCCCTATGAGGACGAATGTTCAGAGAGAACTTGATGAGCATGCGGGCGAGGAGCTTGAACATGCAAATATGCTTGCAGAAAGAATAATACAGCTTGGCGGAACACCGCTTCTTGATCCGAAGGAATGGAGCAAGAAATCCAGCTGCGGCTATGAAGTGCCTTCTGATCCAAATGTAAGGATGATTCTTGAGCAAAACATCAAAGGAGAACAATGTGCAATTGTCGTTTATAATAAGATTCTTGAGAAAGTAAAAACAGGAAACGATCCAATCACCTTCAACATGGTAAGGAAAATAATGGAGGATGAGGTCAAGCACGAGCAGGAGCTTGAAGATCTTCTTGATGACCTGACGCTTCTTAGGAAATAAAGGCAATTGCAAAGAAGGCTTCTGCAATTGAAACCATAAGCTCCTTTATGGTTTATCAAGTGCCTGATGCTATTGCCGGCAGATTTATTTGAATTTTACGTATATTTTTTTGAAATTTTTTATTTTTGAATCAAATTTTTTAAAAAATACCGTGCTTAGCAACATCTTTACTTTTGCAAGCCAGAAATCATTTTTCCGAGTATTGGCGGCACTATGAGTGTGGTAATAAGTGCCACTGCTGATATTACTGAGTATTCTATGGAATTGAGTATCCCTGTTGTAAGGCCTATGGATGCTACGATGAGCGCCACTTCCCCTCTCGGAACAATGCCCATACCTATTATCCCTGCCTCTTTTTTTGTTATGCTACAAAATGGAATGGCAATGAAAGGAGCTACAAACTTGCTTGCAACGGCAATTATGCTTATGGCCACTATCGCTCCAAACGACATCCACAGACTGTTGATATCAAAGAAAATTCCGAGACTTATGAAAAATATCGGAAGAAACAGCTGTTCGAGGCCATATGTTTTTTCCTCCAGATCTCTGGAATGTTTGCTTTGATTGAGTACAATTCCTGCAAGGAATGCCCCGACAATTGCAGAAAGTTTTATGTATTCTGCTACGTAGGCATAGAAGAGCATGAATGCCATTGCCGCCAGAAATCTCCTGTTGCTCATCTCCTTTCTGTCTATGTATTCTATGAAAGTTTTGCCCGCCATCACTCCCCCTGCCAGGAATACCATGACGCTTAAGAGGGTGAGTCCAATATCCAGGAATGATCCTCCACTCCCTATATTGATGACGAATGAGAGAACAAGCAGGCTCAGTATGTCGTCTATTACTGCCGCACCTATTATTATTCTGGCGTATCTCTCCTGCAAAAGCTTATACTCTTTGAGAACTGCCACTGTTACGCCCACGCTGGTTGCAGTCAGTGCCGCTCCGAGAAACATCGAATATGCAAAGCTTCCGCCATAGAACAGTGCAAATCCGGCACCTGCAGCAAAAGGAACAAGAACTCCGACAAATGCGATTATAATATTCTCTTTTGAGAAGATATTGTCTATCTTGTTGTGAAGCCCCACCTTGAAAAGAAGGATTACGGCGCCAAGCTGGGCAAATACATGCAATATGTCCTCCATCCTGAAAATGTCCGGCGGATGCTCCGGTATGTCAATGGGAAGTGTCTTGAGCAGCTGCCAGCCAAATTCTGTAAAGCTCGGGCTCATGAGAATACCAAGCAGCATAAGGATCATTACCGAAGGCTGCCTGAAATAGATGACTGCAAGCTCTCCAATCATTGCAAGGAGAAGAAGGAAGACAATTTCGAAATATACGTGTTTGTCCTGCTCCACCTGCTCGAAAAGACTGGCCCTGATGATTGTGAACATCAGGACAAGGAATACTCCGAGCACCAGGAGTGTTGCAATCTTTTTCATGCTCAGATCTTTTCTCAAACAATTTTTCAATGTGATGCCGGATTTGGGTAAAATTATTTAAGCAATCAAAACATACTTCCATTGAATGGATTCACAGACGCGCCTGCTTTACTGGCTTTTAAACGCATCCAGGGGAGGCCCCACAAGATTGCGCATTATCAGAATCCTTGCTGCAAAACCAATGAATATGCGCCAGCTTTCCCTAGCCGCAAATCTTGATTATAAGACCGTCCAGGGGCACATCGAACTTCTTGTGGAGGAAGGTATTCTCCAGACCCCGAAGAAGAAATACGGATCGGTGTATTTCCTCAGTTCTGAATGGGAGGACAATGAATATTTATCTGAAATAATGAAAGGTGATAAAAATGAAAGAAAAAAAAGAAAATAATCTCACTTTTAAGTCAATTGGCGGAGCGGTTCTGGCTCTGCTGCTTTCCCTGACCCTTATGCTGGTTGCCAATGCTGCATTGCCTTTCAGGCATTTTGGGCCTGGAACTGAATCTCCAGGGCCATTCCAAGATGCTTTTGCGAACCTGTTCCTCATCCACGCAGTTCTGTCATTTGCAATGCTTGCCATGTCATTTTACCTGTTCTTCATTTATCTGAAGGATTACCTTCAGCTCAAAAGCAGGTTTACTGTCGGGCTTCTCCTTGCAGTTTTCTCATTCATGCTTTTTGCTGTGGCGGCGAATCCCTTTCTCCATGTATTCTTTGGAGTCTATGGAAGGAGCGGCATATTCCAGCTCATACCATACTTCTTTGCCTCTGTTTCCCTTGCAATACTGCTCTGGGTGAGTTCAAAGTAGATCAAAATCAGGCGTAATTTGGGGGCTATTCCGGCAAATCCTTTTATAAAAAGCTGCACTGGTCATTTCCGGTGAAACAATGACCAACAAGATTTTGATAGCAGCCCTTGCCATTTTCGGCATTCTGGGCCTGAGCTTTGCCTGGGGAGGATTCTTCATGAATATTCCGGATGAAGCAAAAGAGCAAATGCAGGAGGCATTTGAAGCAAAGGATTTTGAAACTATGAAAGCGCTCAGAGAACAGTATGCGCCGCAAGTTAATGAAACCCTGATGGAAGAAACAAATGCCATCAGGGATCAGATACATGATGCGATGGTTTCAGGAGACTATGAAACAGCAAAGGAGCTGCACGAACAGTTCCGTGATCTTATGCCAGGAAGGGGAATTGGCCACGGAACAATGGGACCAAGAGGTATGCACAGGTTCGAAGGAGAATGTATCAGACCAATGGAATCAGGGAGTATGCAGGGGTTCGGAAGAGGGGGGTGTAACTGTCCGGGTAATGCTGAGGGCCCTAGTGAATAGTCATTTATGCTGAGCCCGCAGGCACACTGGAATGATGTATTGGTCTGATTTCCAGTGTTGCCTATTTCAATTCTTTTTTCTGATTTTTTTCCATGAAGTTTGAAAGTTCCATTCAGTTTTCCTGCTCCTGGCAGGAACAACGGAAAGATAATGCAGGAACTGCAGCCGGGAAAGGGGCCCAACACCGGCAGATGAACCTGAAAATAGATGGTCAGGGCGTGGAACTGGTTCGCCATTTCAGGCCAAAGCCTTTCAAATAAATATTTATTTGTAATCCTCCTATGATTTTCCATGCCTTATTCCAAAAATCCCCAAATAATAGACAAGGAGACTGATTCCGGTCTATTGCTATTCAATACTGATTCCGGCAGAATGATGGAGCTTAATTCCACTGCAAGGCTGCTGTGGCAGAAGACAGGTGAAAGTTTTGAGCTTGCAGACCTCCGGGAGATAATAGAGAAAAACTGCAGCGAAGCCAATGGTATTGATGCTGACATTGAGGAATTCATAACAGCTGCAATAAAACACGGTCTGGTGACTGACAATGGAAAAAATTAAGTATGTGAAGCCGGAGATCAGGGAAGTCTGGGACGAAGATATTGGCTCACTTGGAGTATATTTGTTGGAGATGTAATTTTTTCATTTCATGTACATATCCATTGTGTACGCCTAGTTTCCAGAGGCGATGAAGGAATCCGAACATAATCCTGTCGCCAATGGGCTGTTTTTCAATTTTTGTGAGCTTTCCGAGATTTCTTTTTGGGAAAAGAATTTCCCTTATTGTGGTTATCCTGTCCTTTTCAAGTTTTCCGCCATGCCTTTTTCCAATTATTGCAATTCCCACGCCCATAAGCCATGCCCTATGATAAAATGGACCAAGTTTTCTTGGATCCTTATGGAAAACAACTGCATTATCAAGATTTTTCAAATAGTATCCCTTACGGATTATCTTTTGCGAAAGATGGATGTCCTCTACCCCAATCACACCCTCCTCAAAGATCCCTATATCAACAAGCGCAGTACGCCTGTAAAGAACGTTCATTGTTGGGAGGTGAATAGACCTTCCTCTAAAATCAAGGTCCTTCCAAAGCCTGCAATAATCGCAATATCTGCTTATCACATTGTCTTTATGTGCCGTGATTACTGGCCCGCCAACTCCGGCGCATTTCCCATCACTTGGAAATTCTTTCAACAATCCAGACAGCCAGCCTGCTTCAGGAAGACAGTCATCATCAGTGAATGCAATGAATCTTGCACCGGAATTCCTGACTCCAAGGTTCCGTGCCCTACCCGCACCTTTTTTCTCTTCTTCCAGGAACCTTATCATGCCTGCATTTGCCTTATCTTTAAGAAATCCCCTAGTGCCATCTGTTGATCCGTTGTCCACAACTATTATCTCAAATTTTTCTTTGGATAAATCTTGTTTTTCAAGAGCGGATATACATTCTTTTAGGTCTTCAATTCTATTAAGAGTAGGAATGACAACGCTGATTTCCATTATCTGTTAAGCATTGAAATCTATTTAAAGAATTGCCAATGCCTATTTATAATTTCTATAGCCACTGAAATAACCATGGATAAGAATAACGAGCTTGTCAAAGAAATAAGCACTCTGATGAAAACTCATCCTGATAACTGGCAAAATAAACTAAGTGACAAAACAAAAAAGAAATTAAGAGAACAGATAATGAAAAAAAGAATCACAGACAATCTCAAAATAATCAAATATCTCAACCAGAAAAAAATAGATTATCTTGTGCTGAAGGGCATTTCATTATGGTATTTTGATCGTGGGAGAGATTTTGAGGACCTTGACATTCTTGTCGATCCAGAAGATGTTGAAAAAACTGCAACCTTTCTTATCAGGGACTTTGGCTACCGCTATGATCGGCTCGAGGAACTGGATTTCCTAAGAAATCCTGAACAGAATCATGCCCATGATGTTTCAATCATAGCTCCAAAGATGATTCCTATTGAAATTCATTACCGCATGTTCAACTATCTTGATCAACATAGTCTGCCTTTGATGGCTGATAAGGTTTTTCTTGACTATGAAGGGGTGAAGATTCCGTGCCAGTCCAAAGAACTGCAGTTGCTTGAAGCATTTCTGCACAACGTGTATCATCATTTTTTCATCTGTGATCGCAAAAAATGGATAAATGATCTGAACATCATTATTGGCAATTACAATATTGATTGGGACAAATTCCTTTGGATCCTTGCTGAATTAAAACAAAAAGAAGTCATTTACCTTACAGTTAAAATGCTGAATCCCAAAATGCCTCCTCAGGTTCTAAAACGTCTGAAGCCCGTTTCATTGCTGTCCTATATCAAGAAACCTGTTTTCATATGGGCAGCCTATTTTGTCTGGGACAGGCTCTTTCCACCAAAAGGCATCCTGTACCAGAGATTCCACATAAAAGAAAATTCAATATTCTTTTTCCTGAGTTATCCTGCAAACTGGATTCGGCTGGTTTTTGTTACCATGAAACTGGTCCTGAAAAAGATCTTCTAATCTCCGAGGAACTCCAGCAGTTTTTTCCGTACTTCTACCTCCTCATAGCCCGCATAAAATTCAAAACAATCTACTCCTTCAACTAAAGATGCATATTTCTTGAAAATATCTCCAGTTCCATCCGTGATGTCTTTATTTAAGATAGCCCAAACGAAAGGTATCTCTTTCTTGTAAATTCTTATCAGGTTCAATAATGCTATCTTGTAATCCATCTTCTTTATTTCACTAGTGTCATTGTTCCAAATTTTCAAGAATATTATGGTGTCTGGTTTTCCATATTCAAAGTCATGATCCACGTATTTTTCGATTTTAAAAGATTTAGATTTTATCTCAAATCTCTTTTCCAAGTCCTTATCAATTGTGGTATTCATGCTAAATGGAACCAATCCTTTCCCGTCAAATAATACTGAATCATCACTGATGGCCTTTGCTCCATTTCGAACTAATCTAAGTAAAGATGATGATTTTCCACAGTGGCTATCTCCGCAAAAAATGATGTTCTTTCCATTATAATGCGCTGCTGATGCATGGATATACACCATTCCGTTTTCCTGAGCTGAAATAATTATTGACCATTTTAACAATAATCTTAACATCAATCTAAGTTCTTCTGTATCGTCAATATAATCTACAATCATTTCTCTTTTGACAGGATCCATTACAATGGAATATTCTTTGTCTTTGCCGATTATGAAAATCTTTTTGTTGTGTGCATATATTGCCTGCCCATCAAAGACATTGGTCCTTATTGCTTTGTTAGGAACCTCAATTTTTGATGTTTTTTTGATTCTGGTGAAAAAAACATGATCTTTTTCCTTTATCTGGTACTGATTTATCTCATTGTCAATATACTTGAAAAGATCGTCTTTATCATGTTCGATTTTAAGAACCACATTTGCGAAATTATAATAATCATCCATGTGCATTCATCCTCTCTACTGTTGGTAAATATGGGTAAAATATTGATGCTGCTTTTAGTAAAAAGAAATGTTTTTTCTTTTTAAGATCAAATGCCTTTGAATACAAAATAAAATATGGCAGAAACAATAATATGAAGAACTCTCCAACACGGTTTTTTATTACTGGCATTTCCTTTCCCACAACAACCCCAAGTACCTTATCCTTTTTGAATGGAAAGTTAAAAAATCTGCAATTATCTCCCTTTGTAAAATAATATCCTGCACATTTATGCAACAACCTGTGAGCTATCCTCATCCCATACCGGTTTTCAAATAAAATAACATCCCCGATTTTCGGTTCAACTGTCCTGTCTACCAATAATGTTTCCTTGGGGTCAATGCTTGGCTGCATGTCATTGCCATAGAGCACCTTAACCTTTTCCAAATTCTTCAAAGACATTGTTTATCTCCTTTTTATACCTGTCAAAATTGAACTTTTCTGTAATCTCCCTGGTTCCCCTGCGTTTTTCCATTCTTAAATCATCATCAGACAGGATCCTTCCCAGTCCTTCTGCATAATCATTTATGTCCTTATGTCTTGCACAGTATCCGAATCTGCCGATTGTTTCCCTGTCAAAACCTGCATATTCGTTTGTGACAACCGGCAGGCCATATCCTATGCATTCTGACAATGCAATGGGGCATTCATCAAAGCAGAATGGCATGAATGCGCATTCTGCAGCCTGCATGTATCTGTGGAGCTGCTCCTTTGGCAAGAAACCAGTGGCAATGACATTCGCCTTCCCCCCTGCTTCATGGAGGAGCTGTTTCATATAGTCCTGCTCATAATTGTTTATCCTTCCGGTAATTATCAGTATTGCATTGGGCATCATATCTTTCAGCAGTTTCATCGTCTCTATTGCATATTTTACTCCTTTCATGACCCTAAGTTCTGCAGGCATGATAATTATCCTCATCTTTCCCACTTTTCTTTCCCCTCCAGGCTGCATCTTTGGAATTGGCCTTGCTATGTAAACAATTTTTCCAGGTGCAATGCCCTGTTCCACTATGTGCTCCTGGATCTTCATGGAGTGTACAATTATCTTTTCAGCTTTTTCGTAGTTTTCTATCTCCCTTTCTGCAACAAACCCATAATAGTCAAGTAATTTCCTGAAGTGTGCAGTCTCAGGATATTCCCCATCCACAAGCTCCACTACTTTTTTGTAGGGTACATTTGAAGTATAATATATGAATTTTTCAGATAAAAAGAGCCCCATGCTGTTGAATGCAAGCACTGCATCATGGTCTGCATGGCTGACCTTGCGGCCAAAATCCTTTGCCAGTGCAATGGTATTGTGATACCTGTTCATCAGATCTGCCGGATCATTGTTGCCTTCTTCAAGCCTTACATTCCCTCCATTCGGAGCAAAAACTATTTTTTCATGCCCGGACAGGGCATCATTGATGTTTCTGAATGCAGTTCTGAAGCCGTTCCATTCCTGATTCTCAAGGTTGTCCGGAACGCCTATGGCTATTTTCATATAATCCTCTTTCCGTGCAATTCTTAAAAACTGTATTTTTCTGCCGTCAGTTCATTATCCATATGTAAAAATTTAGGATTGCTGCAAATGAGACCCAAAGGATGTAAGGGACAAGGAGCAAACCTGCGCCTTTTGAAATTCTCCAGAACAATGCGGCGGAAGCAAGAATGGAGAACCATAAAATTATTATTTCAATGAATGCGTAAAAAGGCGAACGCAGTCCAAAGAAGAGTATTGACCACAAAGCATTGAGGAAAAGCTGTATGCCAAAAACCCCAAGTGCAATCCGCACCTCTTCTTTTTCCAGCCCCTTCCTGAGGATAAGATATGCAGAAATCCCCATAAGGGTATAAAGAGTGATCCATACCGGGCCAAAAACCCAGTTTGGAGGGGCAAAATCCGGCCTTACAAGATCCACATACCATTCAGGTATTGCATTTAAAGTGAACAGAGATCCTATAATCCCTGCAAGCTGGCATATGATGATCAGTGCAATTGCCTTGACTATTTCCTTTGGCTTCATCTATGAAGATTTCTTCCAATCAATTTAAAATTAATGCTTCAGGGAACTGCAGGCTTATCCTTTCTTCCTGGTCATACTGTATGCTATAGTGCCAATTATTGCTATTAGTGTTGTAGTTATTATCAGAATGACGATTATGTCTGTAATCAAAGGAATCTCTATCCCCTCCTGGGCAGGTACAAATGCAAGCACGGCTGCTACATAGCCTCTGGGAATCATAATCGTTATTATCATTTTGTATTCTGAGTATGCATGCTCCAGCATTGAAAGGAGGCTTGCTGAAAGGTATCTTACAATTAATATAATGCCTATTATGGCGGCTATCACGATAATTGATATCTTTTCCAGCAGTGCAGGGTCAAACGTGATTCCAAGCAGCACAAAGAAAGATGATGCAAGGAAAAATGTCATATCTGTCTGAACTGATTTGATGGACCTGATTCTGGTGTCTATCGTATCGCTTCCCTTCAGTTTTGCCGGGCGCTTTATGAATTTAAAGATCTTATGGTAATTTCCAAGAAGCAGGCTGAAAGTAAATATTGCTATTATTGGATTGCCGCCCAGATAATCTGCAAGGAAATAAAGGACAAAGCATATTCCAAGGGTTGAAGCGTAGCTTAGCTCCTTTCTCCTGCTTATCCTTGTCAGTACAAATCTCCAGAAAATGCTTGCAACCAGGCCAATAAGCATTGCTACGGAAAATTCTGAGATCAGCCTGCCTGCAGCGTCACCAAGGCCCATCTCCCCAAGTGATATTAGCCTGACAATGAAGAAAGTTCCGAGAATCAGTGTGAAATCATTTATTATGGTTTCAAGAAGAATGAGCCTCCTTATGTTGCTGGTTACGTCAATTGACCTGAGCAAAGCCATAGAAGTAATTGTAGTGGTTCCGCTGGATATCAGTCCCAGAAGGGCAGCATGCCAAATCTGCCAGTTGAATAAAAAGTGAAGGACCCCGGCCACTGCGCATGTGGTAAAAATCGCTACCATGAATGTGAAAAGCACTGCCTTCTGAAGCGACCCCCGTAGTTTGGAAATATCAAATTCTATTCCGGATTCTATCAGTATTGCAACCATTGCAGCGACTGAAATCACCGGCAGATAAGCAAGCATATCCTTGCCAGGCACAATTCCAAATACTGGTCCGAGCAGAAGTCCGAAAATTATCAGAAACAGGGATTCAGGTATCTTGCTTTTTTGCCTCATCAGTCTTCCTGCAAAGCCGATCAGTATCACGATTCCGATAACCAGAAAAAATGAGTGGGTGTCCATTTCTTATTTTTCCCTCTTAGTTCTGGCCGTTATGCCCGGTGCAATCGCTTCATAATCATCATCAGGAACTTTCTTTCCTGATGCAATCTTTGAACGGCTGATCATAGAAGGACTCTCCTGCCAATGTTTTTATTAATTGCGAACTGCCGGGATTATCAACTGAAGATCTTTTTTTCAATCGCTTTAACCGCTTTTTTGAATCCCTTTGCACCAGCTCCTTTCCCTTTTATGGGTGGTATCGCCTGGGCAAGCAGGCGGGGTATCTCTTCGTCATAAGGCACCTGCGCAATAAGCGCTTCACCAAATTCCACTGTGATCTTTTTTTCATAAGTTTCGGATATGCCTGCCTTGTTTATCACTACTGAAAACGGAATATTGAAATGCCTTACTACTTCAAGAGCCCTTTTCAGATTCGCTATGCTGGCAGGAGTAGGCTCTACCACTCCTACTGCATAGTCACATCCTGTAAGGGCTGCTATTACAGGACAGCCAATGCCTGCAGGTGCGTCGATAATAGTCAATTCCGTGCCTCTTTCCTTTGCAATGGATTCTGCAGCTTTTTTTACTTCAAAAACAACCTTCCCGCTTCCGGATTCTCCAGGTTCCAGTTTTCCGTAAACCAGGGGAAAATGCTTTGTTTCCTTTACAATAAGTTCCCCGCCTAACTTCGGCATAAGCTTTATGGCATCGGGGCATACAAGAACGCAGGCACCGCATCCCTCGCATTTCAGCCTGTCTATAACTGCTTTGCTATTGATTATCCTTATAGCGCCAAATCGGCAGACCTCTGCACAGCGATGAGAAAAGATGTGTTTGCTCTCATCAAAAACAGCGGTCTTTGATACGTATAGCGGTTCCTTTCGCAAAATCTCTCCTGGAAAAAGAATGTGCTGATTGGGGCAATCAACATCCGCATCAACAAGCACCATATTCTTCTTTGACATCTCCAGTGCCAGTGATGATGCAAATGAAGATTTTCCAGTGCCTCCTTTTCCGCTAAGAATTGCCACTTTCATTCAACCAACCTCTTTGCAAATGACAATATCCTCTTTGAGATCTGGTGTTCCGGATATTTTTCAACAATGGGAATCCCATCAACATAACACTCAACCATGGTTTTGTCATAAGGTATCTCAAGGACTGACTCTATTTTCCTATCGGATATGGTGCTTCTATTTACTACAGTTTCATAAGGGATACCCAGTTTTTCCAGAACTGCTGAGATTATTTTAAGGTCATTCTCGCCAAAAAAAGTCGGTTCAGTTATGGCCAATGCCCTGTCGCATCCTCCCAATGCACAGACTACTGGGCAATGAGCTCCTGCAGCAGTATCAACTATCACGATTTCGTGCTTCTTTGCCAGTCCTCTTTGCTTGACTGCATCAACAATCTTTTCGCTTAATGGTTCAGAAGGCTTCAGTTCTCCGGAAAAAAATTCCACTCCATATTTTTTTGCAGTGTAAGTCCATCCTATGACCTTGCATGACTCTTCAATTGCACCGAATGGGCATGCAATCATGCATGCGCCGCATCCGCTGCATAGCGAATCGACCAATTCAGGGAGTTTGCCTGTTAACTGATAAAGAGCATTGAACTCGCATGCACTGACGCATTTTCCGCATTTCATGCATTTCTCCTTGATAAAATGCGGCAGAAAAGAGCGAACCTCTTCCCTGTCCCTCAATTCAGTGCCGGCTATTATATGGGCGCTTGGGCAGTCTGCATCGCAGTCAAGGTAAGCAACTTTCTTTCCCATGCGGGCGAAGGCAATTGCAAGATTTACTGCAAAAACAGTTTTTCCTGTTCCTCCTTTTCCTCCTGTAATTCCGAGTATCATTCTTTCCCTCATTTGCATCTATTAACCGCATATTCTACTGAAAATTTCAATGATTGCAGGAATTTTCATTTGTTTTTAGCGTTCTTTTCAGGTAGCGATCAACCAAACCAGTTATATCCCCTTTTGCACCGTACACTACTTCAATATCCATTTTACCAAAAAGGGCTATTGCAGACGGCCCTATTCCATCAGTAATCAGAACATTTGCGCCAAGGGATCTCACAAATTCCGGTATTGCGCCGGGAACATGTTTTTCACAATAAGGATTTTTTACAATTTCAGTATTTTTTATTTTGCCATCCTCGATTTCAAAAACAACAAAATTGGAGCAATGGGCGAAATGTGCGGCTGCATTCCCATCTGCGCCTCCTTCTGTTGCAACTACTATTTTCACGGCCTGCCACCTTTGAATCCTGTGCCCCGGCCCGACATTCTGCCTCTTCCAAAGCCCATGCCAAAATGGCCAGGGGCGGTGGGAGCGTTTACAGCAGAAAGCTTTCCGGCAAGCAGTTCTTTAACTGCATCTTCAACAGTAGCTGCAGAAGAATATATCCTTACGCCTGCCTGTAGAAGCACTGCAAGTGCATTAGGGCCGCAGTTGCCTGTTATTACCGCTTCTACTCCGGCATCAATAACGGCCTGCGCAGCAGCTACGCCGGCTCCGCCGCCTGCCTGACCTCCGGGATTAGCTATGATGTCAACTTTTCCGATATTATTTTCTTTAGTATTGATTACCGTGAATGTAGGGCAGCGGCCGAAAACAGGACAAATGCTATCTTTCAACCCTCCTTCCGAAGTTGAGACTGCAATTTTCATTTAATCACGTTTCTCCAGAGTGGCTATCCTTTTCCTTACTTCCTCCAATTCTGCTCCAAGTTCATCTGCATATGATTTCAGTTCTTTGATTTCATCATTTTTTGCAGGCTGGATCCCTGCCGGGTATCCCGCCCAAAAACCCCTTCCAAATCCGCCTCCACGGCCAAAGCCCATCCCCATGCCTCTTCCGTAACCTCTTCTGCAATTCCATCTTCCCTGCCCCCAAAAAGGGCCCGTTCCATCTCCTGCTGGCATTCATTCACCTCTTTTTTTCTTTACCGAATAGTTGCCACCATAAATCTTGATGGCTTTTCCATTGACAAGCGCATTTGCAATCTTTTTATGGGCTGACTGAAGCAGCCTGTGAAGAGTTGGCTGTGAGATACCCATTTTTTTTGCTGTTTCTGCCTGTTTAAAACATTCCAGGTCACTAAGCCTGACAGATTCGAACTCCTCAACTGTTAGTTCCACTTCCTGCAGGTCAATCAGCGGCACTGCACGGGGCTTGAAATATGTAACGCCCGGCTCTGCATATACCATTCTGCACTTCTTCGGCCTTGTCATATTTATGAATATATATTCATAATATTTAAAAACTGTTTTGATTAACAGCAAAGTTAAAAAATTTAAGGGAGTTAAAAAATCATGAAGAAAATTCTTTTCGCTATGGCAATTTTGCTTTTGTTTGGTGCAAGCTATTCTGTCAATGTTGATTTTTATTACGGCCAGGGATGCCCACACTGCGCCTCTACAAAACAATTATTTGATGCTATTGGAGGAGAATACGGACTGAACCTTAATATCCATGAGATATATTACGATGCTGAAGAGCGATCTGCATATATACAAGAATATCAAAAATTTGGGTATGATGTTAATCTGGGCGGAGTTCCAACGTCAATAGTTGAAGGAAAAACCATGATCATAGGGGGTATGGAAGAATCGCAATGGAGATCCCTTTTCGAGGCATGCAAAAACAACAGATGCCCCAAAGGAGTCTATTCGTATTATACTTTTAACATTTCAGATGAGCAGGACTATGAACCTCCTGCTCCTCTTCCTGAAGATGGACACCTGTCAAATCCAGTGGAGGAAAAAGACAGCATAGGAACAGTTACTCTTTCAATTATAATTGGAGCGGCAATAGTTGATTCCGTTAATCCATGTACGATCGCAGTAATGATTCTTTTATGCGGGGCCGTACTTTGCTCAAAAGGCAAGAAGGATGCACTTCTTTCCGGATTGATATTTTCGGCAGTAATATTCGTCATGTACATGCTTTACGGACTGGGAATAATGAAGGCAATAACATCCTTTGGCCTCACAACCATGTTTTATGGTGTTGTGACTGTCGGTGCCCTTCTCCTTGCCATTATGGAGCTGAATGCTTATTTCAATTACAAGCCAGGCTTCTTTGCAGTTGAGATGCCCATGTTCCTAAGGCCATATGCAAAAAAGGTAACTTCAAATGCCACTTCCCCCACGGCTGTTGCACTGGCGGCCATTCTTTGTTCAATATTTCTCCTTCCATGTTCCTCAGGGCCGTATTTAGTGGTATTGGGAATGATTGCCAAAGCTGCAACTCTCCAGACATTGTCGTACCTTTTGCTCTATAACTTCTTTTTCGTGCTTCCAATGCTTATGATATCCATTGGGATATATTTCGGAAAAGCTTCAGTAGAACAGATCGGGGAAGCAAAAGAGAAATACATAAAGCATATCCATCTGTTTTCAGGAATTATCCTGCTGATATTGTTCCTTATCATGCTTAATCAGATTCTTTTAATTGTCTAAAGCCATTTCAATCGCAAAGCCGGCAAGGGCATCGTGTTGCTTACGCTTCCCTGCGAACCCTGTCTGCGAATGATTTTATCAGATATGGTGCCATTAGCGTCGAAACAATACATAATATCGTAAGAGATAAGATTATCTCAGGCCCAAGTATGCCAAATTCCAGGCCTATGAATGCGACTGCAAGTGTTGTTGAGAGTTGGGGCGTTGTTGCAATTCCAACAAGTGCGCTTTGCGCCCTGCTGAAACCTGCAAGCTTCCCTGCAATATACCCACTACCGATTTTTGCTACAAATAATGTCACTATCATAGCCAGTGTGAGGAAGCCGGTTTCCTCCACTCTCGACAATGCGCTTATGTCAGTTTTTGAGCCAAGCAAGACGAAGAATACTGGTATGAAAATTCCATAGCCTATGGCATGAAGCTTCCTTCTGATTTCCTCCCGCTTTATAGATTCGGAGAGCGTCATTCCGGCAAAGAAGCCTGCGATCATATGATGGAGCCCTATCAAATCAAATATAACAACCGTGAACAGCAGGATTGCGAATATGAAGCGCAGTTCTTTTTCAAACTTGTCCTTTCTTTTATGCCTGATTCTGCGCATATAAAGCTCCCTCAACTCCTTTATGGCAACATGCAGAAAAAGAAGGAAGATGAATATCACGAGATAGAAAATTGGCAGTGGTATGGTGCTTGTGGGATTGATGGTCTGCAGAAACATCGAAAGCACTATAAGGCTCAGGACATCTTCTACAAGAGTTGCACCCAGGATGGTTTTGCCCAGCCTGGTTGAATTCAGCCCGGTTGATTTGAGGGATGGAACGATGGCGGCAACGGAAGATGATATGAAAACTATGCCCATAAGCAGAGCTGTAATCCAGCCATAGCCGAGAAGGATAAAAAGGGATACGCCGAAAACAAATGGCACAAATCCGTTAAGAAAAGACAGAATGCCTACCCCCCTCTGTATGTCTGCCATCGCAGAAAGCTTGATTTCGATGCCAGCCATAAACATCAGGAATACGAAACCTATGCTTCCAATAAACTCCATTGTTGGATCGATAGTCAGTATGCCCAGCCAGTGCGGGCCTACAATCATGCCGCCTATTATCAGAGTGACAACATATGGCATGTGAATGAATTTGAAAAATTCTGCGAAGAAAAGGCCTGCTCCTAAGATGATCAGGAATGTTATAAGCTCGGCCATGGCCGGATAACCCGGGCAACATATATAATGCTTTTTTTGGCTTCGCCAGGCATTTATGAAATATTGCATAAAAGCACCCTGGCCGCAGTTGTCGAATTTTTTACTGCATAATCATAATCTGAAAGTGTGACTGATTCCGGAAATATCCAAGGAGATCAAGGCATATAAGTTTCTACTTATGTCAGTGGTTGCTGATACCCTCAAATAAAAGCAGTTCTTCTCGCTCTTGGACCGGACCATAGTTACAAAATGAAGGCCGGACAGTTCCCCGGGCAATCAGGCACATGCGCACAGAAGCAAAAGATGTGGAAACTTTAACCCTGCTTTATGCTGCAGGCAGAAAGGCCGGATTCCTTAAAAATATTCT
Organism: Microcaldota archaeon; assembly: GCA_016926175.1. Lineage (GTDB taxonomy): Archaea > Micrarchaeota > Micrarchaeia > Anstonellales > Bilamarchaeaceae > Bilamarchaeum. Next base: position 58,650 of record JAFGPA010000009.1, read on the forward strand.
GCATATCAATGCCCCAGCACATAAGAGAATATCAGCGGCGCAACTATCGTGGCATCGGATTCAATCATAAATCTTGGAGTATCCGGCATGAGTTTGCCCCAGGTTATCTTTTCGTTCGGAACAGCGCCGGAATAAGAGCCGTAGCTGGTCGTGGAGTCGCTTATCTGGCAGAAATACGACCATGCAGGAACGTTCTCAAGATGTACGTCCTGGTTGATTAGCGGAACTGCGCATATTGGAAAATCTCCTGCAATGCCCCCTCCTATCTGGAAGAATCCGATTTTGCCGGATCCGGATTCTTTCTGGTACCATGAAACAAGTTCCTTCATGTACTCAAGGCCCTCTTTCATAACTTTCATATCCCTGATATTGCCCTTGATATGTTCGGCTACGAAAACATTTCCAAGAGTGGAATCAGCCCAGCCTGGAACGAATACCGGAATATTCTTTTCACAAGCAGCTATCAGCCAGCTGTTTTTTGGGTCTATGGAATGGTGCTCATCAAGCTTTCCCGAGCGGATAAGCTGATAAAGGAACTCATGAGGGAACATTCTTTTGCCTTCCTCCTCATTCTTCTTCCATACCGGCAGAAGGAGGCGCTCTATTTTCCTCATGGCTTCCTCTTCTGGTATGCAGGTATCGGTTACCCTGTTCAATCCCTTCCTTAATAGCCCGAGTTCCTGATCCGGGGTCAGGTTACGATAATCGCGCACCATTACATACTTGTCATGCGCTACTAAGTTGAACAAATCCTCCTCGAGGTTTGCACCTGTTGTTGATATTGCATGTATTTTTTCCTGCCGTATCATTTCCGCAAGGCTTATTCCCAGCTCAGCGGTGGACATTGCGCCAGCCATAGCAAGCAATATTTTTCCTCCGTCATCTATATGTTTTCTGTATGCTTTGGAGGCCTCGAGAAGCTCACCTGCATTAAAGTGCCTATAATTTCTTTCAATGAATTCCGATATACTGCCTTTCAATAAACAACACCTTTTAATTTTGTAGATATTCTCTACGCCAACTATTATATTATTTACGAACGCGCGCGTTCTGAAAAAACTTCCTGATGCCTGCCTCTTTACCCACGAAAGGAAACTTCAGGAATCTGAGTTCTGCATTTTGAATTTTACAACTACGCCTGTAAAAATACTGCCTTCTGCATGGTTTATATTCCCGGCGCATTATTTCTTAAGCAGGTGAGGATCTGGAGATTTCTAAAATCAAACCAACCGTAAAAGGGTTTTTCCTAAAAAACTATCCATTCTGCCTTCCGGCATTTTTAGTTCTTGTCCTTGCAGGTTTCCTGCTACTGTTACTGATGCCTGCCATAACTGGTGTGTTAGGCTACGCGCTGATTGTTTTGGGCATTCTAACACTGGTACTTCCTTTGATACACGCACATTTGCACTGCAAGGCTACATCTATTTCATTTGATGACGACAAGCTCGTTCATGAAACCGGAATTCTGAACAACAGAAAAAAGAAAATCCCCGTAAATATGATCACTGACTCTTCTTCCAGCAGAACTTTTATAGAAAAATTTCTGGGTACCGGAACACTTAGTATAAGCACCAGCGGAAGCACGGGTTACGAAATGGTATGCGACGGGCTTGATTATTCAGAACTTGAAACCCTGCACCAGAAGCTTTATTCCAGAATCAGGATCTTAAAGGCCGAAGAGCAGAAAAAATGATTTTGCACAGGCATTGTTTCAGGTTTTTTCCTGAGTCCGTCAGTCAATCCCCTTCTGAAAGCGGTTTAGACAGCACAAATGATTTTTGGACTTCGTCAGGATTTACCATGGCTTTTTCTGTCGAGTACCCCGGATTCCCTGCGCTTGTTTTAATAAGGTGCTGCAGCATACCCAATTTATGGAAACAACTTCTGAAACATATGCGGCCATAGCCAGAGCTGCAAAAGCATTTCTTGTGGACTACGGTTTTTCCGATGAGCAGGCCACAAAGGTTGTCAGAGGATTTGGAAATGATCTGATGGAAGGGGCCGGATTAGTCTCCGCCCTGCTCGAAAACTTCAAAACTTTTGGTTTTTCAAAGGAGCAGGTGATAGGCCTTCTGTCCAAAAGCCAGTCCATCTCAGTTTACCAGCTTTCAAAGATCAATATTCAGATACATCTTCTGGCGCAAACAGGATTCCAGAAAGATAAAATCAGAAAAATGATGGCTGACAGCCCAGGAATCATAGGTTTAACTCACCAGAATATCCAATCCAAGATCGATGTGCTTAAGCATTATGGCTTCAGCCATTCGGATTCAATTGCAGTTTTTACAAAGGCACCTTCGGCCCTTGGTCTTTCGGAAGATACGCTTAATGCAAAACTTTCTGCGCTTGAATCAGATACTGTATTCCAGAGAAAAAGCCGGGGCCTTCTTTCAGTCGGGTTGACAAAAGCCGAAGTGAAAAAAGCGGTTTTGGAATTTCCGGCAGTTCTATGTTTCAGGGAAAATGAAATAAGACGGAAAAAGCGGCTCATGCTCATAATCAGTGAAGGCGATAGGCAGGATGTTATCGATGCGGGCCGCCGGTGGATGCAGAGCGTGAAAAAAACAGCTGCCAGGTCAAGATTCCTCAAGAACAAGGGCTATTCCTGTGAAACAAAGCGCGTTTACCTCTCTGCAAAGCAGTTCAAGGATAATTTCGGAAGGTCCCTATAGTTTTTCAAAAGCCAGTTTCTGATTTGGGAAATAATCCGTGCTTTGGAGCATTCCGGAGTCAAATGCATTTTTCATTCTTGCAATTCCCTTCTCTTTTGAGCTGCTCATGCGGGTCAGAAGAACGCGGTTTTTCGTTTTTATCGCATACTCCCTGATCACCCAGAGTCTTGCGTGATCCGGTGTTGTCCATCTTTTCTTTGCAAGCAGCTTTTCAAGTTCTGTTGCTGCAATTTTTTGGCAGTGGCACTGGCTCTTCAGAAAATTCAGTTTGGCATATGTGCTGACAAGATGTAAATCTGCAAAACGAATTGAATGCCTGCCCATGTGATCTGCATAAAGTCTTGCTCCTAAATCACCGCTATCGCTGAGAATAACGTGTTCTTTTGCAATCAAAAATGAAAAATTATCCTTGAGGCGATACTTGCCGAGCTGGTCTACAACATGCTGAAGGGAAACCAGGGTACCTGTCTTTCCTTCCATTCTTGCCTTCCATTTATGCGGACTGTCTGTTCTGACATATGTCCAGCTGCGGATAAGAACGTCCCTCAGGCTATCGCTTCCTTTTTTTGCATACGTTTCCCTGAGCCGTTGGGCGGTCCTTTTTCTTCCTTTCATTGCCCTTGCATCTGCCAGCATGAAATAATGCAGTCTGTTTTGCACAAGATCATCTGGCGCAGCAGTTTGTATCATGGCAAAAACATCAGAAAACGACCTCATGTTCGCTACCCAGTTGTCATAGTGGCGTTTGTCAGTTGTCAGAAGCCATGCCTTTTGCGGGGGAAATGAGGTACCGCATATGCTTTCAATCTCATCCATCCGGAAAAGCAGGCTCTCGGAGCTGTGCCTTTTTACTCTCATATGGCCGAATACTTTTTCTGCAATGCTTCTGCCGAAACTGCGGGTCAGCCTTGATTTTAGTTCCTCCCCGTTTTTTTCATCATTTTGAAGTGCATAATAAACCCTGACGCTCTCTTCAAAATCTGCAAGCGATGCATATAGTACTGCTGCAGGGCGGCGGCGTATTATCTCCTTCCAGTCTGCAGGGTGTTCGGCTTCCAGCTGACTAATCCTATTCAGCGACGTTTTCAGCGAAAGGGTTCGCCGGTTGATCTGTTCCTCCGCCTTTTCCTGGTCAAAAATCTCCCCGAGTTTCAGATAAAGCCTTTCTTCCAGCTTTTCTCTTTCTTTTTGCACTGCAGGCTGCTTTGCCTTTCTTTTTTTGTACTCTACAATCCAATCTGAATATCGTGCCGGAGTTCCTAGAAATGACTGGGGTGCATCAGCGGCAGCTTTCTGCAGTTCTTCAGGGTACTGATTTTGGAATTCAGTTAGTCTGTCCAGAGTACGTTCAAGAAACCTGTTTTCACTGCATTTGAATGAATAGGCTGCTGCCAGCTCTGAACCTATCAGAGTACCGATCTTTCCCTTGATTTCAGTTCGAACCACCGGCGAGAGATTTTTTGCCGCATCTTCAAACTCTTCAAATTCCCTTTTCCTGCTGAAAAATGCAGACCAGGGCAGGGAAGCGGAATACTCCCTGCAAATGTGGGGTCTGGTGCGTGCAAGACGTTCAAGTGCAGTTTCAGGGGTAATGGTGTGGAGCCGCATCAGGTAAATCGACAGGAGTTCTCCGAGTCGTTCTTTTGGTATAAATTCCCGAAGTGCTGCTTCGAGCTCTGCCAACTTTGCTTTGCGGCCTTCTTTTTTTGATTCCAGTTTTTGAATTGTTTTCACCTGCGCACGCTGGGCCTGGGGGCGAAGCAGAAAAAAGCCGGGGTCGATTTCCAGTTTTTCTCTGAGTTTGTTGGCCCACGCGTCACCGAATGCGGTTTTAAAGAGCAAAATCGATTTTTGAATTTCATGCGGATGTATTGCAAGTTTTTTCAATGTCTCGCGGTCCGGTACGAACCCTACCTCCTTCATGCCTGCTTTTGCATGCGCTCTTGCCTTTGACATCTGCCTCTGAAGCCGTAAAAATTCCCCGAATTCCTTTTCTCCGCTATAAATGCGGGAAGGCGAATGGGCCAGTATGTAAGCAATGGATTTTTTCCCTGCAGTGCATTTCAATTTATTTACCCGGTTTGCGATGAACTTATAGGAATATCTCTTTTGCTCTATGATCCTGATCAGGTTTTCTGCAACCTGTCTTGTGAAAAGCGGTTCCAGAAGCTCCCATAATGTTCCTGCCCGCGGTTCGACAAGCGGCGGGGGCAGAGAGCTTTTTTTTGGTGCATTGGCAGGCATTTTTTCAGCAGCTACTCTGAGCATAGTTTCACCATGTGGTTAGCGGAAAGATCCGGATTGTATTCCCGGTGGAGTGGCGGTCCTGACTGGAAAAGTGACCTTAGCCTCGTCCCGCTCATCAGCAGTTGGAGCTTTGATTCATTCTGTTCTATTGCAAAATTTCTGATGATCCAGAGTTTTGTTTCGTCCCTGGTGTTCCAGGATTTTTTTGAAAGAATTTTCCTGAGTGTTATTGCTGCGAGTTCTGCCGCCTTCTTTCTGTCCTTTGCAAAAAACAGGCGTAAATGAAGGCCAAGGAGCGGGGCATCAATCTTTCTTATCTGCTGTTCGCCATTTGCACCCCTTGTTACCCTGATTGCGATGTCATTGTCATTTGACAATGCGATGTATGCGGCATTTTCAGGTATGTCCGGTTGATTTGAAATCAGCAGTGGCTGGCGTTTTTTGAGTCTGCAAACAAATCTCATCAGCGGAATGCGGGAAAAGCCATCCTGTTTTCTGAGACTCCCGGAGCCGTTCAGAATTGATTTTTTGCTTAAAAGAAGAAGATCGCGCAAACCATCAGGTCCATGGATGGCAAATATCTCTTCGATCCTGTCAATGAGCCTGAAAGTGTTTTGATCCGAGCGGGCGTCCGATCGGATAATGTCATGGATCCAGCGTTCGGCTATTTCTTCGCATCCGCATTTTTTTATCTGCAGAATGCCATTTTGGAATCCTGTCATCCTGTTGCGCCATTTTCTGTATGTCCGGGCATTTGTTGCGAGCAGCCATGCCTTATCCGGAGGAAGTGGCACACCATATGTAACTTTTGACACTTCTTCAATGCGTTCAAGCACCACTTCTGAAGTGAGCATGGATCTTGATTTTATTTCAAGAAGCCTGCGTACTATGCCTGGTGCATAAATTTCTCCCAGTTTTTGGGCAAGTTCAGCATCAAAGTTTCTTTCGTTTACTGTTTCCATAAAGCATCTCAGCATCTTTTCGAAATCCAGCCTGGAACAGGAAAATGCAGTAGTGCGTGACCTTATAAATTCCTCCCAAGAATCCGGCAGGTTCTGCTGAAGGAAAAGAATGCGGGTGCTAATTGTTTTTGGGGAGAGATGGCTTTTTGAAAGCCTTGAACGGAGTTCATATTCATCATCTCCGAATGCCTTTATGAGGCACGATCTTGCTTCAGAAAGCAATGTTTTTGCAGGTTTTTTTTGGGTTACGACGTGCAACCGATCCCCTTTGGGCTTCATGGGCAGTTCCTGAAGTGGAGGGCGTATTGGCATAGCTTTCAATGATTGTTGCGTAATCATTCGCACAAGGCGCATAAAACCACTATTTTAATGATGACTCCTGATTTGGCTGGGCAATTCTGAGTATCATTTAACTAGGTGATAATATCAATAGACAAATGGTTTTAAAAAAGGTTAGTGTGTGAGGCGGGACCTTCACTGTTTTCAATAAGAAAAGCCGAATCCTTTTAATTTACAATACTCAAAAAATCTTTTTCCTGGCGATGCCTATGGAAATCTTTCAAGTCTGAGGCTGGGCAAAACAGGCTACCCCCTCTCCTTCTGCGTATCATCATATAGCTCCGGATTAACAAAAACTATCCTTGCAAATCCGGTGGTTCGTTTATCGAATTGCCACTCTTCTGTTCGTGCCATGCAAAATATTCTTTCCTTATTGCTGTTTCTTCCATGTTCTTCATATTTCTTAAATGCCTTGTCAAAACCTTTTCCAAGGTGGCCATTACCCAGCCATCCGTATACTCCAAGATGCAAAAACCCCCTTGAAAAAATCCTTTCCATCTTTCCAATGATGCTTACAATGCCTTTTGGCTCATAGGCAACATCTGAGTGCGGATCGTTCCCAAGAACAACGCAGTTCCCGGCCGGATCCTTTTCCCCCACCAAATCAACAATGTAAGAAAAATTTTTAGGGCTGACAGTCCATCGTTTTCCAATAAGATGCCTCATTGACTCATAACCAAAACAATCATCGACAAATTCATTAAGGCCGCTTGTCCTGACAACTTTTCTAACATATTCATCATCTGCTGCGCTTGTGATGTAAATGTCTGCCCCGTGTTTTTTTGCATGGCGGAGAGCGCTATTGGCTATCCTGTTTATTTCTGTAATCTGGAATCCAAACCTCTTGTTCTTATATTCGATGGAGACGTGCGCTTGGTCATAATCGCTAATTGTTCTTTCGCCTGGCCTTTCAGCATGTGTGGCCTGGACCTTGATTAATGTTCCGTCAAGGTCGACGAAAAGTTTTTTTCCTTCAAATGTTTTTTTGGCTGCGATTCTTTCCATTATTGAACTAAAATAAAGTTCTTTGACTGGTTTGAATTCATGCATGGCCTATAATGTGATAGTTAGTGTTTATAAAAATAATAGGATATCTCTGATCTTTTTATTATAGTGCATAATAAACCCAAAACCTATCACCTAAAGTATCATCTTCAGGCTCACCTGCGTTTAATCGTTGAAAACAAAACCGGGTCACTTCTTCTTAAGGACCAGCAGATATGCGGCCACTGCAGCAACCAGCAGTATTGCGATGCCAACCAACAGCATCTGCCCGGTCTTTTCTTCCATATCCCTTTGGTCAGGAGGGATGCTGGCAGGATCGGCTGGCTGAACATAGGGATCAGTCGGTATGTCATCCATCTGGGGAGCTTCAGGTACCGCGGCTTCCGCATTTCCTCCGCACTTGTCAGGGCAGGTGAGAGGAGTTTCTCCTATCGATTCATCACATTCTGGTGAGGAAGTACATTCCACCCGGATAAAAAGGCCGTTCGATAAGAACTTTGAATTGCCTGCGATGACTTCTGTAGGCCCTATGGATATTGTACCCACTGTCTTGGGCTTTGCTTTGTAGCTTACTGAAACTGCCCCTGCTGCAGGAACTTCAAGATTCCAGGTCATCAATGGCGGATATGCCACAGTCAAAGATTCATCCTGGATGTCTGATATGGCGGGAACGATATCGACAGGCTCGATGTTGCCGATGGCCTCTCTTATGGTGACCTGGGCTGTGGCAGGTCCGTTGTTTGTTATCATTATAACTACAGTGAAAGTGTCGGTGAGACTGACGCTTTCAGGAGCACTCTTATTGACCATCAGCATGCCGCTGAACGCTTCTGGAGCACCGCCTGATTCGCCCTGAGATGAGTATTGTGCGAACGCAAAACAAACCAACAGAATCAATATCATGAATCGTTTCATATTTCAGCACCCGTAAACCTGGCTTTTTGCCGGACAGCTTTTCATACCTCCGTCATTGGAGCATCTGTTGGACTCATAACTGCAATGATTAACCAGCTTCCCTCCCGATTTCCATTCCCATCCCGGGCCCGTGAAGAAATCGCCGCCATTGTTTCCAACAGTATCGATAAATGAGTATTTACTGTCTCCGGGTAGCCATACGATATTATAAAGATGCCCCGGAGTCCTTATCGACATTATCTCGTTTTTTCCGAATCCTGCCTTTCGCAGTGCAGTTGTTACTACAAAAGAGTAATCCACACAGGTGCCGGTATTCATGGTGTTCACAGAAGCATGCGCAGGTATATCTGCAAGCGCATTATTGTTGCTTTCCGGATTCGTATCGCTGTGGTACCATCCGTTCTTGGGTGTTTTGCCGAACAGGCCCCAGTCAGTCCAGTAGCACCAGAGCTCATTGAATTTTATGTTGCTTTGGGGCCATGGATTCCAGGACTGGTAATGCGGGTAGCCCTCACAGAAGCTGGAGGCCTTGCAGCATCCCTCTGCAGTATAATAATCTTTCATATAAATTGCCTGCGAACCTATGCCATATACAAGATAGGATGCCTTGCACATTTTCATGCTGGATTGAGATGAAAGAGCCGACATCGGATCCTTGTTCATGGTGTTAATGATGGCCCAGTTGCATGCATTATTCTTGTCATAGCCGTATCCCCGGTTTTTCAAAGGTTCTGGCGAGAAAGTGCGGTCTCCGTTGCAGCAGTTCTCTGCATCTGCGATCATATAATCCAGATTGTCATCGCAGACTTCGAATGCATGACACGCTCCTATCCCGTTATTGTAGCTTATGCTGGCGCCGCCGCTGTTTGGCCATTTGTTGGTGCATGATGTATCCTGGGGGTAATATATGGCAGATGTGGAGGTGCATTTTGTTTTCGGCAGCACATTGATACTGACAGTGTCAGTAGAAGTCCTGCTATAATTGTCGGTAACCGTGAGCCTGACATTATGCAAGCCGGAATTCCTGAAGGTAATGCTTATCACGCTCAGGGTTGGCCAGCTGTCAGATATGAATGATTTCGGATCGCCTCCGAATACCGGTTCCAGTGATTCCGGGCCCCAGTCATCCCATTCCACTTTGACGTTTGTGAGCTTGCCCCCGGGGTTCCTGCCATATGCTGAAAGGGTGAGGACTGCGCTTGTGCCGTGATCAATGGTTGCAGGAGCAAATACGATGTTGGCATAAGGATCAAGGATTGTAAGATCCGTCCTGAAGGTGTATATTGATGAATTAACGCATCGGTCAGCACAGCTTGATACTTTGTACTGGTAGGTGACATTATCATCCAGGTCATAAAGCTTGATGGCGTGGGTATTCCTTATTACAATTTTGAGTATTTCAAGGTCACTTATCTCCGAGACATAATCCCCTGCAATTGAATATTCCTGCTGTGAGATGACTGAAGGTATCTGGAATATCGGAGGTGAAAGAGAAGCGCCTTCTGAAGGCATAGCACCTGAAAGCGAATCGATGCCGGGATTTTCCGCTACACTATCTGAAAGATTGAAAATGAAAAATTTGCTTATTGCCACCCAATTCAGGGCCGGAGGTACAACATTCCAGTCTGTTTCCCCATGTTTCCTGTAATAGACCCTTGCATCCGCCGGAACATCAGTTTCCCAGCCGATGATTGCCGAATCGTTCGTAACTGATTTCACATGGACATCGGATATCACAGGAGTTACCGGAAGAGTGGTGAATTCCCTTGGTGTGGAATTGACGCAGCTGTTATCTGTGCAGGCCTGTATTATAATTGAATAACCGGTATCAGACCTGAGGCCGGTCAGGTTATATGTGCGTGCGGCCGAATTACCAGTTAGTGACATCGTCTTAACAGGTACTGAAGATGATCTGTTGAAAAGGAAAATCTTTGCTGTAGAGGAAACATTGGTGCTCCAGGCGACCAATGCACTGAACTTGGAAGGGGTTATGCTGATTCCTGAAAATTCAACGTCTATCACGGGAGGGGGCGGCTCATATGTTTCTGATTCGACCTTTGTGTATACATAGTATTTTGTCGGTATGTAGGCTGCCATGCTCACTGCTGTTTCATAGCCAAAAGAGACTGCCGTGACAGTCACATTCTTTTCCCCTGACTCTACAGAAACAGTATCCTCCTCATTCTGATAAAGCTCCAGTTCAGATAAAAGGGTGCTGCTGCGTTTCACATCATATGATGCAAAATCAAATTCCGTTCCCTGTGTTTTGTTGTAGTGCCAGGATATGTTGGTGAGCTGGATCTCGAAATTGTTTGATGATTTTACTATGTCGCCGATATATAGCTTATACGTTCCATCGCCGATGTGCGTAATTGCCCAGGATTGGGAAGCCAAAAGCACCGCAAAAAACAAGAATATGCATGTGAATTTCATGGGTAAGCCATCCAATTTGATATTTAAAGATATTGCGCTTTGCACAGGATTTGCAACAGACGCCAGAGAACTGCTATTCCAGTTAAAATAATCATATTAAGAAATCCTAAACAATTCACAGTCTGCTGTTTTTGAATGAGCGCCACCGGAATTTGTTTGAACGGCGAACAGTTCAAAACTCCGCCGTGGCTACTGCCTGGCTTATGTTTTCACGCCCCGGGATGAGCCGAATCCGAGGTTCAGACCCTCCTGGTTTCATGCAATGTCCTTGAACGACGTATCGTTCAAGACAGTCAAGAATGCAAAGCATTCTTGCCATATCCGGCATGTATATGCAATATATTGTACTGCTACTTTTTAATCTATCCATGTGACCAAATTTTTCAGTTTTGTAGTCACACGTTTTTCGTTTTTTTCTTCAGTTCTGCAAACTGCTTCTTTATCTCTTTGACCAAGAACAGAACGAATGGCTTGTGCTTCCCGAAATGGCCGTCTTCCTGTGTATCGAAATACTCATCTCTCTTAGAGAAATGAATATCTGTGAAAGGGAATCCATTCACTTGAAGGATGTAGTTCATAAGCAAACGAGCCATGCGTCCATTCCCATCTGCAAAAGGATGGATCGTAACGAATCTGGTATGGAAAATTGCTGCCAGTTCAACCGGATGTACCCCGTCTTTGTTCTTTCCATACCATTTTAGCAGTTCAGTCATGAGCGTCGGGACATCTTTCCATGGTGGAAAATCATATCCAGAGCCCCTTATATAAACATTAACTGGCCGCCAAACCCCAGCATAACCCTCATATGTTGGTATGGTTTTCAGAAGCAACAAATGCAGCCTTAGTATAACCTTTTCAGTCAGCTCTGCTTTTTGGTCCAATAGCTTATCGTATGCTTCAAGACATTGCTCCATATTAACTACTTCGAGTTCTTCTCTGTCCCCAGATTCATACTTGTTCCTGAGATCGAGAATCTTCTTTGTCTGCTCAAGAGTAAGTTGGCTCCCTTCTATAGCATTTGTATTCGTGATGAATGTTTCTCTTTGCCTTTTCAGGTATCTCTCTCTGCTGGCTTTGTCAAGCTCAGCAAGTATCCTCTCATGGGATGTCCTTATTCTTTCCAGTTTCATGGCTGTCTTTTCATCTATGAATCTGGTTTTGGGCTTCAAAATCTGGTTTCTTATGTATTTTATAATTTTTTGCTCAAGTTTCCTCTCAAGCTTTGCTAGTTCGGTTTTGGCTGGTTTTTTTGAGCCGATATAAATTGAGAACGTCTTCCAGGTTTTATCCCCTATACGGATATTCCTCTCTAAATAGAAGTATTTTTTCCCCTTGACTGTCCTTTTCTTTATAGGCATGAGTAGTTATACCCACAAAAATATTTAAAAAATGTGGGGATAACTGTTATACCCACAAAACAAGTCTGAATCGGTGGGGGTAACTCCTACCACAGACAAGAAGTTGACAAAAAAACATGAATTTGCCACTTGATTATCTGTTGTATTTATAGATAAATATGCGCCCGGGGAATTGCAGAACCTGGTGTTCGGGTCTTCTCCGAAACATGCAACATCATGCGTTTTTGCACAATATACTGTAGCTAAAAATATTAAGACTACCGGCACAAGAGACGCACGATATCTTTAGTGTTGTAAACAATCACTTCTTTTTGTTGTTTTAACCTGACCTCATTAGTCCATAATGGTATTTTCTTGGCCAGAGCCAAAGCAAAAAATGGAAAATCCTTGAAATCCGGGCTGATTTTCTTGGCCTTCCCCTTAAATTTCACATAATGTTTTCTAGTTATTACGGTAACATGGGAAAGAATCAGATTAAGAGCAAGTTCAAACTCCTCATCTGTAACACCCATCTTTTTCTGCAATTCTTTTTTATTTCTGTGAATTTCAACCAAAGAGTGTTCCGGAACAAATAATTCCAGGCTATTAAGAGCCAGGAGTTCATATGTTTTTGATTGTGCCAGTAGGGCAGAAATCAGGACATTGGTATCGACAACAAACTGCATGGAACTACATGTGCTTCTCTGCAACTGCCTTTTTTATCCTGTCCCCTATCTCCTTTACATCTGCTTCTGTAAGCTTGCTTTTGGCAGTGATTGATCTCAGGATTAAAAGTTCCTGGATTTTTCTGTTTATAGCCTGCCTTGCAATTTCGCTCCAGTTGATCTCCGGAAATGCCTCCATTTTCTTCTTTAGATCTGCAGATACGGTAAGTGTTACATTGACCATATTAATCACACATAATATATGTGTATTATGTGTTTATAACGGTTTGTATTTTTCCAGGTTATAAAGTCAACAAATTAGCCGGGGTTCTGTTAACTTTGTTAACTATGAAGAATAGACAAAAACCAAGCAAATTTGTCTATTTTGTCTAAATTTTCCGAGAAAAATTGCTCCTAATTTCAATTTGGGCCCGTATTTTTTAGGGTAAGAATAAGAGCCTATCTTCTTGTCCGTATCGTATATATCCACTCCAATGTTTTACATCACTTCCTACCTTCTATTTAAGGAAGTGTCATGGGCGTATACAAATCATAAAGAACGCCCCGGGGAGGACTCGAACCTCCGGCCTGCTGATTTGCGCCTTTTAGGAAAAGGCGCCCCAAAACTGGCTGGTTATTTCCTAAAAGTTAACAGTCAGCCGCTCTAACCAACTGAGCTACCGAGGCACAGAAAACTACTTTGCTGTAAAAACTTTATAAAATCATGCTTCTTTGCAACTGCACCAGCCGCAAACCTCACATTCCAGACATGCTCCCTTGTGCAAAAGCTTGCCTCCGCAGTCGGGACATTTGTCATTTTCTTTAGGTTTCATTTTCCACCCATTGCTTCTTTCAATCCCTTCATCAATCCTTCTGTACTGGCTTTCCAGCCCACAAGGAATCCTTCAAGGCCATCCATGCTCCCCAACTTGGATAATATGTCGTCCGCTTTGTTGAGGGCGTCATCATCGTCGTCAGAACCGCCAAACAAAGCCCCGAGGAGGCTTGTTATGCCCCTTTTCGTATATACTGATTTTCCATCCTTTTTCTTGTTTGACCATTTGCCTATGAATTTCTGTGCTTTGGCTGATTTTAGGAATTCTTCTGAATTTGATGATTTTGATTTCCCACTCTTTTTTTCTTCAGGCTCTGCCTGCAGGGTTGCTGATTTGAACTGGCCTAGAAATCCTAACATGAAGCTAAAACCCATCAAATGTTTATAAACTTATATGCCGAGTTCTTCGATTATCTTTCCTGTCTTGAACTTTGTATCATCTATCTTTTTTTCAAGCTTTACAATTTTCACTCCTTCAGGCTTCAGGAATTCTTTTTGATCATAGCCGTATACAATTACATCAGGCCTGACATATTCAAGCATTCGGGCACTATCCTCAAATCCGGGAATGGCAATATCAACTGCCTTCAGGGAGCTGACCATCAGAACCCTGTAATCCTGCGAGTGTATCGGCTCCCTGTTTTTCCTTTTTATCATGTTTTCCCGGGCAACAGCTACAACAAGCACATCCCCGTGTTTCTTTGCCTCTTCCAAAGTGAAAATGTGCCCTATATGAAGGATGTCATAAACCCCTCCTGTGAGAACGATCTTTATCTTTTTCCTTTCTTCTTCCGAAAGGAAGAATCTGCCGTTTTTTTCAATCAGCTTTTTCCTTTCGTTCTCCTGAAGGAAATGATATATGTCCTCCGGTATGCCCCCATAAGTCAGCTGCATGACGTAGAGCTTCTTTATTATATGCATAATTAACCATTCCTCCTGCATCTTTAAATCATTCATCTATCTGTGCTTTCTGCAGTTTTCCTGAATAGTCGACATAGACTGTTTTCAGATAGGAAAATTCTTCTATTCCTGTGATTCCGGCTTCCCTGGTGTGGCCTGTTTTCTTCACTCCTCCAAAAGGCAGATGCACTTCTGAACCTATGGTGCTTGAATTGACATATGTGATGCCTGCTTCTATTCCTTCGATTGCCCTGAATGCGCTGGAAATGCTTTTGGTATAAATGGAAGAACTAAGCCCATATTCAACGGAATTTGCAATTCCTATGGCATCTTCAGGTTTTTTGAATTCAATGATTGACAAAACTGGGCCGAATATTTCTTCTCTTGCAATTCTCATTTCCGGCCTGACATTTTCGAATATCGTTGGTCTGAAGAAATTGCCGCTTCCTTTTCCCCCGCATACTATTTTTGCGCCCTCTTTTTTGCCTATATCCACATACATTGCCGTTTTTTCAGCAGCTTTTTTGTTTATTAGAGGGCCGACATCTGTTGTTTTCAGCAATGGGCTTCCAAGGTTCATTGAGTTTGCTGCCTTTGCCAGCCTTGCAACCAGCCTTTTCCTTATTCCTGACTGCACCAGCACCCTGCTTGCGGCTGTGCATCTCTGGCCGGTGGTTCCGAAAGCTCCCCATAGTATACCTTCCACTGCAAGTTCCAGATCTGCATCATCCATAACTATTATGGGGTTCTTTCCTCCAAGTTCCAGGCCGACTTTTTTCAAGCCTGCATTTCTGGCTATCCATTCTCCAGTTTCCTTTGAGCCTGTGAACGAAAGTCCGTCTATGCCAGGATGAGTAACGATCCTTTTTCCCACTGAAGATGCCGGTCCGGTAACAAAATTCACCACACCTGAAGGGACCCCTGATTTTACCAATATCCTTACAAGCTCATATGCACACAGCGGTGTGTCGGAGCTTGGTTTGAAAACAACCGTATTGCCGCAGATCAATGCAGGCGCGAGCTTCCATGCAGGAATTGCAATCGGAAAGTTCCAGGGAGTTATCAGGCCTACCACTCCAACAGGCCTTCTCACAGTCATGCAGAATTTATCCTTCAGTTCGCTGGTTGTGGTATGGCCGAAAAGCCTTCTTCCCTCTCCCGCCATGTATTCAAAAATGTCAATTGCTTCCTGAACATCTCCAAGTGCTTCCGGAAGCACCTTTCCCATCTCAGATGCAAGAATTTTCCCGAGCCTTTGCTTGTCTTTCCTGAGATTCCCTGCAATTTTTTGGAGTATCAGCCCTCTTTTTGGAGGCGGCATTACTGACCAGGATCTGAATGATCGCCTGGCAGCATTTACCGCCATATCAACATGCTTTTCGGTGCCGGCCGGAAATCTTGCAATAATTTTGTTGTCTGAAGGGTTTCTTGTTTCAAACCATGAATCAGCAGCTATCCATTTCCCCCCGATGTACATCTTACCTTTCATGAATGGCAAACTTCTCCAAAGATTATAAATCTTTAGCGTTCTCATAATAATGAGGGGTTCTATGATTTTACCTAAACAGCACCTGGAGAATTCTAATGTTCTTGAAGTTTTGCACAGCAGCCAGTATCAGCCATGCGGTGTTGATATCACGCTGAAAGAAGTCTACCGGTTCAAGAATGCAGGAGTTATAGATTTTGACAACAGGGAGAGAAAGATAAGTGATGTGGAGCCTTTGCCGTTTGAAAATGAAAAAGTGACACTCAATCCCGGAGCCTACAAGGTAATATTCAATGAATATGTAAGGATTCCAAAGGATGTTGGCGGGCTGTGCATGCCTCGCTCATCGCTGCTTCGCTGCGGAGTAACGCTTGAATGTGCGGTCTGGGATCCTGGATATGAAGGAAGAAGTGAAGCATTGCTGCTTGTGAAAAACGAGCACGGGATAACCTTCAAGAAAAATGCGAAAATAGGCCAGATGGTGTTCATGAAACTGCTTGAATCAGCAAATACCTCATACTCTGGCAGGTATAATGGAGAAAACAAGGATTAGCCCAGGAATTTTTCAATCGCTTTCTTTAAACTTCCGGTTCTCTCGCAGAAATGATAGTCAATATCAATAACCGGCTTTTGCGTTTTCAGGATGTCCTTCATTGCTATGGGGGTTCCTGAAATTACGATTTCTGCATCGCTGTTGTTTATTGTCTGCGACAGTTCTTCTATCTGTTTTCCATAGTAGCCCAGCGATGGCACTATGTCTCCCATATGCTCGTATTTTGCATATGCTTCTTTTATTGTTCCGACAGCGAACGGCCGCGGATCAATGATATCTGCTCCGGCCCTTGCAGCATATTCATATCCTGCACCGAACTTCATTCCGCCGTGGGTTACTGTAGGCCCGTCCTCGACGACTATGACTTTCTTGCCATAAAGGCCAGTATCTTCTGATGCTGTCAATTCCATATCCGCTTCAATAACCATTGCCCCGGGGTTTGCCTTTTCAATATTTTTCATGATCCTCTTTACATCGGTAGGATTCTCAGAACTCTTATTGATGACAACTACGTCGGCAGCACGAAAGTTTGTTTCTCCGGGATAATACCACATTTCCTGACCCGGCCTCAGGGCATCACAGACAACAAAATGCAGGTCCGGCTTTATGAACGGCATGTCGTTGTTACCGCCATCCCAGATTATTACTTCAGCCTCTTTTTCTGCTTCCGCAAGCAACTTCTCATAATCAACCCCGGCGTATACTATATCCCCGCCTTTTATGTGAGGCTCATATTCCTCCCTTTCTTCTACGGTACAATTATACCTTTCAAGATCTTCCTTCGTCTGGAATCTTTGCACTATCTGTTTTGTGAGATCTCCGTAGGGCATTGGATGCCTTATTATCACGTGCTTTTGCCTGAGAAGGCTGGATATCTTCCTTGTCAGTGTTGTTTTGCCAACTCCTGTTCTGATACCTGTCACTGCAATGACTTTTCTGTTGCTTTTGAGCATGGTTTCTCTGGGTCCGAGAAGGACAAAACTTGCTCCGGCAGCCTGAGTTCTTGATGCCAGATGCATTACATATTCGTGTGAAACATCGGAATATGAGAAATATACTGCATAGATGTCATGCTCTTTTATGAGCTTTTCAAGATCCTCCTCATCGTAAATGGGTATTCCGTTTGGATATAATTCTCCGGCAAGTTCCGGCGGATATCTTCTGTTTGCAATGTTCGGTACCTGGGTTGCAGTAAAACCAAGCACCTCATAATCTTTTTTGTTCCTGAAGAAAACATTGAAGTTATGAAAATCACGCCCTGCTGCGCCCAGAATAAGTACTTTTCTCATAGCTTTTTAATTGAAAACCAATGTTTTTTATTTATTGCACAATTCTTTAATTTCCTGGAAATGCAGGTGCCTTATGATCTGATACGGCCCCGCAACGGATGCGAAACTTTTATAAATATTAAATCTGCTTGAATTTTTACCATGCATAAACTGAAGTCCTACCAGGCAGATCCAGCAAAACGGCCGTCCAAATTGCCCAGCCATGAAAGGCTCGTGATCAGCATGATGGACAGCGATGATCCTGCTATCCGTTCAGCAGTGCTGCAAACCATAAAAACAAGCCCGGCTGCCCTGATGCTTGCCGCCCTCAATTCAAAAAAGCAGGCTTCAAGAACCGAAGCAGTTTCAGAGCTCGATGATCCTGACGCTCTCGATATGGTACTCAGAAAATCTTCTGATCCAAAAGTTGTTGATATTGCCAAAAACAGGCTTCTTGGACTGCTTTGGGCATGTGAAATGGAAACCATGATCGAGCTTGCTTCTGCACCTTCAATTGAAATAAGAAATGCAATAATCGAGCATCTGGCCAGCAGAAATGATTCAATCGGTCTTGGGTATATCTCAGTGACTTCTGAATATGCTGATACAAGAAGACTTGCCATGGAAAAGATATTCAGCTTAAACGTCTAGTATGACAAAAGCTTCCCATTTTTCCTTTTTCTCAACCCGGAACATGTGCCAGCTTACTGCCTTTACGTCAATGATAAGTTCGTGTTTTTGCGGGTTGATTTTTTCTCCGCCCAGCGTTGCCGTCAGTTTGTTTCCGTCTATTTTTATTTCGTATTTCCTGAAAAGCATGAGTTCCGCGTCCTTGTAGAATATCAGATCATCAAGGAACTCATACAGGAGCTTTTCTGTATTGTCAGACTCGATCTCAAGTTTTATCTCTTTTTCAGCATCAATGCTTTCCAGCCTGGTTACCATGGAATTAGTCAATGCTTTGCCGCAGCTTTCAAAAAGCTCCTCCAGGGTCTCTCCGTCTGCCTGAAAGCTTACGTCTGCAATTGCAACGCCGTCTACAAATCTGTATCCCATTTTTACACCAGTCCCCTTGGCTTCTCATACGCTTGGCAAAATTTGCTCATATCATCGAAGCTTCGGTTCATCCATTAATCTACTGTGCGATTTTGTTTATATTGTTTGCTTCTTTTTCCTATTTGGAGCAGGATTGTCCGTAATATAAGGTTCTTGGGCACGCCATCATCCTTTTACATTGCCTATGGGCACAAGTTTCACTACTTTTTTGGAAATGCCCGCCTGATGAGCAGTATCAATTACTTCATCAATGTCTTTGTAAGCCCCGCCGGCTTCTTCTGCCAGTCCTGCAAATGAGCCTGTTTTTATGTAAATGCCCCTTTTCTGAAGATCTTTCTGGAGCTGCTCCCCCTTCCAGGTTTGCTTTGCCGCTGTTCTGCTCATGGTTCTTCCTGACCCATGGGCTGTTGTGTAGAATGTCTGACTTCCTGATTCAACACCTGCAAGCAGATAGCTTCCTGTTTCCATGCTTCCTCCGATTATTATTGGCTGGCCATCATCTTTGTATCTGTTCACAAGCAGTTCGTGCCCGGGCGGATATGCGGCAGTAGCCCCCTTTCTGTGTACTATGAGCTCTTTTGTTTCCCCATCGACCTTGTGCTTTTCCAGAGATGCCCTGTTGTGTGAAACATCATAGATCTGCTTCATTCCAAGATCCTCGGCATCCTGCCCGAAAATTTCAGAAAACGTCTCTCTTACCAGGTGGACTATGGTTTGCCTGTTTGCAAATGCCATGTTGACCGCGCATTTCATTGCTGAATAATAATCCTGCCCTTCTTTGGAATTGAAAGGGGCCGAAGCAAGCTCCCGGTCAAGGATTTTTATCTTGTATTTGCTTTCCATTACGCTAAGAAAAAGATTAAGGTAATCTGTTGCGACCTGGTGGCCGAATCCGCGCGATCCGCAGTGGAACATCACAATGATCTGGTTTTCGAAAATTCCCCATTTCCTGGCGAGTTGTTCATCAGCTATGTTTTCAGGCCTGACATGCTGAATTTCCAGATAATGGTTTCCGGATCCCAGAGTCCCTATCTGGTCTTTTCCTCTTTTTACGGCCTTGTCGCTTACAGTTTTATTGTCTGCACCTTCTGCCCTTCCATTCAGTTCAGTAACCTCAAGATCATCTTTCCAGCCAAATCCCTGGTTTACCGCCCATTCAGCCCCTTCTTCAATTATTCTCCTGAAAGCTGCCGCATCTGCTTTTACGAAACCCGTCCTTCCAATTCCTGAGGGTACTTTTTCGAATAGTCTGTTTACAAGGTCTATAAGCCTTGGCTGAACATCATCAATTGTCAGATTCGTTTTGATTACTCTCATGCCGCAGTTAATGTCAAATCCGATTCCCCCCGGGCTGATTACTCCCTCATTGACATCCATGGCAGCCATTCCGCCAATAGGAAATCCGTAGCCTGAATGGCCGTCAGGCATGCAGAATGCATACTTCTGGATGCCTGGCAGAGTTGCAACATTTGTTATCTGGTCAAAAACATGATCGTCCAGCTTGCCAATCAGCCCACTGCTTGCATAAATCCTTGCAGGAACCAGCATCCCTTCTTTGTATGATTTTGGTATTTCCCAAACATAATCTGTGATTCTTTTCAAATCTGGCCTATTAAATTCCATAGAAATCGCAGTATCATTTATATAGATAAGTAAATTAAGCTTTATTGTAGATAGTGATCTGAATGGAAGATGCTCAAAAAACCTGGGAAAAACTGAAAGCCGATGCAAAAAATGACCCGGTCAAAATGAAGACTGCTGTATTGAAATTCATGCAGCAGCATGCAAGGGATCCTTATGCAGTTTCGGTAATTCCTGAAATTCTGAAAGCTGCGGCTGCACTTCCCCTTACGCCTGATGAAAAGCAGAGCCTCGTTGCATCAGCTGCAGAATTCCAGAGTGCATTGCTTCCGAGATTCGAACTTCCTGCAAAAGACAAAAGGCCCGAAGCTGATCTCAGGCTCAATCCATATGAAAAACGCGACATTGGCATTTACGCCCCCCTTGTTCCGTCCTATGATATCAACAATCTAATCATGGTCCGTGATACTCCGTTGTATGTGAAAAAGGTGAAAAATGATGCGAAATAAAGGTGAAGCTCTTATCAGATCGTTAGTTGAAAAGATGAAATCCCATGCGAGAGATGCTCCAAAACTGACTCACAGCGTAAAGAAAACAGCAGTTAAGAAAACAGTTGCCACCCCGGCGAAAAAAGCCGCAAAGAAAAAAGCCCAAGCAAAAACAGCCAAGAAAAAGAAGCCGATAAAAAAATCCGTGAAAAAAGCAAATACCATGAAAAAGAAGCCTGCCGGGAAAACAGTAAAAAAACCCAAGCGAAAAAAGTAAATCTGTTTTTTAAATTCTTTTCTTTAACATGTTCTCCAGGCTCCTGTAGTCTAGGAAACTTTTGACTAATGTCAAACTTATGGCAAAAGTTTCATCAAAAGCCATAATGAAAAAATCAGTCAATGTTTGGACATTCCGGTCCAGGATATCAGACTCTCACGGACTTTTAGGAAAAGTTCTATCAAAACGAGCATGCTAAAAGTTCAGGGAACTCTGAGGACCCGGGTTCGAATCCCGGCAGGAGCATATATTCCCCCTTGTTATCATTGGTAAATAAAAGTGGCACTTAATAAACATTGCCTGTCATAATAGTATGGGTGCTTAATAATGAAATTTGGAAAAAGCGTAAAATTTATTGTTCAGAATGATGATTTGCTTGAATTTGATATCAGTGGAGATGTCAATAAGCTTAGTGAACTGGTTGATAG
This sequence comes from Microcaldota archaeon, assembly GCA_016926175.1. Classification (GTDB taxonomy): domain Archaea; phylum Micrarchaeota; class Micrarchaeia; order Anstonellales; family Bilamarchaeaceae; genus Bilamarchaeum. Next base: position 80,097 of record JAFGPA010000009.1, read on the forward strand.
AATAAATGACAAATCCAACAGGATATTCATTTCTGGTTTACTGGCCAATATACAAGCATCCCTGGATTCCAACAGGGTCTAATCTGATCGTTTGGATCATTCCCGATAATTTAGGCAGTTTTATATAATGGAGGCCTTTATATCTTTTTTATCCTACCCAGAATCAAATTAAAACTGCTTCTGAAAAAGTGAAATAAATGAAATTCGTAGAATTAAAACTAAGTGAAAAGAGCCTCAGGTCAATCAAAAATTATGGCTATGAGGAAACAACCGAGGTCCAGAAAAGGACGATCCCAAAAATAATGGAAGGAAGGGACCTGATTGTCAGGAGCCAGACAGGTACTGGCAAGACTGCCGCGTTTTCCATTGGCCTGATGGAGAGAATAGCTGCAGGAAAGTTATGCAAAGCCATTGTACTTGTGCCCACAAGGGAACTTGCAGTGCAGGTTACAAAAGAAATGAATGGCCTGTGTCAGGTCCACCAGCTGCGCATCTATGCTGTATATGGAGGTACGCCAATAACCAAGCAGATGCGGGAGCTGAAAAAACATTATGATGTTCTTGTAGCAACGCCCGGGCGTCTTCTTGATCTGGTCCGAAGGGACAAAATGGACATGTCACAGTTCAATGCAATTGTGCTGGATGAAGCCGACCATATGCTTGATATGGGATTCCAGAATGATGTACTCTCAATTCTTGACATGATGCCGGCAGAAAGGCAGTCACTTCTTTTCTCAGCTACAATAGATGAGGGAATAAAGAAGATCTCCCTGCGTTACATGCCTGATGCTGAACTGATAACCATAGGCGAAATGGCCCCTGTCTCAACTGTCCATGAACAAAAAATTGAAGTCCAGTTCTCAGAAAGGTTTTCTAAGCTCAGGGATATCCTCAACTTGCACAATGGAATGAAAATTCTTGTCTTTGCAAGAACCAAAAGGGGGGTTATGGGCCTTAAGAGGAGGCTGGAGAAGAGCGGCTTCAATGAAGTTGGAATGCTGCAGGGTGACATGCCCCAGCCCAGAAGGCTCAAGGTGCTGAACCAATACCGTGAGGGAGGGCTTTCAATCCTTGTTGCTACAAATGTTGCAGCAAGGGGCCTGCATATTGACGATGTTAATCTGATAGTAAACTATGATGAAGCTGAGGACAAGGAAACCCACCTTCATCGTATCGGGAGGACCGGCAGAATGGGCCGGGAAGGAAAAGTCATCAACCTTTTATGTGCTGACGGCCCCAAACCGCAGGGCAGGCACAGGTGCGGACCAAGGAATGTGCATTCACGCCAACATAACCGGCATTCCGGAAGATGACAGCCGCCGTACCCCGGGAGCAATTTTCATAATACCCTGTTTATTTTTCTTGTAATTTCTACAGGCACAAGTGAAGGCGGCCGCACATCAAACCAGTTGATCCTGGATACAACTTCAATGCCGCAGAATTCCAGAATTGCTTTATCGAAAATGATCTGAGGTTCATTGCCATTTTTGTCAAACTCCTTTTCACTGCGTCCGAATGTATTGATAATTATGGCTTTCTTGCCGCTTAACCTCTTTTTTAAGCCACCATCCCCCGGATTGAAATCATGGGCAAATCCGGGACTAAAAATAATGTCTATAAAACCTTTCAGAATTGCCGGCAGGTTATACCACCAGACTGGAGAGATAAATACGAGTTTTTCTGCCTTTGTTATAAGGTTCTTGTATCTTTCAACAAGCATTTTTTTCTCTTCGCTTTCAGGGCTTAGCCTGAGTACAGGATCAAATCTGTCGGCATATAGATCAATAACTTCGAATTCTGCGGACTTTGCTTTAAGATACCTCATTACATACCTTAGAATTGCAGCATTATGACTTCCCTTGTTATCCGGATGAGCAAATATTATGAGGTGCATATGATTAACAGAACCATAATATTATTATTTATGCCGTAAAAAATGCCGCAACCAGATTCATTCATGGTGCCGCATACCCGCTAAAAGATCGGCTACGGAATTACTCCCAAAAAGAAAAAAATTATTTTTTTGTGGCAACGAACGCTGCCAGTGCAAGAAGCATTGCTGCTGGAATGCAGGGCTTTTTGGCTTTGGGCTGCTCTTCATTGGAAGTCTGCACTGCTGTTGGCGTAATAGTTGTCACCTGCGGCTGAGCTGCAGTCTCAGGTTTATTTTCCTGTTCTTCCTGAACTGCAGTTTCAGCAGGATCTTTATTAATTGCGGGCGGTTCGTTTTCCTCAATTACAGATTCCGGATCTTCAGGTTCAGGAACCGGTTCCTGCCCCCCCATATTATGTTTTAATAATGTTACCGTTGGTGCACCTTCCGCACTGACGGTCTGCTTCAGCATAAGGCCGGTTTTCCTGTCGTATATTCTGGTGGTTTTGGCTCCGCTGAGTGTTGTTTCAAGGGTTAAGGTATCCCATCTCTCTCCAATAAACGTCTGGCTTCCTTCGCTATTCACCAGGAATTCCTCGATGTACTGGTATTTCGAAGCATTTTCAAGCAATGATTGGTCGAACCAGAACTGTCCTGATATTATGCTTGTATTTTCAACTGCGGTTCTTACTGAGGTGCCGCTTCTGATTTCTACCCTGATTTCAGTGGAGGTTCTTTCAACAACTGAAAAAACAACTTTATCTCCCCCCACAGCGTATTCAAGTTCAATTCCTTCTGCAATCCATTCAGGTGCAGTGGAAAATACAATGCCTGCAAACAGCAAAAGCAGGGATAAACTTTTGGATAGTGGTGACATACCTTCATTAAACAATCTCATATTTTTAATTGTTACGACGGGTGCCTGAAGCATGCTTTTCTAAATTTGCAAAATCATGTAAAAATTAGCAAGAACTCCTGAAAAATAAGCAAAATCCCCCAAAAACCGAAAAATAGCAAGCATCGGTATGTTTTTAAACACAAAGAACAAATATATGTATGCCTGAGTTTTAATGCTCAGAGTAAAATAGGTGAAAATATGAATGACCGTGAAGACAGGCAAATGTATGATGCGACTTGCGCAAAATGCGGAAAAGCCTGTCAGGTACCGTTCCAGCCAAAAGAAGGCAGACCGGTATATTGCAGGGATTGTTACAAACCAAGATCAAGATTCTAGATTTAATGCTTATTTGGAATCTCTCTTTTAATTTTTAATTTCTATTTATCTCTTAATAAGCTTTCAGGTACATATCTGTAAAGGTGGAAAAATGAAATTTGGAAGAAAGGTAAAATTCACTGTTTCCAATGATGTTTTGGAAGAGTACCAGATAGCTGCAGATGTTCAACAGCTCAGTGAACTTGTCGACAAGATCAAGGACAAATCAAACCGGATATGTGTTGTTGATTTATTGTCGAATATAAGCTCTTCTGTTGATTCGCAGTCCTGACGGGTGAAAATATGGGTCTAAGCAAAAAAGATTTGTCAAGAAAAAAAGCAAATCTGAAATCGCGCCTTGCTGAACTTGAAAAAAAGGCAAAATCCGATCCTCTTAAAAAAGACAAACGGCTGCATGAAGAAATAGCTGATCTGAAGAAAAAAATTGGCGCCGATTAATACCAAGCATTTATATCTATTTTGTACCATGAAATGTAACATGAAAAAATATCATTCCTCTAATCACAATGATGATTCAAGGCCTGTTCCACTGGTAGCAAGGCCTTCCAGATCTGTTTTCGGAAGGCATGCAGTTGATCCTGAAAGCGGTACACAGTATGCTTCGGCTTCGGGGCAGGATTCCCAGCATGAAACCATGCGGCACTTTGATTCTATGATCCCTTCTGCCAGGTTCAGGCAGGAAATGGTAAAGGCATTCCAGAAAATGGACTATGAGCTTATCCAGGAACTGGGCGAGGGCGGAATGGGAACTGTATATGAGGGCCGCTATAAAAGTGATTCCGGGGCATTCGGCATATCTTACGGCACAAGAGTTGCAATAAAACTTCTTTCTGAAAAACTTGTTACCGATGATGAGACCCGGACAAGATTCCTCCGTGAAGCATCAATAGTCAGTGCAATAGACCATCCGAATTTCGTGAAAATCTATGAGGTTGGTGAGGTCATGAAAAGGCCGTTCTTTGCCATGGAGTATCTCGATGGCAAGGACCTTGGAACTATAATGGATGAAAGCCCGGAAAAGAAAGTCAGCATAAAAACAGCCCTTTGCATCATATATCAGGTGTGTTGTGCGCTGGCATTTACCCATTCAAGGGGCGTCGTTCACCGGGATCTCAAACCAGAGAATATCTTTGTTGTCAGGGATGGTGATGATGAAATAGTCAAAGTGATAGATCTTGGAATTGCCAAGCTGCTGAATAAAAGTTCCCACGGCGCTCCAAGGCTGACAGATGGCATTGTAATGCTGGGAACTCCGGTCTATATGGCACCCGAAACAATTCCTGATTCTGAGAATTCTCCGGTATATGATCACCGTATCGATATCTATTCCATTGGAATAACGCTCTATGAGCTTATTTCCGGCAGGGTTCCTTTTGAAACCGGCAGCTACATGGGCACTATATTCCTTCACAAAACCCGCGATCCTGATTCTGTAAGAGCGTTTGCACCCGAGGTCCCTGAATCCGTGGAAAAAATTATCATGCGCTGCCTTGCCAAAGATCCTGATGACAGGTTCCAGACGGCACAAGAGCTTCTTGAAGCCATAGAAGCAACCGGCATTGTAGATAAAAAGCTTCAGGTCATTGCATCCTCTCCAGATAAAAAACACAATTCCAAAGAACATGGCTCTGCAAAGGGAAAATCAAGAAAATGGCTGGTTTATTCTTCCATTGCAGCCGGATTAGCTGGATCCGGGGTATTGGCAAGCCACTATCTGCCTGTTGAAAAAACAGGTTATGAAGGTATTTACAAGGCCCGTATCGAAGCTGATATCCCAAATGTTTCAGTTGTTGCAGAGGAAACTTTGCCTGACGGGACAATGTTTCTAAGGGAGCTTGGAAAAACCCCCCTTGATTTTCCCACCGAAGGGCAAAAAACAATATATCTTGAACATGCCGGCTATCAGCGTTCCTATGTTCTGGTTTCTCCTGAAAATAAGCTTGTCCGGGAACGCATGAAAAAAAGGGATTAACCAAGATACCTTATCAGCATTTCCCGTGCAGCCTCTTCATTCAGACGGTAAAGTTCATTAAGATGGACCGCAGCTTCCCTTCCGTCGTTTTTTGCCAATGAAAAGATAAACATGAGCCTTTCTATCCCCTCACTCATCTTTCTGTTTTCAACAAACCTGAGTATTTCCATCCCTTTGTCATATTGGCTGAGTTCATAATATGCAGTAGCTGCCATTATTGCGCACGGTATCATGTCATCCCCGCTTGCCTTGTTGAAAGCGCGCTTTGCTTCCAGTGCAGATTCATCGTATTTTTTCAGCCAGAAAGCTGAAGCTGAAGCAAGATAATGTCCAACCATCTCCCCCGGGAATGCCTGGAGCAGTTCCTTTGCACATGAATAGGCCTTTTCATAATTCTTGTTTTTCAGATAGGCTGTTGTCTGGGCGATATAACTATTTTTGCTTGTTTCCATGATTCAATCAATACCCGTTATTTTTTAAATATATTCTGATTATTTTTTGCATGGCGCAAGCATTCCTCCACGCAAGCAGGACACGGCAAACTGCCAACCGGACAATTGCAGATATGATGGCAATAACTCCTGAACTGTCTGATCTCAGCACCCAGGCTCTCAGATCAATCACTTCACAGGTAGTTTCAAACAGGCCAAGTTCAGAGCAGCAGGCAGAACAAATGACCCGGCAGGCGTTTTTACAGCATCTCCAGGCAACCAATCCGAACCTGGCAAGTATTGCTGCAGAAAGGATGAATGCAAAAAAAGTTCCATCAGGAGAAACAGAACGAAGCCGTTCCGGAGCAGGACACAATCATATTCCGGCACAGCGGGTTCCATCCGGAGAAACAGAA